>NZ_CP039964.1:1200000-1550000 GCF_005234135.1 Pseudorhodobacter turbinis
GAAGCAACCCGCGTTTGCGCATCGCCCCCAAAGAGCAAAAGCACAGGCTCTGCCCCCGGCAGGCCCAGCTGGCCGGTCAAGGAAAACCGTTCAGGCAAGCCGTCAGCGGCGATGGTGGCGGCACCCTCCAGGCTGATCGCCCGCGCCTTGAGCGACAGTTGTGACAGGTCAACCTGCCCCGAGGTTTGACGCAACGCCTCGGCCTTCAGGCTGATTTCGGGGCCAAAGAAGTCGGCGTATTGCGGCAGGAACAGCGGGGCAACATCGCCCGCGAAATCCACGCCAAGACGCTGCGCACCGTCTTCTTGGCCCTTCAGCGTAACCTTGCCCAGAAGGCGCTCCTTGCCATCCGTGCGTAAATCCAAATCGGCGGCAAAATCATCCAAAGGACCGCTGCCTGCAATTATCAGCCCGACCGAAGGCGTGCCCGGCAGGCCAAGTAAGCTTGAGGCGATGCCCCCCGCCGCCTCGACAACTTCAAGATCAAGCGCAAGGCTCCGGCTGTCATTTGCATAGCTTGCCTTTAGGGCCACACGCCCATCCGGTCCGTCATCGGTCCGTAAAAGCTGCAGATCGGCGCTGCCCTCACCCCCGTCAAGGCTAAGTGCTGCCAAAAGCGAGCCTTCGAGCGCCTGCCCCATCAGGGATTCGCCCAATGCAATCCGCTTTGCCTCCAGCTTTTTGACATTGATGGAAACGGGCAGATCTGGCAGGGAAAATCCTGTCGCCTCGGGCGTGGGGGCCGCATCGGCGGCAGGCAAAGGCTTGCGGGCCAGAATGATTTCATCCGCGACAAGTTCGGTCACGCTGACCACACCGCGCAACAGCGAGGCGCGGCTCCAATCCAGCACCACATTGTTCAGCGTCAGCCAGATGCCATCATCATCGGCAATCGTCAGCTGCTCGATCTGCGCCTGAGAGGAAAGCGCACCGGTAAAGCCGGTCACGACAACCTTGCGACCCGCGCCGGACAGGTTCTCTTCCAGAAACTCGGTCAGGAAGCCACGATCATCCTCTTGCGCCATCGCGGCGATGGGCAAAACACATAGGCAAAGCAAAACGATAAAAAAATTACGCATCAGAAAGATTGCCCTATGCCAATGTAAACCTGCGGTTTTTTATCCTCACCCGAAACCGGCACACCGATATCAAGCCGGATCGGGCCAAACCCCGTCGCATAGCGAAGCCCCAGCCCCGCGCCTGCATGGTCCAGCGTGTCCCCACCAAACAACCCGTCCGAGGAGATCTGGCCGTAATCGGCAAAACCGACGACCCCGATGCTGTTCGTGACCTTGGTGCGCACCTCCAGCGAGGCACCGATAAACCCGGTCCCCCCTGAATCGCGCCCCGTTGTCGATGACGTGAAGCCAAGCGACTGATACGCCTGCCCGCGCACCGTGCCGCCCCCGCCCGAATAAAACAGATAGTCCGGCGGCAAGTTGTCGATAGAGGCACCCAAAGTGCCCTTGGCCTGCAAACGGCCCGCGATTGTCACCCGGTCATCTTTGCCGAAACCTTTGTAGGCGCGGCCATCGAAGCTTAATAACAAGCCGGAATCGGTCGTATCAAACCCAAGGAACGGGGCTATTTCTGCGTCGATATAAAACCCTTCGGTGGCATCAGTTTTAGAATTCCGCTTGTCCCAATTGATGCCGACGGGCAAGGCGAGGCTACTGAAATTGATCTCTTCACTCGGGTATTTCACCCAAAAGCGCGAATATTCCACTGCAACCCGTGCCGTCATCTCACGAGAGACATAATGCGTGAACCCCAGGCCAGCTTCCGCGAAATCCTGAACGTAATCCTCTTCGTCCTCACGCCCGATACGGAAAAAGGCGGTTGCGGTGGTATCGGCACTCAGCGTCGCAGGGCGGTCAAGCGTAACCCCGAGGCTGTAATCCATCCCGCTGTCTTGCGCGCCGATTTGCGCAACTTCGGCATCCACTTTTAACCGCTCACCGCCACCGAGCAGGTTGCGATGCAGCCAATAGCCGCTGACCCGCGCACCCTCGCTGCTGGCCGCCTCGACCCCGAACCCAAAGCGCCTTGGCTTTTCTTCGACGAGTTTCGCGGTGATGCCAAGCTGATCCGGCGCGGTAATCGCCTCATCCTCCACCAAGGCGACAGAGCGGAAAATGCCGGTGCGGCGCAGGCGTTCTGCGGCATCTTCCAGCTCCTCCGGGTCGTATTGCGCGCCTTCAGGCAGGCCCGCGATCTTGATGATCCGGCGTAATTCCATCCGGTCCTGCCCGGTCACACGCAACGGCCCAAAGCGCAGCCGCGGCCCCGCATTCAGCGCAAGATCAGCAGACATCGTTGCCTTGTCGTGATCCGCCAACAAATCCTGACCGGCCACCGCAGCCTTAGCATGGCCCGCGGCGCGCCAACCGTCCACCGCCGCCCCTGCGGCGGCTGAAATCACTTCACTTTTCGCAGTCTCTCCCACGGCATAGCCGTCGGGTAGTTCCGTCCCCTCGGCCAGTGGCGCCACCCTCGCTTTGGAAAACTTGAATGCCGGTCCGGGATCAACGCGCAATGTGATCTTGCGAATATTGGAGGGCGTATCGAGTAGCGGTATCGAGGCCACCTCACGCCCGTCAATACCGATCGCAATCACGCCCGAATAGTGGCCCATCGCGTAAAGCGCGCCCAAAAGGCGGCCATAATCGGCCCGTGCTGTTGCAAAGAGGTCCTGATCGTTATCTGTACCCTCGGCCTGCGCAGCCAATAGCAACGAAGCCCCCCGCAAAGCACTCTCTACATCCTCATCCCCGCCCGCGACCTCGAACGTAATCGGCTCCAATGCCAGTGCCGGACATGTCGCACCGCCCAGCCCAAACCAAAACGCCGTCCAGAGCACCCGCTGAGTTTTAGTACGCCGCATACATGACCCGCCCAGATAACCACACAATTTATATATTGCATTTTATCTCTGCGCATACAACAAACCGAAACCGTTTCCAGATCACGACTGCAAGTGCCGCAGCCAAGGCGAACACAGTCGGCTTGGCGACACCTTGGGTCTGTTAGCTTAATGGAAAGAGCCCCCCAAACTACAGGCCATTTCACGCAAGCCTACTGTTTGATGCGCGACATAAACGATATCTGTCTGGACGCGGTGTACCACACCCCGGAAATAGTGCCGAGGTCTGGCGGCCCGTTTGATGCCATGTCAACAAACCGTCAAGCCCGCACTATAAGCTACGAATTCAAGACCGCGATACCGGACGCGCCCCGCGAGATATCCAACATGCGTTGCGGTTTCTCTATCGGTCCGCATGTCTTTTTCATACCGGATCAGCCACACCCTCATGCCCCATCAATTCTGCCAGCTAGGCTGCTTGCCGCAATGCTGTGACTTGCTCGGCACTGATCGAAACACCGCCTGCCAGAATCAATTGCGGACCAGTGGCAGCCATTTGCACTTCTTGAATGCTTGCGTAGCTCTCGACTGCGGAGGTTTCGATCTCGACCCCGTCCCGGTAGCTTTCCAAGCTCAGTGTATAAACCCCACTGGGCAGATCTGCCCCAGAGATGTCTTTTCCCGTCCACTCATATGTTCCGCCAGAGACGGGGACATCCTCTCGTGCAAGCGTATTCCCGCTAATATCCTTTACAACCAAGACAGCACGATCCGCCGTCACATTCGGATCGGGCGCGATCGTAACGGGGGTTCCATTCATGTAAACGGGGCCAGCGCTGCGCGCCTCTTGGCCAACCCAAGGTGCAAGTTGCGTCATGCCCTGCACACCCATCAACCCAGAGAGGGTATCCAGTTTCTGGTTTGTCAGGCTTTGCTGTTCAACGCTGGAGAAAGTGGCAAGCTGTACCGCGAAATCAGACGATTCGACCGGATTCATCGGGTCCTGATTTTGTATTTGGGCGGTCAGCATCTTCAGAAACGTATCAAAATCAGAAGAGATTTTGCTCGTATCCGCCGAATCTGCCGTTTTTGTTGTCGTTGTTGAGTAATTTGTTGCAGTAACGTCCATGATCTTCCTTTCAAGGAGCGCCGTCAGACCCGAAGGTCCAATCCCGCGCTGCTTTGCATGCTATTGGTAGGTTGATTCAAAGTTGCCTCGTCGGGCGCAATATCCATTGTGTTCTCAATTGCGACTGTCGACTTTTTGACTTGTCTGCCCTCCGCATCGCCAGCCCAGCCCTCAAAGCTGAAAGATGTGCTGGCAAAGCCGGATTGGCGCAGTTCGGCCGAAAGCGCCTCAATATTGCGGCGAATAAGCTCCATCGCTTCCGGACGTTCCGCCTGGATAACCACCCTCATGTTGTCGCCGTCGGGTGTGAGGTGGATTCGGATCTTGCCCAGCTCTTCAGGCGCAAGAATAAGCTCCATCGCGGCAGGTTTGCCCGGTTGCGCATGCGCCACGATCTGGGCAGGAATTTCCTGAACCGGAACTGGTGTTTGCGACACTACAGGCGGCGCAGACAAATTGTTATTGGATGGCGATACGCTTGCAGCCAAAGGGGCAGCTTCGGAAGTGAAGCCAGCCTCAGCCACCGGAACTGCAGTCGAATAGGAGATGCTAACAGTCTTCAAATTGGCGTCCCGCTTTTGGGAAGATTGAAGCGGTGTGACAGGCTGAATGATCTTACCCTCAACCGGGACATTGGCCGACATATACATGGCCGGGCCATCAACTTTTCGAAACGCCGTCACATCAATACGCCCGGACGAATCACCACTACCTTCCGGATCGGCAGCCGCGCTGGACCAAGACACGACCTGAAGCGGGCCCGGTTGTGGCGCTACTTTCCCGACAACCGGGTCTGGCGTGGCGGTTAAAGGCGTAGCTTTCACAGATGTCATTACAGGCACAGTGTCCGGCCCGCGCGACTGCACCTCACGCGGAGCGGCCTCAGGGCGTATAACAGCATCTTTTGTGACACCTGCCGGAAGTCCATCCTCGGCCCTGATCTGAACGGGTGCCGAAGAATCAGCCCCCTGCACACTGCTTTCACTCGCTTTGACCTCAGCCGTGGCTTTGGTATCGGCTTCTACCGCCGCAACAGGATCCGTCTTTCCAAGTTCCAATGCCTGGCCCTCTCGAAGAGGTGGCCGAACGCTATCTGGTTCTTGGGGCAGAATCGCCTGTGACGGAACCGTATCTTGCTTGCCGGGAACGCTTTCCGGATCGCGAACCGAAGTATCCGCCTCAGACAAAGGAGCGTCTTGCACAGGCACCCGAAGCGTGGTCGCCAATTCTGGATCCTGTGTTTCGGCCAAAACCGGCACAAGAGGCATGGGCACAACCTCGCCCTCAACAGCCTCATCCTCCACAGAGACAGGCAAGTCCACCACTTCCGGTGCGTCTTCCCCCTTCACAATGGCGGGCTGCCCAGTTGAAGATGCCCCCCCCGCCTGCGGAATGATCTGCGAAACCGTCAAGGGAACATGCGTGGCCTTCGCTATCTGCATAAAGGCAGAGAAATCCTGCTCGGCTGATACCTGCACGCCCGCCTGATTGGCAGGAGCCACCTGCGACTTGCTTACCGTCGCGCCGCTGAAATTGATATTGTCCAATTTTCTCCCGGCTTCTGCCGCTCCCTACTTTCGCGTCATGCCAGTATCTTTGAAACTAGTTACCGGTTGTTTACCGCCAACCAGCACAATCAAGAAAATTAAACAAAAGAGGATTCGATATGGATGTGTCTCCAGTAGCGCAAAAATTAGTGCAACCACCGAAACCCAATCCACTGCGTGAAAAAGCAGCGGAACTTGAAGCTGCCTTTCTTGCAGAAATGCTTGGCCATGCGGGACTTGGCGCCGCGAGAGACGGCTTTGGCGGCGGCATTGGCGAAGAGCAGTTTTCGTCCTTCCTACGGCAGGAACAAGCCACCGCCATGGTGAAAGCCGGGGGTATCGGACTGACGGAAGTTCTGTTCCGGGCAATGTCCAGCAGCGAATCAGGAGACGCGCAATGACACATACACAAAGTGCTATCGAACGGCTGGAAACGACGGCCAAAGACACCGCGGCCGCGATTCGTGCAGGTGACTTTGTCGCAATGGCAGAGCTGGCCCAGCGTGCAGAATCTGCTTTGGATGACCTTGATCCCCAGACCGATGCCGCACGACTGACCGCGCTGCGCGATTTGGCGGGGCGCAACGCCTTGGCTTTGCAAGCGGCCGCAAAAGGCATCCGTGCCGCACGCCGCCGCCTGCTAGAGGTGACGACCGTACGCGCAGGTGTACAGACTTATGACAACACAGGCAAAACCCAGAAAATCGGTGGTCCGGCAGGGACGCTCAAGGCGCGCTTCTAGCGGAATAATGCGCCGTTTGAATAAAATGCATCATATTGTATTCGCTCAAGAACTTTCACTTTAGGACTCTATTAGCTCTTTGCGCCGATCAATGTACCTGCATCCCACAACGGGGTGGCGCCCCGGACACAAAAACCGGAGGCAATGGCAAAATGCCCTTCTTGCCGTCTGTGGACGGTTATCCGCCGAGCGCAAAGCGCCGGCAAAATAAAGGGACTAAACATGTCTTCTATCTTGACGAATAACAGCTCCATGGTGGCCTTGCAGACGTTGAAGTCGATCAACAAAAGCATGACACAGGTCCAGAACGAGATCTCGACTGGTAAATCGGTTGCAACTGCAAAAGACAACGCGGCCGTTTGGGCAATTTCCAAGGTTATGGAAAGTGACGTAAAAGGCTTTGCTGGGATTTCTGACAGTCTTTCGCTGGGGTCCTCGACCCTTTCGGTTGCCCGTCAGGCTTCGGAAAGCGTGACCGACCTGCTGACAGAGATCAAAGGTAAGATCGTTGCAGCGCAGGAAGGAAACGTTGACCGCGAAAAGATCCAAACCGACATTTCCGCGTTGCGTGATCAGATCAAAACGGTGGTTGGCGGGGCACAGTTCAATGGCTTGAACATGGTCACAGGGACGGATGACGTCAGCATCCTGTCTTCGCTTGATCGTTCAAATGATGGCAGCGTCACCGCATCACAGATCACAGTCAACCGTATGGATCTGAGCGCTAAAGCAGGTGTTATCGGTGGCACCGCGATCGCGGGATCGGTAACCGACTATGGAACCATCACCGCGCCGGGTGGGGTTGCTGCAGCTTCTGGGGTTACAACCGATTCTGCTGGCAAGGCTGCTGAACTGACATTTGCGGGCGCAGCTGACGCCGATACCTATTCTATCAAGATCAACGGCAGCGAATTGAACTATACCGCGGTCGGCACCCCCAGCGCCGATGATGTGCGTGACTATTTCCAAGGTGCCATTAATGCTTTGGGGCTAGAAGGGATCACTGCTACGGCAGGTGCTGCGGGTGTGTTGGAAATTTCTAATACCAACGCATTTTCTTCGGTCAGCATCGCGACCAATTCGTCTACCGATGCCAATCTTGAAATGACTGACATCAATGGTGGTGGTGCACCAACCGATCCAGACGCTGCCACAATCGAACAGCGTGCTGAGACCATCGACTTTTCAGCGACTGCTGGTGTCAAGGAAGGGGATAGCTACAAAGTAACCATCGGCTCACAGTCTTTTGACTATATTGCGGGCAAAGGCGAAACGCTGGAGGATGTGGCCAAAGGTCTGAAAACGGCCATTGATTCCAACCCTCCTACAGGGGTGACGACACAGGTCCAGAAAGATGCGACAACTGGCCAATGGTCCCTGGCAGTGGATTCCGCAGAGAGTGATGGCTTAGAAGCCTTGACACTCTCGGTGACGCAGGATGGTACGGCTTCGGGCGGTCTGTTCGGGCTTGATAACCTCGACGTCACCTCCAATGAGGGTGCAGCTGCGGCACTTACCAATATCGAAACCATGATCAACAGCGCAATCGATGCGGCTGCGTCATTCGGTTCTGCACAAAAGCGGATCGATATCCAATCTGATTTTGTCAGCAAACTTTCGGATGCGATGGAAGCGGGTATCGGCTCTATGGTTGATGCGGACATGGAAGAAACCTCTGCACGCTTGCAGGCGCTTCAGGTCCAGCAGCAGCTTGGTGTTCAGGCTCTGTCGATTGCGAACCAGTCGCCGCAGTCGATCCTGTCGCTGTTCCAGTAAATCCAGCCGAATCGGGGCGCGCTTAGGCGCGCCCCGAACCCCTCGCTGATCACCCCATGACTGGAAGGACACCACCGTGAATATGATGACCGCACGAGTAAATGAAGCTTACGCCCGCCCTGACGCACCTAGCCGGGATGCACGCGCCATCGAATACGATCTGTTCGCACGCATGACCCGCAGACTCTCGGCTGCCTGGGCGCAACGCAAAGAAAATCACGCGGCACTCGTACGTGCCTTGCACGACAACGGAACAATGTGGCGCACACTGGCCATCGACGTCGCGGATGAAGGAAACAGCCTGCCCGCGCCCCTGCGTGCCCAGCTCTTTTATCTTTACAAGTTTACCACAGTTCACAGCAAAAACGTACTGGATGGCAAAGCGAGCGCCGACGCGTTGGTTGACATCAATACTGCCGTCATGCGCGGATTGCGGGGAAACGGTGGCTCGAAATGACGGGTTTGGTCTTAAAACTAGGCCCGCATGAGCGTGTCTTGATCAACGGTGCAGTCATCGAAAATGGCGACCGGCGGTCCAAGCTCGCCGTGATGACGCCAAACGCGAATATTTTGCGCTTGCGTGATGCTATTCACCCCGAAGAAGTAACAACGCCCGTACGCCGGGTCTGCTACATTGCGCAGCTGGTTCTTTCCGGAGATGCCGAAGCTGAAGGCGCACGGATGCAGCTTTTGCGCGGGATTGAACAATTGAGCCAGGCCTTGACTGATCACGACAGCCGGTTTCAGCTCAATCTGGCAACCGAGAGCGTTCTGGCAGATAACTTCTATCAAGCCCTGAAAGCACTTCGCAGCCTTCTGCCTAGGGAGGAGCGGCTCTTTGCTGCTTGTTCCCAATGAGCTTTTCGCCGGTCGTTCCATTTAGTGGTTATTCCGGCTGGGCCTTTCTGAAACGTACCCTGCCCGAGCAAAAGGAAGCGTTTCAGGCATCAGCAACATTGGCACGCGATGAAGACTATTTCCGGGCCAAGATCGGGTCGATCCAAACTGCAGAGGACTTGGTGTCAGACCACCGATTGCTCACAGTAGCGCTTGGGGCTTTCGGCTTGGATGACGATATCAACAATCGTTTTTTCATCAAGAAGGTGTTGAAAGACGGTACGTTGGATTCGTCGGCCTTAGGCAATAAACTCGCCGACAAACAATATCTCGCCCTCTCCGCCAGCTTCGGATTCGGGGATTCGGCAATTCCCAGCACGCAAAATCCGGGTTTCGCAGATGAGATCCTGACAGCCTATCAAGATCGCCAGTTTGAAACTGCCGTGGGCGAACAAGATGAAAATCTGCGCTTTGCCCTGAACGCAGAAAGGGAGCTGGCAGTGCTGGCATCTCGTGACAGCAGTGAGGATACCAAGTGGTTCACCGTGATGGGAAACGAACCACTACGGCAAGTGTTCGAGAAGGCACTCGGGCTGCCCTCCAGTTTCGCGACCCTTGATCTTGATATGCAGCTGAAAACTCTAAAGGCAAAAACGGAAAAGGCTTTTGGAGACAGCAGCGTCGCGCAATTCTCTGATCCGGCAAACCTAGACGATTTGGTCAAGAAATTCCTCATCCGGTCCGAGGCGATGGCGAGTTTTTCCTCTACTTCCGGCGCTTCTATTGCCCTGACCCTTTTACAGGGATAGGGCAATAGCCTTCTTATTTGCGGCCAAGGCTGAGGCAGTGATTCAATCTCTGGAAACTGCCCTCGATGCCATCTGCAGCATCTTTGGCAAAGAATTCATCCAGCGCAGGCCAGACTTTGATTGCGGCATCCACCGCAGGATCAGAGCCGCTGCTATACAAGCCCGCCTGGATCATCATTTCAGCTCGTTCATAAGCACCCAGAAGGCGGCGCGCTTCTGATATAAGTCCGTTTTCAGGCTCCGTCGCGGCATCTGGCAAGCTACGCGATACCGACCGCAACACGTCAATCGCCGGAAAGCGACCACGTTCTGCAATTGCACGGTCCATAACGACGTGCCCGTCCAACACCCCACGCAGAATATCGGCAACAGGTTCTTCCATATCCGAACCCGCAACCAAAACGGTGAAGACTGCCGTAATGTCCCCGGCACCTTCCACGCCCGGCCCCGCGCGTTCCGCCAATGACATGATCGTATGAGACGTTGAAGGCGGGAAACCACGTAGACTGCCCTGCTCACCCGCGGCAAGCGCCACTTCGCGATGTGCTTCGGCAAACCGGGTGATGCTGTCAGCAAGCAAAAGAACGTGCAAACCTTGATCTCGGAAATGCTCGGCAACGGTCATCGCAGTCCACATGCACCGGCGTCGCACCAACGGAGATTGGTCCGAGGTCGCCGCAACAACAACCGCACGGGCCATCCCCTGCGGCCCCAGCACCCGCTCGGTAAACTCTCTAAGCTCACGGCCCCGTTCCCCCACGAGGGCAATCACAACGATATCGGCATCTACCCCTCGTGCAAATTTACCAAGAAGCGACGACTTCCCAACACCGGACCCCGCAAACAACCCGATTCGCTGTCCGCGCACCAAGGGGAGCATTGTGTTGAAAATAGAGGTGCCGGTCTCAAGTCTTTCCCCCAAGCCTCGGCGCTCCGCCGGTAACGGTGGCGCTGCACGCACCGAACGGGCGCTCTGCCCCGGCATCAAAGGCTTGCCATCAATCGGCTTGCCAAAGGGGTCAATAATTCTGCCAATCCAGCTTTGATCCGGCGAAATCTCGGCTCGGCCAACAATTTCAACAGTATCGTCGATTGCCAACCCTTCCCCGGAACCATCGGGAAGAACAGAGATCCCTTCCTTTGAAAGGCGCAATACCTCCCCGCCCATTGTGCCAGATTCACCACGAATCAGAACCCTGTCGCCAAGACTGCTGCCTGCAGACAATCCCGTGACACGCAGGGTCCCACCCGCCAGCTCCGCAATGCGTCCAATGCGCTTGGTTATAGAGGTTTGGGAAATTCGTGTCCGAAGATTCTCAAAAATGTCCGTCATATGGTTCCTCTTATGTTCGTGCTTACTCTTTCTAAAGGAATCACCCTTAAGTCTTAGTGAACCGAAATCGAGGGAGAAGCCCCGATGCTTGAAAAGCTCGAAATAACCAGAATGGCGCAGGCTTTGGCGTCCCATGCCGGACAGAGAATGGGCGTTATCGCAAAGAATGTCGCACATGCGGACACACCAGGGTATAAAACCCGGGACTTGCCCGATTTTGCGAAAACCTACGCAGATCAGCATGGCCAAGGGCTGCGGGCGACACGGCCCGGACATCTTGATGCCGGTGCAACCAATAAGATTGAGCCAATGATTCTTCGGGGGCCAGGCGCTCCTAACGGGAACTCTGTCTCTCTTGAAGGGGAGATGGTGAAGGCCGCGACGGTACGGCAAGACCATGACATGGCTCTGGCGGTTTACACCAGCACCTCTGATATTTTGAAACTAGCGCTTGGGCGGGGGAGGTAAGCCATGACCGACCTCATCAGCAGCCTGTCAATCGCCGCCTCAGGTATGGAAGCGCAGGCACAAAGATTGCGCCATGTCTCAGAAAATATCGCGAACGCAGACACCCCGGGCTATCACCGCAAAACCATAAGCTTTCGCGATGAAATCGATGGCGGCGGAGTGAAGCCCGGGCCTGTGCGGCTTGATCAAAGCGAACTGACACGCATCTACGATCCTGGACATCCGCTGGCGAATGACAGCGGGCACTATGATGGCTCTAACGTCAATCTGGTGGTCGAGATCGCTGACGCTCGTGAAGCGCAGCGAAGCTATGATGCCAACCTCAAACTATTCGATCAAGCACGCCAGATGAACCAGAGCCTGTTTGAGATTTTACGTCGATAAAGGAGATCCAGAATGGATATCAAGACATCAGTTGCCGCCCAATCCTATGCCATAGCACGTCAGGCGGCCCTCCCCGAACCAAAGACAGAAGGCGCCGACAACGCGTTTACCAAAATGGCGGAAAGCTTCGCCAACACTTTGGTTACAGGCGAAACGACCGCCAAAGCGGCGCTTGTCGGCGACGCCGATCCTCATTCTCTTGTGCAGGCACTGGCCGCGACAGAGACCGCGATCGAGACAGTCGTAACCGTACGCGACAAGGTTGTTGAGGCCTACCAAGAACTCTTGCGGATGCCGGTATGACCGAAGGTCTGATCTTTGACACCTTGCGGCAGGCACTTTGGATTGCGGTGATGATTTCATCCCCGCTGCTCTCGGTGGCTTTGATCGCGGGTGTGACCGTGGGCCTTTTCCAGGCGCTTACCTCGGTACAAGAGATGACGCTGACTTTCGTACCAAAAGTTGGGGCGATGCTGATCGTCTTTTGGGTCTCTATGAGTTTCATGACCTCGACACTCCTCAGCTTCTTTACTGACCGTATTATACCTTTGATCGCAGGAGGCTAACTATGGAATCCGGCATTTATACGACCTTGACCCGCCAAGCCGGTCTGATGCGCGAGATGCAGGTTGTCGCGCATAACATCGCAAATATTTCGACAACGGGGTTCCGCCGTGAGGGTGTTATCTTTTCCGAACACGTCACGCGGATGGACGATGCTCCCTCGCTCTCCATGGCAAATGGGAACAACCGGCATATGGATTTGCGTCAGGCAGGCTTGTCACAAACCGGCGCGGCATTCGATTTCGCCATCCAGGGCGAAGGGTTCTTCTTGCTTGAGACACCGCAAGGGCAGGCCATGACCCGTGCAGGCAGCTTTACGCCCAGCGCCGAAGGGGAGTTGGTCAACAATGATGGTCATCGCCTACTCGATTTGGGTGGTGCGCCAATCTTTGTCCCCCCGGATGCCGGCCCAGTTGCCCTTTCGTCTGACGGAACCCTTTCCGCCAATGGCCAGCCTCTCGCCCAAATCGGATTATGGCAACCGGCAGACCCCCTTAAAATGACCCACCAGGGCGGCACCCTTTTTGTCAGCGATGACATTGCACCATCTGAAGACGCTACCATCCTTCAGGGCTTCCTTGAAGAAAGCAACGTTAACCCGATTTCAGAAATTGCCCGAATGATCGCCGTACAACGCGCCTATGAGCTTGGCCAAGGGTTCATGGAAAAAGAAGACGAACGCATGCGCAGTGTCACTCAAACCCTCGGTCGATAGGAGAATGCTATGAAAGCCTTACAAATCGCAGCAAGCGGGATGGCCGCGCAGCAAATGCGTGTTGACGTGGTATCCAACAACCTCGCGAACATGTCGACAACAGGATATAACACAAGACGCGCCGATTTTGCCGATCTGCATTATCAACAAGTCGCACGCCCTGGCACCATTTCAGCGCAAGACGGCTCCATGCTACCAACAGGTGTGCAGGTTGGCCTTGGCGTACGGCCGGCTGCGGTATCGGTAGTTCTGGCCCAAGGCTCACTTTCTGCGACAGGCGGCGACTTGGATGTTGCCATTGAAGGCAGCGGGTATCTTGAGGTGACGCTGCCCTCCGGCATCAATGCCTACACGCGCGATGGTGGTTTGAAACGCACCGGAGACGGCCTGATCGTAACGACGGAGGGCTATCAAGTTAATCCCGGTATCACCATCCCTTCAGATGCGCGTAGTTTGTCGATCAATGGCGAAGGTGAAGTCTACGCTTATTTCACAGATCAGGTTCAACCGCAGCTTCTGGGCCAGTTCAATATGGCTGGGTTCACAAACGACAAAGGGCTAGAGGCCATGGGCTCTAACCTGTTCCTTGAGACACCTGCATCAGGCCCCCCCCTGCAAGGAACCCCCGGAGAAGACGGGTTGGGCACATTGCGGCAGGGCTACCTTGAGGAAAGCTCGGTCGATGCCGTGCGCGAGGTGACAGAGTTGATCAAAGCGCAGCGTGGGTATGAGTTGAATGCCAAGGTCATCACAGCTGCGGACCAAATGCTGTCAGCCACCACGACGTTACGCTAATGTTAAAGTTTGCAGCCCTTATTTCACTGGTGGCGTGGCCTGCGATGGCCGACAGCCTGATCGCAACCCGTATCGTGCGGGCACAGACTGTCCTGTCTGACACCGACGTAACTTTGGTTGCGGCCAAAATCCCGGGGGCGCTAACCGAAACCTCTCAAGCGCTTGGCCTTGAGGCCAAGGTCACTCTCTATCCCGGTCGCGCAATACGCCTCCAAGATATCGGCCCCCCTGCGCTCATAGATCGCAATCAAATCGTAACCCTGGTTTACCGGGTGGGGGGACTTGGCATCACAGCAGATGGCAGAGCCTTGGCACGTGCAGGGCTGGGGGATGTGATTCGTGTGATGAACTTGTCATCGCGCACGGTTTTGAATGGCCGCGTGGCCAATGATGGCACCGTTCATGTCGGCGCCCACCACTAAAGGAAACTCAATGCGGATTTTGCTTCTGGCACTCCTACTCGTTCCGGCCTGCTCCAAGCTCAGTGAGGTTGGCAAAGAACCGGCCTTTTCGCCTTTGGAGGGCAGCTACCAGCACCACGCCATGTATTCGTCCCTATTGCCTGAATACACAGAGCCGAATGGCCCGACCGAGGCATCCTCTTTGTGGTCCGCCAATAGCAGTTCGCTTTTTGGGGACCGGCGTGCTGGTAAAAGAGGGGATATCTTAACCGTTGTCATCGAAATTGACGACAAGGCTGAGATTTCCAACTCATCCGGGCGTAGTCGTTCGGGGTCGCAAAGCATGGGTATTCCTTCGCTCTTCGGCATTCCCCAGCGACTGGATAAAGTGCTGCCTGATGGGGCCTCAATGGCTGACGCTGTATCAACCGCTTCGGATTCACAGTTTTCCGGACAAGGATCTGTTCAACGGAATGAGGAACTAACGCTTCGTGTCGCAGCGACCGTGGTGGAGAAACTGCCTAATGGCGTATTGCGAATTGAAGGGCAACAGGAGGTCCGTGTGAACTTTGAAATAAGAGAATTAATTGTAACCGGCTATGTACGCCCGGCGGACATTTCAAGACAAAATGAGATCACCTATGATCGCATAGCTGGCGCACGCATAGCATACGGCGGCCGCGGACAGATTTCTGATGTGCAGCAGCCTCGTTACGGTCAGCAGATCACCGACACCATTTTACCGTTCTGATCCCATGATAGCAAAAATTCTCCCCCTCATTCTCATCCTTGTCGGCCTGGGCGCAGGTATCGGTGCAGGCATCGCGCTTCGCCCGGCAGAGGAACATACCGAAACCGCAGAAACCCCCATAGAGGAGGCCCCGCCGGCAACTGAATTTGCCAAGCTCAACAATCAATTCGTTATCCCTGTTGTCGAGGACGGGCGGGTCGCTTCCTTGGTTATTATGTCGCTAAGTGTCGAGGTGACCATCGGCGGCACCGAAACCGTATATGTACAAGAACCGAAGCTACGCGATGCACTTTTACAAGTGATGTTTGATCATGCAAATGTAGGTGGCTTTAAAGGGGTGTTCACCGACGGTGCCAACCTCACACTCCTGCGCCATGCACTGCTTGAAGTCGCCCAAAAGGTCCTTGGTGATATTGCACAAGGCATCCTCATCTCAGACATCTCGCGCCAAGACACTTGACGAACAAAACCGCTTAAAGGGTCTGGCCTAAAACGACACCGGACAAAGCAATTACGGCCCCTAGCGCAATCCAGATCAGGGGGTGCAGGGCCGCTTTGTTAACGGGCTCGCCCATCGGACGGTTTTGGCGCGCCAGCTGGGTTTCCACCAAGCGTGGGAGTTTTGGGCCAAACCGCGCAAGGACCATTGCTGTTTTTTGCAGGTCGCGCAGCAAGGCTTTGGGGCCAATATTGTCTTTGATGTAGCTTTCCACAACGGGGCGGGCATCCTGCCATATATTGATCTGCGGGTTGAGGCTACGGGCCACACCTTCGACAACAACCATCGTGCGTTGCAAAAGGATCAACTCTGTTCGGGTCTCCATGCCAAAACGCTCGGTAACCTCAAACAAATATGCCAAAAGCCGTGCCATCGAAATCCGGTTGGCATCCATACCAAAGATCGGTTCCCCCACGACACGCAATGCACGGGCAAACTCATCTATATCGCGATCGGCGGGCACATAACCTGCTTCAAAATGAACCTCGGCCACGCGGCGGTAATCACGGCGAATGAAGCCATACAGGATCTCGGCATAGACACGGCGGGTATACTCATCCAACCGCCCCATGATCCCGAAATCATAGGCAATTATGTTTCCGTTTGCGGCAACCTTCAAATTGCCCTGGTGCATATCCGCATGGAAATAGCCATCGCGCAGCGCATGCTGCAAGAACAACTGTAACACCCGAGAGGCAAGAACATTCCGGTCAACACCCGCCGCATCAATCGCGGCATTGTCGGCCATGTTAACGCCTTCTGCCCAATCCATCGTCAGCACAGTCCGCCCCGAAAGATGCCACACCGGTTTGGGGACTTGAAACCCTTCATCTTTCTCGGTGTTTGCCGCAAATTCACCCGCCGCCGCCGATTCCAGCCTCAGGTCCAGCTCCCCCTGCACGACGCCGTCAAAATGTTTGACAACCTCCATCGGCCGCAGCCGTCGAGAGGCGGGAGAGAGAAACTCGATTATCCCGGCAGCAAAATAGAAGGCATCAATATCCTTGCGAAAAGCCCGCTCAATCCCCGGACGCAAAACCTTGACGGCAACATCCGCCCCCGTGTCCAGCATCCGTGCCCGATGCACCTGCGCGATTGATGCCGCGGCAACTGGTTCGGAAAAGGTTGAAAAAACCTGATCAACCGGCACCCCCAGTTCCGCCGCGACCATCTCTTTGGCGACGGACAAAGGAAAGGGTGGCAGTTTGTCTTGCAGGTATTGCAATTGCAGCGCCAGATCATCGCCCACAACATCGGGACGGGTGCTAAGGATTTGGCCAAACTTGATATAGGCAGGCCCCAATGCCGTCAGGGCGCGGGTGGCGGGCGGCAATGCGGGATCTCCCTTCAAGCCCAACCATTTAAAGGGCCAGCCCAACACGCGCGCAACAAAACGCAGGCGCGGCGGGGCATCAAGCGCCTCCAGCAAAAGGTTTATCGCCCCTGTCCGCTCAAAGGTCGCAAGCGTGCGAACCAAGCGAATAATATTATGTGGCCCACGCATCTACAACACCCCTTACAGCTTCCAGCCCGAATGTAGCGCAGCCACGCCCATCGTCAGATTACGGTATTTCACCTGATCAAAGCCCGCATCCCGGATCATCGTCGCGAATGCTTCTTGATCCGGAAACTTACGAATGCTTTCAACAAGATACTGATAGCTGTCACGGTCATTTGCGATCACCTGACCCATCACGGGAATCACATTGAACGAATAGAGGTCATAGGCTTTTTGCATAGCCGGATTGGGCAATTGGCTGAATTCCAGCACCATCAAACGCCCGCCGGGACGCAGCACACGGTAGGCCTCTGCCAGCGCATCACCGATACGGGTCACGTTCCGAATTCCGAAAGAGATCGTGTAGACGTCGAAACTGTTGTCGGCAAAGGGCAGCGCCATCGCATCACCGACAACCCAATCCAAGGCATCGGCCATACTGGTAGCGTCGGCCCGTTGCCGTCCCTCCACCAGCATGCTTTCGGTCATATCGCAAACCGTCGCATGTGCCCCCGGCGCGCGTTTCAGAAACCGGAACGACACATCCCCCGTCCCGCCTGCAACGTCCAGCAGTTTTTGGCCGGGGCGCGGGGCCAGCCAATCCATCATCGCATCCTTCCAGATACGGTGGATGCCAAAGGACATCGCGTCATTCATCACGTCGTATTTGCTGGCAACCTTGGTAAAGACGCCATGCACCATACCGGCCTTTGCGCCCTCATCCACGGTTTGAAAGCCGAAGTGGGTGGTCTTATCGTCAGTCTCGGTCATGGTCCTGATACTCTTGCGTTTGGTCGCTCACCGCTCTTTATAGGGGGATGGCGCGGCGCTGCAATGCGCCCATCTGTCCGAAAGGCGTCCCATATGCCCGAACTGCCCGAAGTTGAAACCGTCCGGCGGGGGCTGGAACCCGTAATGACCGGCCAAACCATCACAACCGCAGCCGTCAACCGGCCCGATCTGCGCTGGCCTTTTCCGCCACGAATGGCCGAGCGGTTAACGGGCGCACAGGTCTTGGGCCTGCGCCGCCGGTCGAAATACATTCTGGCCGATCTTTCGACGGGGGAATCACTGCTGATCCATCTGGGAATGTCGGGGCGCATCCTGATTTCGGGCGCGATGCAGGGGGATTTTTACCATGACCACCCTGCCCCCGCAAAACATGACCATGTTGTCATGACGCTCGGCAACGGTGCGCGGATTACCTTTAACGATGCACGCCGTTTTGGCGCGATGGACCTGCTGGACACGGCGCTGGGGGATGACCACCCCTTGCTTGCCAAGATCGGGCCTGAGCCCTTTGGCAACAGCTTCAACGAAACCTATCTGACAGAACGACTGAAAGGCCGCGCCACCCCGATAAAATCGGCACTTCTGGATCAACAGACCGTCGCCGGTTTGGGAAATATCTATGTCTGTGAGGTGCTTTACCGCGCGGGGTTGCACCCTGCCCGCCCTGCCGGCGAGCTGCCGCAAAAGGTTGTGGCGGGTCTTGTCCCCCTCATCCAAGAGGTCTTGGCCGAGGCGATTGAGGCGGGCGGATCCTCCTTGCGCGACTATCGGCAGGCAGATGGCGAATTGGGCTATTTCCAGCATCGTTTCCGAACTTATGGCCGCGAGGGCGAACCCTGCACCACGCCCGGCTGCACCGCCACCATCGGGCGTATTGTGCAATCGGGGCGTTCCTCCTTCTTCTGCCCTGCCTGCCAGAGATGACTTGATCCTGCCCGCCGGCCTGTTAGAGAGTCGCGTTCAAGAACAAGCCAAAGGAAACTCAGATGGCCTATGAAACGCTGATCGTTGAGATCGAGGATTATGTCGCGCTGATTCGCCTCAATCGGCCCGAGGCGCTGAATGCCCTCAACTCCAAGATGCTGACAGAGCTTGCGACAGTACTGCAAGCCGCAGACGCCAACGACAAAGTGCGCTGCATGATCATCACCGGATCGGAAAAGGCATTTGCCGCCGGTGCAGACATCAAGGAAATGGCCGGACAAAGCTTTGTCGACGTGTATTCCAAGAACCTTTTTGGCGGAATCAGCGACACGATCCTGGAGATTCGCAAGCCAATCATCGCCGCTGTATCGGGCTATGCCTTGGGTGGCGGCTGCGAATTGGCGATGGCCTGTGACTTCATCATCGCCTCCGACACGGCGAAATTCGGACAGCCAGAGATCAACCTCGGCGTTATTGCCGGTTTCGGCGGCAGCCAGCGCCTGACCCGTTTTGTGGGCAAATCCAAATCCATGGAAATGCATCTGACGGGCCGCAACATGGACGCCGCCGAGGCAGAGCGCAGCGGCCTTGTATCGCGTGTTGTGCCGGCAAAGAGCCTGATCGAAGAGGCGAAAAAAGCCGCGACCAAGATCACCGAGAAATCGATGATCTCGGTCTCTGCTGCCAAGGAAGCGGTAAACCGCAGCTACGAATCCACGCTGCGCGAAGGGTTGCTGTTTGAACGCCGTCTGTTCCATTCGCTGTTCGCGACCGAGGACCAGAAAGAGGGCATGGCCGCCTTCCTTGAAAAGCGCACCCCGCAGTTTCGCGATAAATAGCGAATAGCCCTTCCCTAACACAGGTTCTTGCCTTATACGCGGCAGTTGAAATGCGCGTGGGCCCGCTTAAGGCAAGAATCATTTCCGCTGATATGGGCGGAAGGTCTGGGGCTATTGTGCATCGCAAATCATAATCGAACCAGACGAATAGGAATTCTATCCCATGGCAAATACGTCCCAGTCCAAAAAACGCGCACGCCAAGCTGATGCACGTCATGACATCAACAAGGCACGCCGCTCGCGCATCCGTACGTTCCTGCGCAAGGTCGAAGAGGCAATTACCGCCGGAGATCATGCCGTTGCAGTCGAAGCTCTTCGTCTCGCACAGCCGGAACTGGCACGGGGCGTAACCAAAGGCGTTCTGCACAAGAACACCGTTTCGCGCAAAATCTCGCGCTTGGCATCGCGCGTCAAAGCGCTAGATAAAACTGCGGCATAACGCCCGGAGATTCGGGGGACGGCGAAGGGTTTTTCGCCTAACGCCCTGCAAAGGTTAACGAAAGGCGCATCCCCGATGCGCCTTTTTGCATTTTCAGACACAGAGAAGTAACCGATCGTGGCCTATTTGCCGAGGCTCCTAGATTCGCTCAGACCTTTTCTCTGTCAACAGCGAAGATCGGTTGCCCCCCACCCTAACAGGTTGGTAACTTCATCAAGCGATTCACTTCGTCCTGGGGGACAAGATGTGACCGCGTTCAAAAAGGGTCAGGCTGCTTTGCTCCACATATCTTGTGGTGCCTTTTCCTACGAACGGGTTTGCTCGATTGCGGTATTTGCACAGGCTGCAAGTATCGTCACTTGAGATATCAACCGATACAGCGCTGCTGTACCGGATGGTTTCTTTCGTCCCAAAATTTTGTGGCCCTTAGCCATGGAATCAGTCCAGCACAAGTTTGTCGCATCAAGGCCCCGTCACGGGACGGGGCATGGGGAAGCCGTGGAACAGGTAGTGCAATGACGAACGAAGGCTGGGCAGATATCCGCGAAAACTTGCGTACGCGGGTTGGCAAAGACAACTACATTACTTGGATTGAGCCGCTGAAGCTTTCTGCGCTGGACGATGGGGTTGCCAGCTTTGCCGTTCCCACGACGTTCTTTGGCGACTGGGTGTCGCGCAATTTTGCCGATCAGATTCTGCACCAACTCCACCGCTCCGGCGCTGCGGTTGAGCGTGTCGAATTCGTGCTGGAACGCAACGCCCCCGCCCTGCCTAAAGCCGCTGCGCGCAAACGCGCCCCCGAAGAAAAAGAAGTGCCCGGTGCGCCGCTCGATGGCCGCTTTACCTTTGACAGTTTCGTCGTCGGCAAACCGAATGAGCTGGCCCATGCCGCCGCACGCCGCGTGGCCGAGGGCGGCCCCGTCACCTTCAATCCACTGTTTCTTTATGGTGGCGTCGGCCTTGGCAAAACCCACCTGATGCACGCCGTCGCCCATGAGCTACAGCTTCGCCAGCCCGACCTGCGCGTGCTTTATCTGTCTGCCGAACAATTCATGTACCGTTTTGTGCAGGCCTTGCGCGAACGTCAGGTCATGGACTTCAAAGAGCTGTTCCGCTCGGTCGATGTCTTGATGGTCGATGATGTGCAGTTCATCGCGGGCAAGGAAAGCACCCAAGAAGAATTTTTCCACACCTTCAACGCGCTGGTTGATCAGAACAAACAGATCATCATCTCTGCCGACCGCGCCCCCGGTGAAATCAAGGGTCTGGAAGAGCGGATCAAATCCCGCCTGCAATGCGGCCTTGTGGTTGACCTGCACCCGACCGATTATGAATTGCGCCTTGGCATCCTGCAGCAAAAGGCCGAGTTTTATCACACCCAATACCGCGATCTGGTGATTGCCCCCGGCGTGCTGGAATTTCTGGCCCACCGCATCTCGACCAACGTGCGCGTGCTTGAAGGCGCTTTGACCCGTCTGTTTGCTTTTGCCAGCCTCGTTGGCCGCGAAATCACGCTGGAACTGACCCAAGATTGCCTTGCCGACATCCTGCGCGCCTCTGACCGCAAGGTCACGATTGAGGAAATCCAGCGCAAAGTGGCAGAGCATTTCAACATTCGCCTGTCAGATATGATCGGGCCAAAGCGGGTGCGCACCATCGCCCGCCCCCGCCAGATCGCCATGTATCTTTCCAAGCAATTGACTAGCCGCAGCCTGCCCGACATTGGCCGCCGCTTTGGCGGGCGCGACCATACAACCATCATGCATGGCGTCAGAAAAATCGAAGAGCTGATGACAGCCGACAGCCAGCTTTCGGATGATCTGCAGATGCTCAAGCGGTTGCTGCAAGGCTAACGGCGGCACCAAAGCCACAAGGGCTGAAATTTCAGCCTTGAAAACAAGCTTATGGCGTCTTACCCCTTGTGGGGCGCATTAAATCCGCTAACTTCGGCCCTCCCTACGGTATAGCCGTGGCGGGTATACAGCCAGCAGCAAGACGGGCAAAGGACGGAACATGAAGATCAGCATCGAACGCGGCACGCTTCTTAAGGCGGTCAGTCAGGCCCAATCCGTGGTTGAGCGGCGCAATACGATCCCGATCCTTGCCAACGTATTGATTGAGGCCGAGGGCGATACCGTCTCTTTCCGCGCCACCGATCTTGATATCGAGGTGGTTGATCGCACGGCAGCCGTGGTTGAACGTCCCGGTGCCACCACGGTTTCGGCCGTAATGCTGCACGAGATTGTTCGCAAACTGCCCGATGGGGCCTTGGTCAACTTGTCCGAAGATGCCGCCTCTGGTCGGTTGACGGTGACGGCGGGGCGGTCGAACTTTAACCTTGCGACCCTGCCCAAAGAAGATTTCCCCGTCATGGCCAATTCGGCCTATTCGTCAAACTTCTCGGCCAAGGCGCCAGTCTTGCGCCGCCTGTTCGACAAGGCCAAATTTGCGATCTCGACAGAAGAAACCCGCTATTACCTCAACGGTGTCTATATGCACACCGCCACCTCCGAGGATGGGCCTGTTCTGCGCTGTGTCGCCACCGACGGCCACCGTCTTGCACGCATTGATGCCCCTTTGCCCGAGAATGCCAGCGATATGCCCGGCGTTATCATCCCGCGTAAAACCGTGAACGAGCTGCGCAAGCTGCTGGATGATGATGATGCAATCATCGCGGTCTCGGTCTCGGAAACCAAGGTGCGCTTTGCGACGGATGTGATCTCACTGACCTCCAAGGTCATTGATGGCACCTTCCCCGATTACACCCGCGTCATTCCAACCGGCAACACCAAGCGATTGGAAGTTGATGCCGCTGAGTTCGCCAAGGCGGTGGACCGTGTGGCCACGGTTTCATCGGAACGGTCCCGTGCGGTCAAACTGTCGCTGGATGAGGATCGCTTGGTCCTTTCGGTCAACGCCCCCGATTCCGGCGCGGCCGAAGAAGAGCTGGCCGTGGCTTACGGTGATGAGCGGCTGGAAATTGGCTTCAACGCCAAGTACCTGCTGGAAATCGCCAGTCAGGTTGACCGTGAAAACGCGGTCTTCATGTTCAACTCATCGGGCGATCCGACCTTGATGCGTGAGGGGAATGACACCTCTGCCATCTATGTCGTGATGCCGATGCGCGTTTAAGACGCGCCAACCCATTGAAGTGAAGGGCAGGAATGTCGGGACTTGTGATCACCGATCTTGCCCTTTCGCATTTCCGCAGCCACCGCGCGGTGCGGATCGGCTTTGACGGGCGGCCTGTGGCCCTGATCGGTGCCAATGGGGCCGGAAAAACCAATCTGATAGAGGCTATCTCATTGTTCTCTCCCGGTCGCGGATTTCGCCGCGCCACGGTTGAGGAGTTTGCCCGCAAGCCCGAAGCCTTGGGCTGGAAAATCTCTGCCGATCTGCGCGGCTTGGACAGCGCGCATGAGGTCGAAACCTGGGCAGAGCCGGGGCAGCCACGACAGGTTCGCATTGACGGCAAATCTGCCACGCAGGTAGCCCTCGCCCGTCTCACCCGGATTTTGTGGCTGGTGCCCGCAATGGACCGTCTGTGGATCGAGGCCGCCGAGGGCCGCAGGCGGTTTTTGGACCGCATGACCCTTAGCTTTGCCCCCGATCATGCCGAGGCGGTTTTGGGCTATGAAAAAGCAATGCGCGACCGCAACCGACTTTTGAAAGATCAAGTGCAGGACGCCCATTGGTACAGGGCGCTTGAGGCGCGGATGGTCGAAACCGCCATGATGATAGAAACCAACCGAGCGGATACGCTGGCACGGCTTGCCCATGCCCAAGCGGGGGCGGATACGAGTTTCCCAAGTGCCACCCTTGCGCTGACAACGCCCGAACCGGTTGACGATCTGGCAACCGCGCTTGCGCAAGGGCGGCGGCGGGATATGGCGGCCGGTCGCACGCTGGTCGGGCCGCACCGCGCCGATCTTGCGGCCGTTTTTACCGACAAGGGCGTCGCGGCCGATCAATGTTCCACCGGTGAACAAAAAGCCCTGTTGATCAGCCTGATCCTTGCCAACGCCCGCGCCTTGGCTGCGGATATGGGCGCGGCCCCGATCTTGTTGCTGGATGAGGTGGCCGCCCATCTCGACAGCCAGCGCCGTGCCGCCCTTTATGACGAGCTTTGCGCCCTTGGTGCGCAGGCGATCATGACGGGCACCGAAGCTGCATTGTTTGACAGCCTCGGGCCACGCGCCCAAGCTTTCGTCATATCCGAAACATCCCGCGAATCCGTGGTAGAGGAGATCTCCCTATGACCCCGCAACGTGTTACCTTGATCACCCTCGGCGTGGCCGATCTGGCGGCATCACGGGCCTTTTACGCGCGTCTTAGCTGGCAAGAGCATGGCGAAAGTCAGGGAACGGTAGTATTTTTCCAGCTTCACGGCGTGGTACTGGGCCTGTTTCCGCTGAAAGAGCTGGCCAAGGACCAAGGGCGGCCCGATGCGGCTCTGGGCGTGGGGGCCACAACACTGGCCCAGAACTTCGCCACCGAGGCCGAGGTCGACGAGGCCTTTAACGCAGCCCTAGCCGCTGGCGGCACCGCGCTCAAGGCCCCCGAGAAAGTCTTTTGGGGCGGCTATTCCGGCTATTGGGCGGACCCCGACGGGCACGTCTGGGAGGTTGCAATGAACCCCTTCTGGACGCTTGCCGCGGACGGCAGCCTGACTTTGCCAACCGACAGCTAAATCTTGTGTCTAGGGCGTGACAATCCGGGACAAAACCCCTATAAAAAGGGTTAGATTTCAAGGAAAGTCCGCATGACTGAAGAAGCCAACAAGCCCGCAGAATACGGCGCTGATTCCATCAAAGTTCTCAAGGGGTTAGAGGCTGTTCGTAAGCGCCCCGGAATGTATATCGGTGATACCGACGACGGCTCTGGCCTGCACCACATGGTCTATGAGGTGGTCGATAACGGAATTGACGAGGCACTTGCAGGTCACGCAACCGCCGTCACCGTCAAAATCCACGCCGACAACTCCGTTTCTGTGCGCGATAACGGGCGCGGAATTCCGGTGGATATCCACAAGGAAGAGGGCGTTTCCGCCGCCGAGGTTATCATGACCCAGCTGCATGCGGGCGGTAAGTTCAACAACACCGATGATCATGGCAATGCCTATAAGGTCTCCGGCGGTCTGCACGGGGTTGGCGTTTCGGTCGTGAACGCCCTGTCCGATTGGCTGGAGCTGCGCGTCTGGCGCAATGACAAGGAGTATTACGCGCGGTTTGAAGACGGCGAATGCGTTGAACACGTGCGTGAGGTTGGCCCCGCCCCCGGCGAAAAGGGTACCGAAGTACGCTTTATGGCCTCGGCCAAGACCAACCGGCCGGATGGCACCTTCTCAGACCTCGAATACAACTTCAAGACGCTGGAAAACCGGCTGCGCGAACTGGCCTTCCTCAACTCTGGTGCGCGGATCATCGTGATCGATGAGCGCCCCGCCGAGCCGCTGAAAACTGAACTTTTCTACGAAGGTGGCGTGCGCGAATACGTCAAATACCTTGACCGCTCCAAAACCTCGATCCTGCCGGAGCCGATCTATATCATCGGTGAACGCAATGGCATCGTGGTGGAAATCGCGATGTGGTGGAATGACAGCTATCATGAAAACGTTCTGCCCTTCACCAACAACATCCCACAGCGCGACGGCGGCACCCACCTTGCGGGCCTGCGTGGCGCGTTGACGCGCACGATCAACAACTACGCGCAATCCACCGGGATCGCGAAGAGGGAAAAGATCGACTTCACCGGTGATGATGCCCGCGAAGGGCTGACTTGTGTGTTGTCTGTCAAAGCGCCAGACCCGAAATTTTCGAGCCAAACCAAAGACAAGCTGGTTTCATCCGAGGTGCGTCCGGCGGTTGAGGGCATGGTCAACGAAAAGCTGTCTGAATGGTTTGAGGAAAATCCGGCCCTTGCAAAAATCATCGTTGGCAAAATCATCGAGGCCGCCTTCGCCCGCGAAGCTGCGCGCAAGGCCCGCGATCTAACGCGCCGTAAGTCGCCCTTGGACATTTCCAACCTGCCCGGCAAGCTGGCCGATTGTCAGGAAAAAGACGCCTCCAAGGCCGAATTGTTCCTGGTGGAGGGTGACTCTGCTGGTGGGTCGGCCAAGCAAGGGCGTAGCCGTAAGAATCAGGCTGTTTTGCCCTTGAAGGGTAAGATCCTCAACGTGGAACGTGCGCGGTTTGACCGGATGCTGTCCAGTCAGGAAATTGGCACGCTGATCACTGCGATGGGCACCGGCATTGGTCGGGATGAGTTCAATCTGGCAAAACTTCGCTACCACAAGATCATCATCATGACCGATGCTGACGTGGATGGCGCGCATATCCGTACGCTTTTGCTGACCTTCTTCTTCCGCCAGATGCCGCAGTTGATCGAGGCGGGGCACCTCTATATCGCCCAGCCGCCGCTTTACAAAGTGGCGCGCGGCAAGTCCGAGGTTTACCTGAAAGACCAAGCCTCGCTGGATGATTATTTGATCCACCAAGGCATTGACAGTGCTATTTTACGCATGTCCTCGGGCGAGGAACTGGCCGGTGCAGACCTTGTTCGCGTAATTGAGGGTGCCCGTCAGTTTCGCCGAATTTTGGAAGCCTTTCCAACGCATTACCCCCGAAACATCCTCGAACAAGCCGCCCTTGCCGGTGCGTTTGATGCAGGCAATGCCGATGCTGACCTGCAGGCCGTGGCGGATAATGTCGCCAAACGCCTGGACGCTGTCGCCACCGAATATGAGCGTGGCTGGCAAGGCCGCATCACCCAAGATCACGGCATCCGTCTTGCCCGTGTGCTGCGCGGCGTAGAGGAAATCCGGACTTTGGACGGTGCGGTTCTACGCTCTGGCGAGGCGAGGCGTCTGTCACAGGTTTCTACCCCACACCGCGATGTCTATGCCGGCAACGAAAGCAACCTTGTCCGCAAGGATCGCAACACATCCATTCACGGCCCGATCGACTTGCTCAAAGCAATTCTGGCCGAGGGCGAAAAGGGCCTCTCCCTACAGCGCTACAAAGGCTTGGGAGAGATGAACCCCGAGCAGCTTTGGGAAACCACGTTGGACCCCGAAGCGCGGACGCTGCTACAGGTGAAGGTCGAAGATCTGGCGGATGCCGATGATATCTTCACCAAGCTGATGGGCGATGTTGTGGAGCCCCGCCGCGAGTTCATTCAGCAAAATGCGCTTAGCGTCGAAAATCTCGATTTTTAAGCCAGTGTAGGGAAGCACATAAAATTGCGCGGCGCGTATAACCTTGCGCGTCGCGGATAGAGTATTTTTATCTAAAAACTCATATAATCAATAACTTACAGTGTGATCCCCAAGACACCCGACTTGAGGAGTGCGCAAAAATTCCCCGATTCCCTCTCAAACTCCAGAGAAAATTCAGGTTAGCCTTCGGTCAACCTTTGGCTATTGCCCATGAAAGCAGGCGCATGGTCCATGGACGCATCCTCCACAAATAGGCTTTTAGTTTCAATATCATATTTCTCAAAAGCACTCACGAAGGCGGTTTCGGTGTGAGATCTGCGTCTTGCCGATTTCACTTTTACAAGCGCCAGACGAGGCGGAAAACAGCCGTTCGCAGTAGGATGCGTGTAGGATCGTTCCTGGCTTATAGCACAACGCTCAATCGCTGGTGGCGGACAATTCAAACGATTGTAGGAAAACGATCTGCACCGCTACCGCACCAAGTCGACGGGGGAGGGGTCGAGAAGGCGATCTCCGAACCATTCGCGCACTGCTCGTCTTAGACGCACCTTGCCGAGATCGTCGAGGATCGAGGAGGGAAGCGGAACTTTAGTGTCCAGAAGCGCACGGGCTGGATGGTCTGGCTCGAGAAGGTCAAGGACCCCGTACGCTGCTTCAATGTGAACCGCCCCGGGTTTACCGGAGAGTAAAACTCTCCAAGGATAACCCTTATGACACAACGCAAACATATCCCGTCTTATACGGCTGAGTTCCGCGCGCGCGGCGTTCGGCTTTTCAATGAACAACGCTCGGAATATCGCAGTGACAATGCTGCTTATCAGGCAATTGCACCCAAGCTGGGCTGTGCTCCTGATAGCCTGCGGGGATGGTGCCGTCAGTCTGAACGCGATGCTGGTGCCCGCAACGGTCCCACCTGTGAGGAGAAGGCCCGGATCAAAGAGCTTGAGCGTGAGGTTCGGGAACTGCGCCAAGCAAATGAGATTCTGAAGAAGGCTTCTGCGTATTTTGCTCAGGCGGAACTCGACCGCCCGTTCAGGAAATGATTTCATTCATTGAAGATTACCGCACGGACTTTGGTGTCGGGTCGATCTGCAAGATTTTGCGGGTCGCACCATCGTCCTACTATGCAAATTCGGCGATCAGACGAGATCCCCGGCTCGCCTCAAACAGGGCGCGCCAAGACGTAACGGACAGCGTGGAAATCCGGCGCGTTCACGATGAAAGTCGTGGCCGCTATGGCGCCAGAAAGGTCTGGCACCAACTGCGCCGTGAGAGCAAGGACATCGCCCGATGCACTGTCGAACGCTTGATGAAAGTTATGGGATTACAGGGCGTTGTTCGCGGCAAGCCAGTCATCACGACGAACCCCGATGCCTCTCAGCCGTGTCCGGACGATAAAGTGAACCGCGAATTCAAAGCACAATCCCCAAACCAGCTCTGGGTCAGTGACTTCACTTATGTTTCCACATGGCAGGGCATGGTTTACGTCGCATTTGTTGTCGACGTCTTCTCTCGAAGGATCGTCGGCTGGCGGGTCTCAACATCGATGACAACAGCCTTTGTGCTCGATGCCTTGAACCAGGCGATCTGTCAGCGCAGCCCTGAAAAAGGCGGCGGGTTGATACATCATTCCGACCGCGGATCTCAATATTTGTCCATTAAATACACTGAGCGATTGGCGGACGCTGGGATCGATCCATCTGTCGGAACCGTGGGAGATTCCTACGATAATGCCCTCGCTGAAAGCATCATTGGCCTGTTCAAAACTGAGGTTACAAAGTTGCTCGGCCCATGGAAATCAATGGGCCAGCTTGAATGGGAAACGCTGAAATGGGTCGATTGGTACAACACCAAGCGCCTGCACAGTGCCATCGGATATGTCACGCCGCATGAAGCAGAGGAGATGTTCTATGCAACCTTGAACCCAAATGAAAAAGCAGCCTAACATTCGAAACAAACGCTCTCCGGCAAACAAGGGGCGGTTCAATGTTTTTTGAATTGAGGGTCTCTGCACCGATAAGTACCAGTGCCCTGTGCTTGTTCGAGCTCGCGACGCGCTCGAGGGTTCGAATAACATCCGCGACTGGTACATGGTTGGCCAGAAGTACCGTTGCAGGGACGGCAAGAATTGGCGGTAGCGAGAGTAGAAGTTGCGTGGTGACCCGCGATGCTATCGCGGGTTCAACCAGATCGGCGGTTGCCAGCGCGTCGAGGCGAATCCATCGCGCCGCAGGGATGTGAACCATCTCCCAGATTCTGGCACGGATTTCGGGGCTGCAAGAGTGTGCGGCGACGGTGAGCGCAAACTGGCTGAGCTTTCGATCTGGCGTACGATCCGATAGGTCAAGGAGGTGCAGGCCGACGTCGTCATCCAGAGAGACATATTCTGCGAGGGCTTTAACGGCCTCCTGCGCGATCAAGTAGTATTCACGCTCATTGTCAAAGACATCGGCACCTGACCAGGTGTCTGCTGTTAGGCGGAGCAGCACCTTCTGATGTTCAGGATGGAGGCGATCTGAAAGGATAGAGACGAGCGCCCGGCGAACTCTGCTACCTGGGTCCTTCGCCATGGCAAGTATATGGTCCGGCAAAGGGTCGCTCAGAGTCGGGGCGAGTCCGATAAGTGCGGCACAGCGCGCTTCGGCGCGCTTGTGTTCCAACGCGACCTGCAAGAGCTCTTGGTATCCAGACGCTTGGGCGGTTTCCGTGGCTTTAAGCGCTGAAGCACTATCCTCCGTCTCCAACAGCCAGCGACGTATAGACTCGGTCGCGTCGCCACCACTCGCCAGAATGACTGGGACGACCGCTTCCAGCGCATCTATCGACAAATATCCAGCATTCGTTTGAAGATGCGAAAGTGCCTGAGACCGGACACCCTTCGCGGGACGGTTCTTATAGGCCAAGGCATCTGCGATCTCTCGGAGTTCCGGTGAAATGGCAAACGCGATCTTCTTAAATCGTGCTGTGCGTTTTTTAGATGTGACGTGCCCCCGCGCAGCCCAGACGTCAACAATCAGCATTAGCTGATCGGCAGGTTGGTCTTTCAGCGCCTCTATCGCGTCTATGAGGGTATGTGGAGCAACGCAGAGACCGCAGTACGCAAGCTCGGAGCGAAGGTCAGGATCAATTGGTTTGCAAAGTAACCGCGACAACAGTTCGGGCTCTAAGCTGGGTCGCCAGTTTTCTCGGGCGGCATACCAAGCTTTCCGCTCGCTGCGATTTCCATGAGCAAGCCGCAACAACGTGTCGAGTTCTTCTGCTGCGGGCGGCTCAGGCGATCTTGCCACATCATCTCCCCAAACGTTGATCATCTCGGCAACGCGGGGATGGTCAGCAATCCCCTGCCAGCGACCGTTCTGGCGATGCTCGCTCTGGACCTGTCGCGGTTTGATGCCGCTCCTTTGATAGCATTTATTGCAACAAAGGAGACTGACTATGGGACTGAAACGAACAGACGAATTTAGGCAAGATGCGGTGCGTATAGCGCTGACCAGCGGGCTTACACGCAAGCAAGTGGCTGATGATCTTGGTGTCGGTATGTCGACGCTGAACAAGTGGATTACAGCGCACCGAGACACGGGTGTGGTGTCGAAAGATGATTTGGGACTGGCTCAGGAGAATGACCGGCTTCGGCGTGAGAACCGCATCCTCAAGGAGGAGCGGGAAATCTTAAAAAAGGCCACGGTGTTCTTCGCGAGTCAAAAGCCGTGAGGTTTAGATTCATCGAAGAACACCAATTTGCATTTTCCATTGGACGGATGTGCCATGTCATGAATGTCAGCGCGCGCGGATTACGGGCGCTCGCCTAACCGCCCAGGCAGTCGCAGACAACGGTCTGATATGGTCACCTTGGCACATATCAAAGAACAATCCCGTCTCAGCCTTGGCAGCTATGGCAGGCCGCGCATGACTGAAGAACTGAAAGAGATAGGCTTGGATATTGGCCATCGTCGCGTGGGGCGTTTGATGCGCCAGAACAGTATATCTGTGGTCAGAACGCGCAAACATAAAGCCACGACGGACAGCAATCATAAGTTCAATATTGCGCCGAACTTGCTGGACCGTGAGTTCTCAGCGGACCAACCAAACCAGAAATGGGCTGGTGACATTACCTACGTAAGGCCCTTGGTGCCATGATATGCGATACTCAGAACTTCAAAAGCATTCGCCTCCAACCTATTGATGAGAAGCGTACCGCCGGTTGCGCCTTTGGGGACATCTTGGCTAAAACACCCTTTTCTCACGGAATTTAACCGCCTTCTCTAGCAGCGCATCGGCTTATTCCTCGTCACACTGGTTCAGTGCTTGCAGGCATATGCTTTGTCATGGACATGGACATGGCGCTGTTCTTCGTACAGCGCCGTGTCCTCGCCGTTCTATTCGACGTTGCAGCACCCGTAGAGCGTTTCCGATCCGCCGCCGTTGATCACGCGGGTCAGGGTCAGGGACATGGAGTAGCTGATGTCGGACATGCCATCGGAACAGGCCGTTTGATCAAGCGTGCCCGAATACCGCTGCGCGCCGAAGGTGTAGGGATAGCCGCCACCGATGGAAGGCGTGGTTTGGGTGAGCGAGGTGATCGGGTCCGCGCCGTTGACGAGCGAGGTATATTCCACCGTGCGGTCCTCTGCGATGGTCAGGGTCCAGAACGGCTCCGTCCCGCGACAGGTTAGACCCAGCGGAAAGCCGTTTACGGTCGTGTTGCCACCGCCTTCAGAGGCACGGGTGACGTAGCCCATGTGGACATAGCCGATCTGGCCGTTGAGCGTTATCTGTCCCCAATCCCCGGACGCCCGCCTGTTGAGGCTGACCACCGAATTAGGAGAGAGCCCGCCGAGCCGCGTGCCAGTTATGTTTGGCGCATCGCGGACCCAGAGCTTGTCGCCTGCTGCCACGCCCGTCACGGTAAACACCGCAGGCAGGGGGCCACCATCGGGGGCGATATACGGATCAACTCCGTCGCTCGGGGTGGACAGGGTGTTGGCCGCCGTCAGATAGGCCGTGCTGACCCAGCCCACATTGCCACCGAAACCGATCATCGCCCATGTTCCGCCCTCGGCCATCTGGATGACATGCACCAAGGTCTCGTTGCGCAGCGCGCCGATGGCAGCAAATTCCGTGCCCGCACCACCGCGTACCACCAGCCCGCCGTCAGGATCGTCTGCGGCAATGCCTGTCACGACATTGACACCGATCACCGCACGGGGCGGTGCGGAGGAGGCGAGATAGGCCGTTGAGACCCAGCCCAACTGGCCGCGATACTGGATCTGCGCCCATGTTTGCGCAAAGTTCCGACCCAGCACTTCGACCATCGTATGCTCCTCCAGATCGCCAATATCGGCGGAGGACGCACTCGGGCCTTGGCGGACGTTCAATGTGTCGCCGTCTGCAATGCCGACAACCTCCATCATCTCGGCAGAGGCCGCCGAGGCGGAGACGGTCAGGCTAAGGGCGAGAAGCGACATATGCGCGGCGGAGAAGAGACGGGACATGCGGGAAACCTCGAATTGAAAAGAATAGGCAAAAGCGCGACCCGCAGCAACGCGGGCCGCGCCCTGTCATGTTATTTGTAGCAGCTTGCCGCGATCTTCTCGGCGGGGACTTTCCCTTTGATCATCTCGATGATCTCGCCGGTTTTGCAAACCTGAACGTGTTTTGCCCCCTTGGCTTGTGCTTTACCCGTCGGTGACTCACCCTTGATCGGGTTGATTTTCATTGTTCCCGCCTTCTTCTCGATCATCTCGCCTTTGATCGGGTCGAGCTTCATGTATCCCTTCGCTCTGAGGGTTTGTACTTCGGCCTGCTCTTCCGGCGTACCCGGATCACCAAAGTGGATATAATCCCCACCGAGCGCTTCCGAGAGCCAGCAGCCGATCGCGTCCTTGTTCTCGGCATAGCACACGTCATAGGGGCGTGCCTGTGCAGACAGCGGCAGGATGAGGCCAAGCGTGGCTGCGGCGAGAAGGTTTTTTGTGATGAAAAGGGTCATAGTGTTGTCCTTATTGGAAATGGAGATAAAGCGTCGGTTTGGAATTTCGTTTGCGTGGGCACAACGCGAGGCCCGCGCATGTGATCAATCATGCGGATGATGACGGGGATCAGTCGGCGACGGCCCCGTCGTTGGTGAGTTTACCACGGCTGGTGTGCCCCTTGATCGACTGCGCCTTGTTCATGCGTGCGTCCATGCCATCGCCGTAAATGTGCAGGTCCAGCATGTAGGTGGTCTTGCCCACGGGGAATTTCACCGAGATGTCATTGACCATCTTACACGGAGCGCACCAGATATCGCCAAGCGCCTTCATGCCAGAGCCTACAAACTCTCCATCCTCACCGATGTGTTTGGCGACGGTTTTCAGAACAAAGGCCGGTCGATCCGCGCCTTTGAGGCCGTTGAGCATTTTGATCTCGCCACCGTTTAGTGAAAATGGCTTGATTGGCTGACTGCCGGGGTCTTTCTTAATGATAATATCGATGCCCGGAATGGGATCATTCCCGCCGATGGCCAGTGCGGGGGAAAGCCCCGCCATCATGCTCATCCCGAAGGCGGCTGCGCCAAGTAAAAATGTGCGTCTCAAAGTCATGATCCTATCCTTTTTTGTGTCAATGCCGAACCGTGGTGCCGGACCGCGTTCTGTCGCGCTTGCTCCGGATCTTGTTGGCCTGACTGTCATTCCTCATCACCGGAAATAATGCGATATCAGCCCCACGTTATTGGATAGCATGGGGCTTATGTTTTTTACTTCGTTGTTATTTAATGCAAATTCCGTTGATCTCGATTTTGCATTTCTCGGCGCTCTCCCCGTCTTTGACGGGGTCTGCCGGTTTGATCACCAAAGGAATACATTTGCCGTTGATCATCGGCAGGCCATTGGTGCAACCGCATTGCGTGGCAGAGACATTCTTGGCGTTTTTATGGTCGATACAAGCGCAGATGTCACCGCGTTCATAGGTCGAGCGCAAGTCACATTGCAGCGCGGGCCTGGGCGTAGGGGGTGGCGCTGGCGAAGGTGTGTCGGTTTTGACCTCGACGCAGCCCTTGCCTCTCACCAGTTCAAACCCTTTGACGCATTGGCAGGAGGTGGCACTGTTGGCGGTCATGTTGTCATAGCGACAGGCACAGCTTTCGCCCCGTTTCACCGTGCTGGCCGCATCGCAACGCAAGGGCGGCGCGGGCATGGCGGGAAGCTTGGCCGTGACACAAGAGCTCACGGCGTTGTCTTGCAGGGGCAAGCCGAGGGCCTCAAACAGCGCATCGTCAAAGTCGCGGCTGTCAGGCAGGCCAAGATCGCTACGCAGTTTGGACAGAGCGGTGTAGGTCTTTTGCCCCGGCTTGCCATCAACAGGCCCCGCGTTGAGGCCGCGATCATTCATGAGTTTCTGGATCAGGGCCACGCGCTCCGTGCGGTTAATCGGAACCCCGACCGCCGCGCAGTTCTGGAACGTGCCGCCTTTGCGCAGGGCGTTGACCGTCGTGCGCAGGTCGATATGGGTAGACGCGCCGGGCGCAAGGTTGAGCGCGGGATTGGAACACGACAGCGCCGCATTCACCACCGCGCCACAGGTCCAGCCATTGCCCGACACCACCTGCGCCGCCACCATCCCCGGTGCGCTGCTCGTATCGGTCAGCACCAGCGGCCCGAGATAGGCCCCGTCGCCCGTATTGGTAACACGCAGGCGGAAGCCGCAGTCATAGGTCTGGCTGATGCGATCGGGATCACAGCTTCCTGTTTGTTCCTTCACCATGGTCAATTCGGGACGCGGCACAGCGGGCACGGGGGACGGGAACGCGATGTCGGGTCGGGTTGATCCGATACTGCCCGTGCCGATGGCGGGGCCAACGGGCGTGTCGGGCGCGGCGGGGTCAGTTGTGCCCCATGCACCCGCCACGGTACTTATTGGGAAGGTGATCGGCGTGCAGACCTTTTCGTCCCCCACAGGCCCCGCAGGCGCGCGCAGGGAGAGCGACGGGATCGTCACCCAAGCGCAGTTTGTGATCGGTCCGCCGTTGAGGAGCTGTCCCGCAGGACCGGAGAAGGTCGCGGTATAGGGCTGTGTAATCGTGGCGCTGCCATTGGCTTGCAGATAGTTCAGGAGCATTCCGGTGGCGGTATTGAACCCTGCGGGCGTGCCTGATGGAGGGCCCCATCCGCCCGCGCCCATTGTATTGAACGGCATCAGCGAGGTCAGAGGTGTTTGCGGACCGCTGCCTCCCAATTCGTCATAGATGTAGAATTGATGGTTGGTCGCGGTGTCGAAGTTTTGGAAATGGATGCTGATCTCGCACTCTGCGGTCCAGATGCCATCGTCGCCCTGCGCCGCGGGGGCGCAGGCCTTGGTGATGTCGAGGTCGGGCTCAGGCGCGGGCGGCGGGGCGATCTCGAAACAATCACTGGCCAGCGGTTTGCCCTCTCCGACCGCTTTGCCCAGACCGATCGAGACGCAGTTCTTTGCGCCGAACATGTCCATCGCGCCGTTCATCATCAGATCAACGGTCAGAGTCGAATGGCCCGAGGCGGGGAATTGCGCGCCGTCGATGCTGCACTCCGGTGTCGTGCCTTGGCCCGCAGGCGCATAGGGCGGGGTGGAACAGATCCACGGATCGGCGGAGGTGATGTTCTGGATCGAGCCCGCGCCAGGGTTCTGCCCGAAAGACAGGTTTTCCGAGAGCCACAGCGGCCCCGTAAAAGGCGCGCCATTGGTCGCGACAGTGAGGGTGCATTGATAGGGCTGGAACCAGACCGAGGAACCGAATGTCTGACGCGGGCCGGCCTCCTTACACTGTTTCGAGACATCAAAGACGGTCTCAATGGGCGGCTCGTCAACCTCGATACAATCCGCCGCGCCGACGACCTGATCCCCGATCCGCACCTGCGCGCAGTTCTTGAACCCCTCGTCGCCAAAGGCGCTCGTCGGGATCGACAGATAGGCATCAATCCGGTGGCTCGGGTTGGCGTTAAAATCGGCGGCGGCAATCGTGCAGCTTGCGCCATTGGCATAGGGTGGCTGCTGGCAATCCCACCCGTTCGGCATGGCGGGGGTGCCTTGCATGTTCAGCATATATTGCGTCGCGGGATTGCCCGATGTGGTCGAGAACAGCTCGTCAAAGGTCAGCGGATCGGTGATCGGCGCGCCGCTGCTCTGGCTGATGTAGATCGTGCAGGCATAAAAGGCGTTTCCATCCTGCACCCCGCCCAGACGACAGCCCTTTTTCAAGGAAAATTCCGGCGGGGCTGTTGGCACGGGCAGGTCCAGAACCACGCAGTTGTCGGGTAGGCCCGCAATCGTGTCGGGCTGCGGCGCGTCCATGTCAGGGGCGGCGCTGCGCTGGCCCGGAGCGCTATGGAAGGAAGCGGGCAGAAGGTCGGTCATGGGACAGTTGAGCACTTGGCCTTCTGTCTGACTTGCGGCGAAATCGAAGCTGACGTTGATCGTCGACGCCCCGCCTGCGGCCAGCATATCGGACGCAGTGAGTTCACACACTCCGATCGATCCGGGGTTATTGACGCTCTGATCCACACAGGACCACGGCTCGGTCGAGGTGACATTCATCATCGTGCCCGTAATCGTCGTGGTCATGGGGGCCAAAGAGCTAAACATATCCGCTGCGAGAATATAGCTCCCTGTCGCAAGGTCCGTGCCCATGACCTCGATCTGACAATTCATCGTCATCGGACCCGATGTGACCGTCTCGAGAGGGTCGCAGGTCTTCTCGATGGAGCTGCGCGGAATCCATTCTGCGTTCACACAGGTGCCCGCGACAGGGGTGACCGCGCCCGTCCCGTCGTCATAGCTGCCCTCGACGCAGTTCTGCATCGGGTAGGTGTCCTGCAACTCGGTGCTGGTGACAAAGGTCGTAAAGTCGAGCATGTCTGTGCCGCTCATATCAAAATCCGCCCCGTCGATGCTGCAACTCCCCCCCGTCGTGCAGTCGAAATCGCCCGAAGCGGAACTGGCAGAGATCATTTCGCTCGCGGTGGTCGAATTCGGGGTGTAGAGGTCCGTGACGATCAACGTGCCCGCAAAAGGCGCGCTCGGTATGGTGACATCCACAGAACATTCCCACATCTGCCCGACTTGGCCGTTGTGCTGGGCCGAGGTCGCGGGCGTGCAGGATTTGGTGAGAGAGATATCGCTGGCCTCCAATGTGGGGATTGGTGGCGTCCATCCGGGAACGCATTGTTCCACGGGCACAAATTCGGCATAGACGTCATCCATCGCGACGCCCGAATAGCTAAACGCACTCAAAGCATAGGTTTTGCCCGCCTCGACGTTCATCCGTATGGCCTTTTCATGCCAGCGCCCGTCTGGCGTCAGTGTGAACACTTCGTTAACGAACGCGTCCCCACGTGCAATTCTAGGGTCCATGTGCGGCGGATTCGGGTTGGCTTGTATCTCCTGAAGATCTAACGGCGACATTTCATGAATTTCAAACCTCACCCAATTCGAGATCTGCCAGACGGGCACCGATGGCGGCGCTGCGCGGGCAATATCCGCCCCGAATTTGATACAGCCGTCTTGAGGCATCTCGACCCGTTGGCCAAACTGCCGCCAGTAGACCGTCTGCCAGCTGTCATTGCTCACCCAACGAAGATACTGTCCGTCAGGCCCATTGGACGCATCCTCTTGCGGCAGGGCCTGAAGCAAAACATCTCCACCATTGACCCCCGGTTCGGCAACGCTGGTGGCACCGCCCACGCCATCAACGCGCACCAATGACCCCTGCAACGTGAACGGGCCAGCGCCGCTTCCCATCGAATAGGTCGTGAGCCATGGGGCTGGAAAAACCAGAATATTGTCCCCGTAATTGGGCACGACGGGCGACTCGAAGTCACCATTGACGATCAGGTTCTGCGCCACCGCCAATGTGGGCGCCCCGCCGCTCATCGCCAGTGTCATCAAAATACAGCGCAAGGAGGCAGTCGCAAAACGTCGGGCCATGGGAGTTCCTATCGTAAAAAAACGGACCCCCAGTGCGCGGGGCTAAGGCTTGCGTATGTTGCAAAAAAACCGAAGCGAACTACCAAACGGGAGTTGTCGGGTCATATCTGAAAAAAAATTTTCCAAATGGTCTAGAATCACCCTAGGGTTGAATCAGAGACGCGCTATCCTTTGTTCGGACCTCCCGTTTTGAGGGGTTGACAGGCGGGCGACTAGCAATCTCCATTTGCCCTCTGTGGCTTCGCTGCCCTGTTCGGGGCGTCACGACGACAAGGACCAACTTTGAACACCCTGTTTCAAAAGCTTGAAGACACGCTGGATCGGGCAACCGAAGACGCTCGGTATTGGGATACGGCACTCAAATTCGTTGTGGAAATTCTGGGGGGCACGGGGGCACTTATTCCCGCCACGGACCAGTTCTTTCGCGGCACATGGATGGCGGGCACCAAGGAAATGAAAGAGGCATTGCCCAGCTACATCAACGAGGGCTGGGTGCGCAACGATCCGCGCGAGGCGGTGCTCGGGCTGATGATGGAGCGCGGTTATGCCTGCGACCATGACGTATTCGCGGACCGTGCAGAGCGGGACATGATCCCGATCTACCGCGACTATCTCTATCCGCTGAATTTCGGAGTGCATTATTGCATCCGCATCCTGACGCCCAACGGCTATTGGGCGATGACGGTGCATTTCGACAACGACCATGCGCCGATCAGCGCCGAAGACGTGGCTTTGATCGAACGCATTCAGGCGATGTTTGCCAATTCCACGGCACAGGCCGACGAGATCGCCCGCAAACGCATCGCCGCCTTCGCACAGTTTTTCAAAGGGACGGAGTCCGAGGTCTTTGTGCTCGATGTCGATGGCAAAGAATGCTTCAGCATCAACAACAGCGGGAAGATTCAGACCCGCGCGCGCTTGAGGGATGTGATCCCCGACGAGATGAGCGCGGCACTCGGGGCCGAGATCAGGGAGCTGTGTTCCAGTGATCCAAACCTCTCGATGAGCCGCGCCTATCAGTTCAACATCGCCGCCAAGAGCAGCAGCGTGCTGATCATCCAGATCCCGCCGAATTTGCGACACTTCTTTATGCACTTCAAAGTCTGCGCGATCCGTACCGAATGCAGCGACACCACCGCGCTCAAGCAAAGCTGCCTGCGCGAGACCTACGGGCTGTCCACCGCGGAGATCACAACGGTCGAGCTTCTGGTCGGAGGCAAGACACCGAACATGATCGCCGAATTGCTCAGCGTCAAAGCCTCCACTGTGCGCCAGAGGCTCAAACAGGTTTTCGAGAAGATGCAGGTGAACAGTCAGGTGGAGCTGATCGGGTTGCACAACCGCCTTTAGAAGGCTGCCCAATCAAACTGACGTTTTCGACCCTGCCCGTGCAGAACGCCATTGAGATCGACATTGCGGGTGGCCACCGGCTTAGGATCATCGGTGGTTATGACCCCGAGGCACTGGCCCGTTTGATCCGAGGCCTTTCAGCATGATCCCGGTCCCGGCAAACACACGGGTCTGGCTTGCGGCTGGCGTGACCGACATGCGACGCGGGTTCACGACGCTGCCCGCATCCCGGACTACAAGATCAACCGCGTCGATGACCTGCTCCCATGGAAAACCGCGCCATGGGGAGACATGGAACGCATAGCTATCGAAGATATTGCCGAACTTCTCTGCATCAGCGTGCAAGTGGCCGAAAAAAGTTATGCTTTCGTAGCAAGAAATGCGGTCATTCAAAACGTAATGCAAGCGCAAGCTAATATTTACAGAAATCTCGGAGTTTGATCATGAAACATTTCGCAACAGGACTATCTGACACCGTGCCGTTAGGAAATCTATCAAACACTCGGAAAATCAGATCAGATAAAGAGAAGATATTGGAAGAGTTTTCGTCGTGGTGCTCGGCACGCGGTTATTCCCAGACAGTCACGATGTCGAACTATTTAGAGTTCAAGAAAGAGCTTTTGCGTTCACATTCTTCGGTGGCCGTCCGCGGAATCATGCGTCACCTCTATGACGAAGGGATTTTCGGCCCCGATTTAGTCCTCAGGGATTTTCTGTTTGCAACTTTTCCGGACAGAAGGACACCGGAAGAAATGATGTTGGGCCCATGGTGGCCGCACATCCCTCGCATCCTGGCGTCTAACATGGAGATATCCAATCGAAAGTTTGTCATTCGTGAACTGGATTGTTTCTTTCGCTGGAAGCAACGATCAGATGAAGTGTGCCCTTCAAAACGGCTTCCCGAAGGCATTTTCGGAAAAAAATTGGCTCCGGCGACGATGTACCATCGCCTGACCCATCTTTGCCGCGGTCTCGACACGGTGCTACCGCGGGACCAGGACTTGGTCAAATTGCGCAACCTTCAAAAGGAACTACGGCGCAAACTTCGGACATGCGCAAACCGACCCGACATCTGACGGGCCGGGGGTATGATCAGATCACGGCTGGTAACTTCTCGATGGCCGCCTGTAAGACAGCGGGCGGCGTAGGCTTGCTATAGGTGCGCTCATGGGTGTCTTTGCCCTCATGTCCGACGATGTCTCGCAGCACCTTGTCGGTCACTTCCGGAACATGTTCCAACGTGCCCTGAACATAGTGCCGCAGGCTGTGGAACGACAGATCAGCACCTTCGGCCCCAAAGGTTTTATCGACGATCTGGCGCATCCGGCGGCCAAGTTTGCGGCCATGTTTCCCCGTTGCAGGTTCGCGCAGGTCGGGGAACAGCTCGGCTTGCCCCTTGGCGCGGGCTGTTTCCACGAAATCCAGAAAACCCAACGCGATCAGACGGCTGTGGATCGGCACGAGCCGTTTTGACGATATGTTCTTGATCCGCCGCAACTCGGAATCTTCGATGTTCAGGCAGGGGATGCCATCGATTTCAACAATATCAGCGGGGGCTAAACCCGCGACCTCTTCACGGCGCGCGCCCGTAAAAGCGCCCAGCAAAGGCGTCCAATAGGTGCCGTTTTGATAGATATCGGGACCGGGGTCGGTCTGGTGATATTCTGACTTCGATCCAGACCAAACAGGAGATTTGAACAGGCGGTGCAGATCTGCCTCGGTGAACGCCTGTTTCTTGTCGCAGTCGCGCACATTGTCCTTGCGGCGCAATTTGCCGGGTTTGAGCTTGGGATTAACCGCAATCCCCTGGTAATCCCCCCCGAAAGTAAGGGGCTGCGGAAGTAGAATTTTCTCGGCAAGATGAACGAGGAGATTTTGAATGAAAATGACCAGATATAGCGAACCCCAGATCCTTGCGATCCTGCGCCAAGCCGAAGGTGGTGTGCCGGTGGCCGAGCTTTGCCGTGAACATGGCATGAGCAATGCGTCGTTTTACAAATGGCGTGCGAAGTATGGTGGCATGGATGCATCCATGGTCAGCCAGATGAAAGCCATGGAGGAAGAGAACCGCAGGCTGAAGCGGATGTATGCAGATCTGAGCATGCAGGCGGACTTATTGAAGGAAGCCCTCGGAAAAAAGTAACGGGGCCATCTCAGCGCCGCGAGATGGCCGAAACGGCGGTAGAGCGACGGGGCGTCAGCATCGCGCTGGCGTGCCGGGCCTTCGAGGTCAGCGAGACCTGCTATCGTTACAGCCCGAAGCTGAAAGACGAGAACGAGGTGATCGCCGATCTGCTGACAGGGCTGACGGATGCGCGCAAGACTTGGGGATTTGGCCTGTGTTTCCTGCATTTGCGCAACGTGAAGGGGCATCCGTGGAACCACAAGCGGGTCTACCGGATCTACTGTGAGCTGGAACTGAACCTGCGCATCAAGCCGCGCAAGCGGCTGAAACGGGAGAAGCCTGACGTTCTGGCGGTCCCGAACAGACCGAATGTGACCTGGTCCATGGACTTCATGGCGGATCGCCTCGGCGACGGCAGGGCTTTTCGGCTTTTGAATGTGTTGGACGACTTCAACCGCGAAGGGCTGGGGATCGAGGTTGATTTCTCGCTCCCTGCCGAACGGGTCATCCGCAGCCTTGATCGCATTATCGAATGGCGCGGAAAACCGGGCACGATCAGGGTCGACAATGGGCCGGAATATATCAGCGAAACACTGAGAAAATGGGCTGAGAAACATAGTGTTACGATCCAGCACATCCAACCCGGACAGCCCCAGCAGAACGCCTATGTCGAGCGCTACAACCGGACGGTTCGGCATGAATGGCTGGATCAATACATCATCGAAAGCATCGAGGAGGCTCAGGATCAGGCCACACAATGGCTCTGGACATATAACAACGACCGCCCGAACATGGGCATCGGCGGCATCACACCCGCTATGAAACTGAAAATGGCCGCGTAAGTTCTACAGATGCACCCCGTTAAAAAGGGGGCGATTACCCCTTGGTTTGGTCATGTGTATCACCCACGGAGCATAACGGGACCGACCTGCCGGGCGCAAGGGAGGATTTCCGCACATGGAGGCGAGCGACGTGAACGGCCCATTGCTGCCGTTGGCCACCACCTAACTATGCTGCGGTGCGGTCCGTTGAAGGAGACATTCGTGGATCGTGCAGCATTTTGTCGGCCAGAACGTCGGTCTGCGGACTTTTCTGACATTCGCCGCAAGTGCGCCAATGTCGGTTTCAGCGAACCGTTCAACAAACGGTGGCTTTTGGGAGGCTGTTTTGCGGTAGATAATGGTTTGTCACACAGCCATGGGTAGTTCAAGATGTAGCCCAACAACCTATTATCGACAAGAAAGGCTCACCGATGACGCAAAACAGCTTTCGTATTTTGCTATGTGCTGATGCAGGATTCTTTCATTTTCTGCCTTCGCTTGAAGAGAATATCCTCAAACGTCAGGGGGAATATCCCGTGATATACGATTTGGGAATGACGCCAGCGCAAGTGGCATGCCTCAAGAGCGAGGTCATTAAAGTCACTCCGCCAGACCGCTATAAGCTCCAAGCTTCTAGTGGTGCTATTAAAGCTACACATAAGCCGCGGTGCATTCAGCATTTTCTGGAGAATTACGCGCAAGATGTTTTGTATATAGACGCTGATGTCGTTGTTCTTGAAACAATTTACTCCGATGAGTTCTTGGGTGGGGATCTCTGTGTTACGCCGCGCCACCCCATAGAACTGCGTTCACCGTCCCCCTTTCTAAACGGCACGCTGAACTCGGGCGTTATTTTTTTCAAGAACACCCCCGCCGTGCAGAAGGTCGTAAAATTTTGGGAGGCGGAATGCGGCATCGATGATAAAAGTGATCAAATGGCCCTTAGTGATGTTCTTGAGGATGCCGACATTAAGGCGGGCCCGGGGGTCGGTCATGCCCATGGATTGACAATTCAAAAGCTGCCGGCGGCTATTTATAATGACGTCAGTTGCTCAACTGGGAAACTGTGGCACTTCAAGAATGCGGGACGCCGATCCAGCAAGAAGAACAAGCGTGCGGCGACCATTTTCTTCGCTAACAACGCACCTTGGTCTATGCATCTGTGGTTGTCATGTCAGCGCCGCTTCCGGGCACAGGCGTAGCACCAAAAACGGTCGTTTTTGGAGCGCGTGCGCTGGCGGTCAAGGTCGAGTGCCTAGCTGATCGTGCCCCGTCAATCTCCCAATATCTAGGCGATCCCATCCACCGTTAAAAATTGGCGCTTTTTGCGGATCGTCAGAATAGACCTTGACCAACTCGTCAAGTGGCACGCGATCTTCAATCCCAAGCATAGGAAACAAGCGCATAAGTTCTCGTGTCGATTGAGCTCGAGCAAATATCTCAAACGGGCGATGGCCACGGGAGAGAAGATACATCGTAACCGGAAACCAGAAGTAGTAGGGTTCTGCGTGGAGCAGGCGGTGGCGCAGAAACAGAACAAAGTCAGTTTGTATTAGTTGTTCGAACCTAAATCTGAACCGCCCCTTGTTTGCCGGAGAGCGTTTGTTTCGAATGTTAGGCTGCTTTTTCATTTGGGTTCAAGGTTGCATAGAACATCTCCTCTGCTTCATGCGGCGTGACATATCCGATGGCACTGTGCAGGCGCTTGGTGTTGTACCAATCGACCCATTTCAGCGTTTCCCATTCAAGCTGGCCCATTGATTTCCATGGGCCGAGCAACTTTGTAACCTCAGTTTTGAACAGGCCAATGATGCTTTCAGCGAGGGCATTATCGTAGGAATCTCCCACGGTTCCGACAGATGGATCGATCCCAGCGTCCGCCAATCGCTCAGTGTATTTAATGGACAAATATTGAGATCCGCGGTCGGAATGATGTATCAACCCGCCGCCTTTTTCAGGGCTGCGCTGACAGATCGCCTGGTTCAAGGCATCGAGCACAAAGGCTGTTGTCATCGATGTTGAGACCCGCCAGCCGACGATCCTTCGAGAGAAGACGTCGACAACAAATGCGACGTAAACCATGCCCTGCCATGTGGAAACATAAGTGAAGTCACTGACCCAGAGCTGGTTTGGGGATTGTGCTTTGAATTCGCGGTTCACTTTATCGTCCGGACACGGCTGAGAGGCATCGGGGTTCGTCGTGATGACTGGCTTGCCGCGAACAACGCCCTGTAATCCCATAACTTTCATCAAGCGTTCGACAGTGCATCGGGCGATGTCCTTGCTCTCACGGCGCAGTTGGTGCCAGACCTTTCTGGCGCCATAGCGGCCACGACTTTCATCGTGAACGCGCCGGATTTCCACGCTGTCCGTTACGTCTTGGCGCGCCCTGTTTGAGGCGAGCCGGGGATCTCGTCTGATCGCCGAATTTGCATAGTAGGACGATGGTGCGACCCGCAAAATCTTGCAGATCGACCCGACACCAAAGTCCGTGCGGTAATCTTCAATGAATGAAATCATTTCCTGAACGGGCGGTCGAGTTCCGCCTGAGCAAAATACGCAGAAGCCTTCTTCAGAATCTCATTTGCTTGGCGCAGTTCCCGAACCTCACGCTCAAGCTCTTTGATCCGGGCCTTCTCCTCACAGGTGGGACCGTTGCGGGCACCAGCATCGCGTTCAGACTGACGGCACCATCCCCGCAGGCTATCAGGAGCACAGCCCAGCTTGGGTGCAATTGCCTGATAAGCAGCATTGTCACTGCGATATTCCGAGCGTTGTTCATTGAAAAGCCGAACGCCGCGCGCGCGGAACTCAGCCGTATAAGACGGGATATGTTTGCGTTGTGTCATAAGGGTTATCCTTGGAGAGTTTTACTCTCCGGTAAACCCGGGGCGGTTCAATCCGCTTCCCGCAGCCCTTTCCTTGAGAAGATCAGCATGAAGCGAATACCGCCTTAGTCCTAGTTGTTTGTTGCGATGGTCAAGGAGGCTGTCGTGAAAGGAAAACACGTCATAAGTTCCCACTGCGTTACCGCCGTTCTCTCCACGCACGGTGTCGTAATAGGGTCGTCCAGCGATTGCATCGAATAGGTCAGAACGGCCATCAGTCATCGCAATTGTACAGAAATACAGCAAGAATTCGTGTGCAAAGAATTTGTAGTTATCGAAATCAAATTTGCGATACCTGAAGTGGTCCTGCTTTTCTGAACAGGTTTGCGGCTCAGCTAAGGTGCATCGGGGTTAAGTTTCATGCTGCTTGGTTCATCTGTATTGGGTCAAAGTATGCGTCGTCTGGTGTCCGTTTATCAAGCGCGGTGTGCGGCCGCTCGGCGTTGTAGAATTCGAGCCATTCGTCGATGACGCGTTTGGCTTGGAACCCGTCCTGCAATTCGTGCAGGTAGACAGCCTCCTGTTTCAGTGAACGCCACAGCCTTTCGATGAAGATGTTGTCGAGATAACGTCCTCGGCCATCCATTGATATTTTGATCTTGGCGTCGGTCAGGGTGGTGATCCAGGCCGTCCCTGTGAACTGCGATCCTTGGTCGGTATTCATTATCTCGGGTTTGCCGTATTCGGCGATGGCCTCCTTCAAAGCCTCGACACAAAAGCTGGCATCCAACGTATTCGAGAGCCGCCACGCCAGCACCTTACGCGTCGCCCAATCCATGATTGCCACCAGATAAAGGAATCCGCGCCGGACCGGAATATAGGTGATATCGCTGCACCAAACTTGGTTTGGGCGCGTGATTGGCAGTTTCCTCAGCAGGTATGGATAGATCGGGTGCTGGGGATGCTTCTTGCTGGTGTTTGGGCCCTTATAGATCGCCTGCAACCCCATAACGCCCATCAAGCGGCGCACGCGGTGGCGACCAGCATGAAACCCGTTTCGCGGCAGGTAGGCTGCGATCTGGCGGCTGCCAAAGAACGGGTATTTCATGAACACCCGATCGATTTCATTCATCAGCTTCAGGGTCTCGGCATTCACACCGACCGGCGCATAATACAACGATGACCGGCTGATCTTCAGAAGTTTACATTGCTTCGTCAGGCTCAGGTCAGTGCGATCAGCGTTGATCATAGCCTTGCGTTCAGACGGGCTCATCGCTTCAGCCCTTGTGACAAAAAATCGTTCTCCACCGCCAGCTTCCCGATCTTGGCATGAAGCTCTTTGACTTGGGCCTCGTTGTCTTCGACCTTCTTTGCCTTGTCGGAAAACACGCCGGTCAGGCCGTCAATTGCCTGACGCTTCCATGTCGTCACCTGCGTTGGGTGGATCTTGTGCTTGGCTGCAATCTCTTGCGCCGTCTTGTCTCCGCGAAGTGCCTCAAGCGCTACCGTGGCCTTAAACTTGTCCGAAAAACTACGTCTCGTCGTCATTTCTGTATCCTGTCGTCAATGCTGGATACATCTTAGCACGCTGTCTGAATTTGCCGGACCACTTCAACCTGCCACTCTCTGGCGTCGCGTGGAAATAGGGAATGAACCGTTCTAGAAAAGCGTGTAACGCATCTCCGTAACGGGTTTCAGGTTCTGCTCGAGCAATTGCACGCACCAGCGTTATTACTTCATCCCTATATGGTAGAAATGAAGCGTAATTGCTTGATATTTCATCTGACAGTGGATCAGTTTCGACATTGATGCGGAATGCCTCTAGCTGATCAGTCAGGGTTTCTAAGTACTCTTGCGTCGCGGCAAAGGCATGTGGTTTGCTATTTTGAACAGCATCCATTGCCCGACGGTGTGAACCGCCCCGGGTTTACCGGAGAGTAAAACTCTCCAAGGATAACCCTTATGACACAACGCAAACATATCCCGTCTTATACGGCTGAGTTCCGCGCGCGCGGCGTTCGGCTTTTCAATGAACAACGCTCGGAATATCGCAGTGACAATGCTGCTTATCAGGCAATTGCACCCAAGCTGGGCTGTGCTCCTGATAGCCTGCGGGGATGGTGCCGTCAGTCTGAACGCGATGCTGGTGCCCGCAACGGTCCCACCTGTGAGGAGAAGGCCCGGATCAAAGAGCTTGAGCGTGAGGTTCGGGAACTGCGCCAAGCAAATGAGATTCTGAAGAAGGCTTCTGCGTATTTTGCTCAGGCGGAACTCGACCGCCCGTTCAGGAAATGATTTCATTCATTGAAGATTACCGCACGGACTTTGGTGTCGGGTCGATCTGCAAGATTTTGCGGGTCGCACCATCGTCCTACTATGCAAATTCGGCGATCAGACGAGATCCCCGGCTCGCCTCAAACAGGGCGCGCCAAGACGTAACGGACAGCGTGGAAATCCGGCGCGTTCACGATGAAAGTCGTGGCCGCTATGGCGCCAGAAAGGTCTGGCACCAACTGCGCCGTGAGAGCAAGGACATCGCCCGATGCACTGTCGAACGCTTGATGAAAGTTATGGGATTACAGGGCGTTGTTCGCGGCAAGCCAGTCATCACGACGAACCCCGATGCCTCTCAGCCGTGTCCGGACGATAAAGTGAACCGCGAATTCAAAGCACAATCCCCAAACCAGCTCTGGGTCAGTGACTTCACTTATGTTTCCACATGGCAGGGCATGGTTTACGTCGCATTTGTTGTCGACGTCTTCTCTCGAAGGATCGTCGGCTGGCGGGTCTCAACATCGATGACAACAGCCTTTGTGCTCGATGCCTTGAACCAGGCGATCTGTCAGCGCAGCCCTGAAAAAGGCGGCGGGTTGATACATCATTCCGACCGCGGATCTCAATATTTGTCCATTAAATACACTGAGCGATTGGCGGACGCTGGGATCGATCCATCTGTCGGAACCGTGGGAGATTCCTACGATAATGCCCTCGCTGAAAGCATCATTGGCCTGTTCAAAACTGAGGTTACAAAGTTGCTCGGCCCATGGAAATCAATGGGCCAGCTTGAATGGGAAACGCTGAAATGGGTCGATTGGTACAACACCAAGCGCCTGCACAGTGCCATCGGATATGTCACGCCGCATGAAGCAGAGGAGATGTTCTATGCAACCTTGAACCCAAATGAAAAAGCAGCCTAACATTCGAAACAAACGCTCTCCGGCAAACAAGGGGCGGTTCAGTGCGCCGCGCTCGTGGCAAGCGTGATCGTCGCTTCATCTGATTTCAGGTAGGCTGGCGGACGCCCTACGTCTGGCTTCTTGTAAAGTGGCTTGTCAAAAATCCAACGGACAAGTTGCTCGAAGCTATCTGTCGCTCTGGTCAAATCCGTAAAATCAATAAAAATACGCGACGTATAGTAAGTAGGCAAGCAGGCGTTTCCGTGTTCATCCCGCTCAAACACAAGCGCGACGAACTTGCCTTCGTCTTCGCCACTATAGAGCTTTGGGGATATGATCTGCGCTTCGGTTCCTGCGCCACCAGAACGCTGATCTGATTTCTCAGCGTAAACTCGGTCAGAGACGATTATGACTTTCTGAATGTCTTTATCTGTAACCATCTGCTCCATAAAAGCAGTGGACTCTTGGCCCTCGCGCAGATCCCACTTGTCAAGGATTGCATCAACTCCAGCCGAACGAAGGTCGGTCGCAAGATCTAAGACCCGAGCTTCATGGTCGGGGCTACTCCAACTGTAGGAGATAAATGAACCGCCCCTTGTTTGCCGGAGAGCGTTTGTTTCGAATGTTAGGCTGCTTTTTCATTTGGGTTCAAGGTTGCATAGAACATCTCCTCTGCTTCATGCGGCGTGACATATCCGATGGCACTGTGCAGGCGCTTGGTGTTGTACCAATCGACCCATTTCAGCGTTTCCCATTCAAGCTGGCCCATTGATTTCCATGGGCCGAGCAACTTTGTAACCTCAGTTTTGAACAGGCCAATGATGCTTTCAGCGAGGGCATTATCGTAGGAATCTCCCACGGTTCCGACAGATGGATCGATCCCAGCGTCCGCCAATCGCTCAGTGTATTTAATGGACAAATATTGAGATCCGCGGTCGGAATGATGTATCAACCCGCCGCCTTTTTCAGGGCTGCGCTGACAGATCGCCTGGTTCAAGGCATCGAGCACAAAGGCTGTTGTCATCGATGTTGAGACCCGCCAGCCGACGATCCTTCGAGAGAAGACGTCGACAACAAATGCGACGTAAACCATGCCCTGCCATGTGGAAACATAAGTGAAGTCACTGACCCAGAGCTGGTTTGGGGATTGTGCTTTGAATTCGCGGTTCACTTTATCGTCCGGACACGGCTGAGAGGCATCGGGGTTCGTCGTGATGACTGGCTTGCCGCGAACAACGCCCTGTAATCCCATAACTTTCATCAAGCGTTCGACAGTGCATCGGGCGATGTCCTTGCTCTCACGGCGCAGTTGGTGCCAGACCTTTCTGGCGCCATAGCGGCCACGACTTTCATCGTGAACGCGCCGGATTTCCACGCTGTCCGTTACGTCTTGGCGCGCCCTGTTTGAGGCGAGCCGGGGATCTCGTCTGATCGCCGAATTTGCATAGTAGGACGATGGTGCGACCCGCAAAATCTTGCAGATCGACCCGACACCAAAGTCCGTGCGGTAATCTTCAATGAATGAAATCATTTCCTGAACGGGCGGTCGAGTTCCGCCTGAGCAAAATACGCAGAAGCCTTCTTCAGAATCTCATTTGCTTGGCGCAGTTCCCGAACCTCACGCTCAAGCTCTTTGATCCGGGCCTTCTCCTCACAGGTGGGACCGTTGCGGGCACCAGCATCGCGTTCAGACTGACGGCACCATCCCCGCAGGCTATCAGGAGCACAGCCCAGCTTGGGTGCAATTGCCTGATAAGCAGCATTGTCACTGCGATATTCCGAGCGTTGTTCATTGAAAAGCCGAACGCCGCGCGCGCGGAACTCAGCCGTATAAGACGGGATATGTTTGCGTTGTGTCATAAGGGTTATCCTTGGAGAGTTTTACTCTCCGGTAAACCCGGGGCGGTTCAAAACGCCTTTGGCGCAGCTGGTTGAATATCGGACATGGAGAGCTTTTCGATTGAGGCTATAGAGGTTTATTTAACCTAAAGTAGTGTCTCGTGACCAGAGAGTAACGATTCATGGGTAAGGCCATTCCAAAAACGCTCCTTTTTGGCACAGGCAAAAACCACGCCGATCTACGCTGCCAAAAACCCCGTTCAAAATCCATGTGGTTGTTGGAGGTTTTTGGAAACTTTCATGATGACGGACATTCGTGCAATGCGCAGCATCGGACACAATGGGCTCAAACCGGACTTGCGGCGGTGCGGCAGGCAAATCTTGACCTTGCAGGCTTCTGCGCGACCAACCGGATGACCGGTCCCAGCCCGAAGCGGACGGTAGGCAACCGTTCCCGAGAAAGAATTTTTGGCGTCTATCCAATGCATTTTCTGAAAAATTCTCGCCCATCAAGCACACAAGAGGAATCACAGTCGAGTATAAGGAAGTCATCCGTTTTGAAGAAAATATTTCGATGTGCATTCACAAGTGTGCCAAAATTGAAGGACGCGACCATTGTCTTGTCGAGAATTAGCTTAGAGGCTTTTAGCGAGCCGCTCTGACCCAGTATTGCAAGATTTTTCGACAAAGGCACGAAGATTGTTGCTCCAGGGCTCTCAAACCCCCACGGTGGATCTTCGTTCGCGGTTGCGATCTGTAGTGGAAAGTCGCTCGTAACGAACTCCCCTGCGTCGTCGCCAGCCTCCAAGATAGCCCAACTTTTTGAGCATAAACTATCAAAAATTGGTTCGATTAGCGGTAGTTCCATTCCGACATGTTCTTCAGAAAACAAGTTACGACTATTGCGCTTCTTTAGAATATCGTTTCCATCGTCGCCAAGAGCAGATCTGATCAGCAGTCCGTCAAGCTGCCGCATGGGCGCCTCAAGCATTGAACGTTGCTTTGGATTGCGGGCTGTCGTCATTGCGAAGAACAGCAAAAGCCTCTCTAGATCTTCCCTCGATGAGAGACTCTTCGATTGGAGAACTTTCTTCAAAGCTGCGCCCGCAGGTTCCTCCACAGCATAAGAGTAAAGTTTTTCGACACTGTTTGGATCGGCTTTCGAAAAGGACCTGTTAAAATTCTTTGCTCCGCCAGTTTTGTCAGTGCGCTTTTCAAAAGTTTTTAATTCAAACTTGTCAAACACCTGAATTGCATGTTTCTTTTTTCTATCTTCGGCAGCAAACCCTTTGAGATAAAAATTCGAAACGTAGTGATGAAACTTTGGTTCTGACAAAGGCATTCTCCTGCAAGAAATAGTCCCAACAAGGGCCATTCTATCTCTACATGTATCAGTTATCCGCAGGACATATGCAAAGCTCACTAACTGCGCACAACCGACCTTGGCGTGCAGCTCAGCATGGAGGCTTCGGTCTGCTGCGGCTTTAATGGCCGCTTTTGCAATTCTGGCACAGAACCTTCGCAGATACAGCTAAGGTCCGGTTTCCTGAAGGTTTTTCGATGCGGGCCGCAGCATGACGTTGGCTGCCATGAGGTGGCGGCCCGCGTTGACAAACCTCGGAAGGAGGAAGCCGCGGGGGTCTGGGATCAGCCTATGGGGAAAGACCTCTGACGGTCGGGGCTGTGTCCGCAGCTGGCGTGAGGCTGGAAGGAGCCTGGACCCATTTTGCAACTGGGTCCAGGCGCATGGCCTGCGGATTTATCGACACTTGAAGGTTCGCAGGGCGTATCGGTCTACAGACCGGCGCGCTTTGCAAATGGCTTCCTGGCCGGAACTGCGGGGAGATCCGAGGTTTCATCAATGCGGTGATCGGGCGTTTCGTCATGCTGCCTGCTCCCTCGGTGGCGCGCGGGAACAGGGTTTCTGGCCGCGCCGGAAGATCTCAATGATGCGCATGGGGCCGCCGCAGCATGGGCAGGGTTCGCGCAGGGTGAGTGGCACGGTCTCGGTCTCCTGCTGCACGGCCTCGTGTTCAGGGCGCGGTGCCCCGAGCAGGGTGCGGATCTTCGCAATATTGGCCTTGCGGGTCGCGTTGGCCAGAAACCCATAGTGCCGGATGCGGTGGAAGCCATCGGGCAGGACATGGATCAGGAAGCGGCGTATGAACTCGGGGGTGGTCAACCGCATTACCTTTTGTCTGTCACCAGACTTGATGCGGTAATCGTTCCATCGGAAGGCGACCGTCTCTGCATCGGCGCTGACCAGACGGGTGTTGGAGATCGCCACCCTGTGGGTGTATCGGCTCAAATAGGCCAGCACCGCGTCAGGCCCGCCGAAGGGCGGTTTGGCATAGACGACCCATTCGGATTTGCGGAACGGCGCGAGCCAACGGGCAAAAGCATCGGCACCCGCCAGCCCGGTGAGATCGCCGAAGAAGGCCAACTCACCTGCGTGATGCAGAGCCATCAGTCCCTCCAGAAACAGGCGCCGGAACAGCCGGGAGAGCACCCGCACATGGAGAAAGAACCCCGGCCTGCAGGAGACCCACCGGGTACCGTCCGGCGACAGGCCACCGCCGGGAACGATCATGTGGACATGAGGGTGATGGGTCAGTGCTGAACCCCAAGTATGCAGCACACTGGTCATGCCAACCCGCGCGCCCAAGCGCTTCGGATCTGCGGCGATGGTTATCACCGTTTCGGCCGACGCCCTCAACAGCAAGCCATAGACCGCCTTCTTGTTCCAGTAGGCGATCTGCGCGATCTCGGTTGGCAGAGTGAAGACGACGTGGAAGTATTCGACCGGCAGCAGATCCTCGGCCCGTGCGGCCATCCAGTCCCGCGCCGCCGGACCCTGGCATTTGGGGCAGTGTCGGTTCTTGCAGGAATTGTAGGCGATATGGTGGTGGCCGCATTTGGCGCAGCCAGCCACATGCCCGCCGAGCGCCTCGGTCCGGCAGGCTTCAATCGCCGACATCACCTTGAGCTGGCTGAGGCTGATATGCCCGGCATTGGCCTGTCGCCACGCAGGGCCATGGGCACGGAAGATGTCAGCGATTTCCAGCTTTGGCCGGTTCACCGGCCACGATCACTACTCCAACCCTCGTCGAAGGGTTTCATCCTGCAATAGTTTCATATGCTCAAAGGGGCTCACGGTGCTTTGGATCGTCTTTGTCGCCACATGGGTGTAGCGCGCCGTGGTGGTCAGCTTGGCATGCCCGAGCAACACCTGGATCACCCGCACGTCCGTGTTCGCCTCCAGCAGATGCGTGGCGAAGCTGTGTCGCAATGTGTGCAGGGTCGCCAGTTTATTAATCCCTGCCATGTGTTTGGCTGAGGTGAAGGCCCGATTCAACTGGCGTGGCGAGAGCGGACTGATCTTCGGTTTGCCCGGAAATAGCCACCCCTCAGGGCGGGACTCGCGCCAATACTCCCGCAGCAGGTCCAGCAGGCTGGGCGACAGCATGGCCTTGCGATCGCGCCCGCCCTTGCCGTCATCGACATGGATCAGCATCCGATCGCTATCGATATCCTTGACCTTGAGGTTGCAGACCTCGGCGGCCCGTAATCCTGCACCATAGCTGATCCCAAGCGCTGCGCGATACTTGAGCCCCGGGCCAGGCACAGCGGCCATCAGGTCAGCCACCTCCTCGACGCTCAGGACAATTGGCAGTTTCCGGGGTTTGCGGTGGAACTGCATGAACCGCTTCATCTCTTCGCGACCGCAGGTGAAGCCGAAGAAGAACCGGAGCGAGATGATCCTGACGTTGTAGGTGCTTGCAGATACTCCGTCGTTGGTCATCTGTAACTGATACGCGCGCAGGTCTTTAGGGGTGGCTGTGTCAGGTGGCCGTCCGAGAAAGGCGGCAAAGTGCTTCACGTTCCGGATGTGGGCCTTCTGGGCCTTCTCGCCGAGGCCACGAATTTGCATGTCCTCAATCATGCGCTGACGCAGCGCGGTGGTCTTTTCCTCCTTCATGGGAACCTCCTGTCTGACGGTGGGAAAGACCCAGATCGTCAGCCCAGAAAGGCCAATCACAAAGTAAAATGCTGAAATGATCCTGAACGCCGCGACTGGGCGCCAATGCCGCGGAGCGGCTTAGTCCATCCGCCCCAAATGCCTGCGGCACAACCTTTTTTCCGTCTATCCCCCAACCCTCGCTTACGCGACCGTTCACGGTTACAAATCTGGCGACAATCCAGCTCGATGGCAGGGAAATCTCTCTATCGTGCTTGGGGCACCCTCAAAGGTCAGCAAAGAACAGAACTATCCGGCACTTCAAGTTAAAGACGCGGCTCGGTGGTGGCGGGACCTTGCGGTCCCGGAAGGTATGGGCGCTGCGGCGCTACGCTTTCAAGCCATGACTGTAACAAGGACTGGAGCAGTCAGGTACGCCACTTGGGATGAGTTTGATCTCGAACGGGGAGTCTGGACGATTCAGCCGGGGCGGAAAGCATCCAAAGTATCCTTCAATGACAAAGCAAAAAAAGTCGTGCTTACCGAGAAAGGAATAGCTTTTCTCAATGCGCTGCCCAGACGCGCTGGTTGTCCAAATGTTTTTTGGGCACCGCGGGGTGGTTTCTTATCGGACGCAACGATTGGAAAGGCGATGAGGGTAGCCCTGCATCACCGGCAAGAGCAGGCAACGTCCGTCGTCGAGCTCAAGCGCCAATTCGCAAACCGTTTCTGCCGTCAAGTACAACCGTAGTACAGACAGGTCATCAGTGGCCTTCTCCGGCGCGGACTCCACAATGGCACCGGCGGCCGAACAAGACGTAATAGCGAAGCGCACGATGCCCGCCCCCGCCAGAGTCAGGCCGGTTTCCTGCGGGCTGAGTTTGCTTGTCGCAGCCTGATAGTTTCGCGGGATCCGCTGGAGCGAGTTAAAGGCGGCAGTTAGGTCGTTATCGGAAATTTGGTCCAGAGGGCGGTCATCGAATGTCCGGGTCATCAACCGTCCTGTCGAGAACACGTTTGGGCTGGAGTTTTTCGCCCAGCTTGCACCAGCGTCTTTATTGAGCGTCTCGCTGGCTTTGAATTTGGAATGCCCTTGGGATCTCAGTTCGACGTACTGCTTTACGATCTCATTGATTTTACTGCACTTTTTTGTGGTAGGTTGAGGCATCTGCGGGTTGGTCGCCGTTGCAGCTGTTGGAACCGCTTGTGCAATGAGAGCATTGTTCTGAGTTTGAAGAGGGGCAGATCCCCCAGAGGGTGCAGCGTTAACGGACGGTTGGTGTGCTTGCACAGGAGGGACAGTGATCGGTGCGGGAAAGTGGGCGTGAGCAATTACTGTCCGTTGCAGTTGCGCCACGGGTTGAGTGGGCAGTGATCGATATTGTGTTGAGCATTCATAAATTCCCTGCTCACGGCTCAGATTCTCTTCTTGTGCCTCCAAAATGACCCGAAGGGCACGAAAGGCAAGTCTTTGCCAATCGGGGTCGTTCTCATCGAGGACAAGACCGAGGCGATTTGCGACCTCCTGTAATGGGCCTCGTGCTGATTGGCGATCGCGCATTGCAATTGCATGGCGGAGTGTATCGATGGCGGCGTTTACGCAGGCCAACTCATAAGCTGCGACCTCAGGAGTGCGGCATGGTGCAATCTCACGCGCGGCTTCGGCTGCATCAATGATGAAGCGGCAGAGCTCGGTCAGAATTGATTCCATTGTGTAGGGCGCAATTGCCATCGTTCTCTCCGTCAACCCGGCGAAGGCGATATCGCTCAGAAGGGTCAATTTCAGAGCGAGTGCCTTGGCCTCGGGAATGACATGGGAACGAAGTGGAAAGATCAGTGACATTTTTTTGCACGACGGGGTTCCACCCCAGGCCCGTAGGGCCTGTGGGAGGCGTCTGCGCCAATGAAAACCGGTTTTTCGGTATTCGAGATGAATCTGTGATGTGATTGAGATGCGCAAGTCTGCGACTCCTGTGCCAGCGATTGTGCCAAGCGGAGGGACAGGCTTTGTGCCAAGTGACTAACCCTCCGACTCTAAGGAGAGAAATGCCATATAAATCAGGTATTTAAGATTTATTGGCTCCGGCGGTAGGGATTGGAGCCATCTTCAATGCCTATGTAAGTCATTGAAAAATATAGATATGACCGCAACGTAACCGTAGGTGATGCCGCAGTATGATGTAGCACTTTGTAGCGTATGCTAACAAATGACGCAACTGAAGTAGGTATGGTTTGGGTCGTGAGCTACTTTCGACAACAAGGGCGGAATGCGGACATTCGCTGCATACGCGATCTCAGAATATATTCCACATTAGAGTACTTTCAACAGAACAACCCCATTCCCATAAGATTCACATGCCACCGCATTTATCACCAAAGTAAAACGGATCCAAAATCCTGAAAATCCGGTGCCAAAGATCGGCATGGCAGAACTACGTAAATGCCGCTTCGCCAAATAGGCGCATCTCGTCTATCGCCTCGTCTGTGTCGAACGCGCCGTTGCCGTTGAAAACAAGCCTTAGAGACTCCACCCCAGAACGCGCTTTAAGGGATGCGATTTGCCTGATGCAGTCGTCCGGCGCCCCAACGATCGCCTGCGCTTCGCGGAAACGATGCAAATCTGGCGGGGCGATACGGCTTGGATCCCGCCCGGCGCGCCGGGCTGCGTCTATTCGGCGTTGATGCAGCGCGGCGTAACGGTCCGTCAGTAAGCGCTGCGCCTCCGGCCGCGTTCGAGCGATGAATACGAAACGCGACAAGGAGGAATCAGCACTGCGGTCTGTCAGTCCTTCAGTTGCAATAATCCGGCGGTAGGTTTCGAATTGCGCGGCTTCGGGAGGCTCAAGGCTAAGAAGCAGCGGCAGCGCGTTTCTGGCAGCAAAACCGATGGTTTCATCTGTGGACCCGCCAATATAGATCGGGACACGCTCATCGTTGAGCAGCGGGCCGACAGGGGCGCCCGAGGAGGGCCAAGACATGCCCATATCGATTGTGGCAGTGTCGTACAGCGCATTCGTCAGGATCGTGAAGGCCTCTTCGAAACGCGTGCGGGTTTCTGAGGGGCTGATTCCCAACCGGGCCAATGTATCGGGGTGCGTTCCACGACCGATGCCAAGATCAAAGCGTCCGCCGCTTTGCCAATGCAGCTGCGCAACCATCTCGGCAAGCAACAACGGATGATAGAGCGGAAGAACCACAATAGATGTGCCAACGCGAAGACGACGGGTACGCGCCAGCACGGCAGACGCTAGAAGCAACGTCGACGGATAGGCTTGTGGGGTAGTCTGAAAGTGAAATTCGTTAAACCAGATACCGCCAAAACCCAGATCGTCCGCCAGTTCGCATATCTCCATCAGTTTTTCGTGTGGCAACTCCCGCCCGCCGCGCCCAAATCCAGCAATGTCGATCCTCATGATGCGCCCACCTCGAACGGAGCGATAATCGGGGCGTCGCGCAGTTGTCCGAATTCGGCCTCTACGCCGTAAGATTGGCGAATGGTCTGTGTCGTTAGGGTGTCGCGCCACGCGCCTTCGGCGAGCATCTTGCCGCGATGAAGAAGGGCAACCCGCGTTGCGAACCGTGCGGCAAGTGAAAGGTCATGGATCGCGACCAGTACGCCAATGCCCTGGTCGCGCACCTGATCAGCCAGAAGCCGCAGAGTGAAAAGCTGGTTTCCGATATCCAGCGCGCTCGTCGGTTCGTCCAGCACGATAAGTGGCGTCTGCTGCGCCAACGCCCTAGCCAGCATGACGCGCTGTCTTTCACCCCCGCTTAGGGCATCCATGGTGCGAAAGGCCAGATCGGCAAGCTGCAACTGGTCTAGTACCTGCTCGACAATGGCGATGTCTTTGCGAGCGGGTCTTGACCCCATGTAAGGCGTACGTCCCAGCAGACAGGTGTCGAAAACGCTGACGGGAAATCCGTCCGGCGCGCGCTGGGGCACGTATGCAATGTGCCGAGCGCGTTCGCGAGCGGATAGTGTGCTAATGTCCTGCCCGCCTAACTGCACCTCGCCGTGTGCAAGGCGGGACTGGCCCAGCATCGCCCGGACCAATGTGGACTTCCCCGCGCCGTTCGGGCCGACAAGGCCGACAATCTCGCCCGGCGTTACTGACAGGGAAACATCATCCAGCACAGCCCGCCCATCGATCATCTGCCGTAGATTATGGGCATGTAATCCGGTCATGCGAATGTCTCCCGCTTGCGTGAAATAATCAAATGCAGAAAGACCGGCACACCAACAAAGGCCACAACGATCCCTACCGGCAGAACCGTTGGACTGAACGCCAACCGCCCGACAGTATCGGCGACAAGCAGCATCGCCGCGCCGCAAATTGCAGAGAATGGCAACAAAAAGCGGTGATCACCCCCGATGATCATTCGGGCAAGGTGCGGCCCGATCAGGCCAACAAAGCCAATTACCCCCACAAAACTGATGACCGCTGCCGCTGCAACGACCGACAACAAGATAGCCGTACCGCGCAGTCGCCGGACGTTCATCCCCAGCGACTGCGCGACATCATCGCCCGCCACCGTCAATGCGTTCAGTTGCCATGCCTTGGCCTGCATGACCGGCAGCACAATGATCAGCACTGCCGCGCATAACCCGACCGCATCCCATTGCACGCCGTTCAGACTGCCAAACGTCCAATGAACGACCCGCGCCAACTGTTCCTCGGTCGCGACGAACTGTACGGCGGCTGTCATGGCGCTGAATAGGTACATCAGCGCGATGCCCGTCAAGATCATCGCCTGCGCGCCCATTCCGCGCCACCACGCCAGCGAAAAGACACAGACCGCACAAAGCAGGGCGAAGGCAAATGCAGAAAGCGGGACAAAATAGATCCCCGCAGATTGCAGGCCAACACCAAACATGATGGCGATAGAGGCGCCGAACCCCGCCGCCGAAGACACGCCGATGGTATAGGGGCTGACCAGCGGGTTGCGAGTGATCGCCTGCATCAAAACACCCGAAACTGACAAAGCAGCGCCAGCTACGATCGCCATAACCACCCGCGGCAGGCGCAAGTACACAAGAACGCGCGCTGATTGGTCATCCGTGACCAGATCAAGCTGACCAAAGCTGGCTTTCTCGATCAGCACCAGCGCGAGCGTGCCAATGCTTGTTTCATTGATGCCCTGCACAGTGACTGCCGCCGCAGCCACAATCAGCAGGGCAAATGACAACGCCACGATGACTGCGCGACGCCGACCCGAAGCCAGATACCTAGCGCCCAAGGCGCCATCCAGCGAGGTGGGGGCGGTCATCGCCGCCCCGTGTTCAGTGATGGAGACCATGGGTTTTCTCAAAAACCGCTCTGGTATGTCATGCCGGGCTGATATGGCAGACCTTGGAAATCCTCGATCCACTGGCGCATGGCCTCTTCGGGATCGATGTCAGCAAATAGGTCGGGATGCGCCCATTTGGCGATCTGAAGTGCGCCGGTGATTTTTGAGGATCCACCCGCCAGATAGTAATTGATGACATGAACGTTGTCCGATTTCGCGGCCGGTGTCGACTTGATCTCTTCCCGCCCGATCAGATTTTGCCAAGTGCGGGAAAACTGATCCTCAGGGATTGCGGTGTACGAACCGGGCTCCAGTTTAACAATCACAGCAGGCGCCCGTTGCACGATCTCCTCTGGGTCAATCGTAAAGGCGTTGGGATTGCCACGCGCGGCTGCTTCGTCCTCGATCACGATATCACCAAAAACATTCGCGCCTCCGCCCGCAGCAATCATGTCATGCCAGCCGGACCCCGGTGTGACGGTCACCAGCGGGCGCGTTTCTTCAAAATAAACTGGCACAGTTGGCACACCCTCCAGCCGCTCTGCCAACAGCTCTTTATACCCGGTGTAAAAATCGACCAACTCTTCGGCCTGTTCCTCATGCCCGAACAAACGGCCCATCAGCTCTACGTTTTCGACGTGTTTCAGTGCATCCCATGCGGTAATGACCATCACGGGAATTCCAAAGGGTTCCAGCTGCCGCGCGGCTTCTTCATAGACGCCATTGCGGGGCAGGATCACCAGATCTGGATTTTTGGCAATAATTGCTTCATAGTTCAAGTCGTTTTGGCCTTGCCCCACGACGTTGGCTTGGGTGAACTGGGGCCAATAATCCGGGTCACGATAGGTGCTGGCACCGGTCCCGACGACCTGATCAATCGCACCGATGGCACGCGCAAATTCGACTGAATAGCGGTTAAAAATCACCGCCCGTTCGATGGGCAGGTCAACCTCTACCGAACGGCCAACATCGTCAATGATGGTTTCAGAAAGGACAGCCGAAGAGCACGCCACCAACACACATGTGGTGGACAGGATGGATTTGTAGAACATAGATCACCTCGATCAGGAAAAATGCCAAAGGTGATCGAGAATGCAGGCAGCTTTGATCTGCGTCCGAACGGAACTCCGCCCAGTACTCGTGGTCCAGCCATTGCTACCTCCTAGCCGATCACCTCGTCGGCGTTTGCGTTTGTCATGGCAGGTCTCCTGGCTCGCGGCTCAAATGTTTGATGATCCCTTCCCGGCGTCGCAGCCAGTGGCATGATATCAAACTCGCCGCCTACAGTTGCGAGGGCAGCCGCAGAGAGGGATAAATCCCGTCCTGCGTTCCCTTTTCATCCGCTTGCGCGGAACCGTGACAACGCAAAACCTTTCACATCCCAATACGAAAGCCAAGAGCAATCATTGGACGATCCAGTGTTCGCACCATCGAAACCCCGCTAGATGGTGCAAACAGTCGCTCTGCGCTACGCTTTTACGAGTATATTTTGGGGTCGCGAACCCGTTACATTTCCAAATTCGGACTGTCTGGAGTGGTCGTGCAAACGTCGGTTCATCACTTATAATCCAGTCACCCTATTAAAATAGGCCATTGCCCGCTTCCGTCACTTGGCAACCGTCTTTGGATTAATGCCGCGTTCTTTGATTAACGCCGAGATCGAAGCTTGCGATCGCTGTATTGCAGCTTTGACGGCGTACTTGGTCGTGGCGCTCCCATGACGAACTTGTCCCATAATACTTCCTTCCATTCCTGAGAAAAGATCGCACCATCCAGCCCTGGGATCAAACAAGTAGTGCCTAACTCAATCGGATCGGACTAGCCCACGACTGGTTAGAGCAAGCTGCATCGCAGCGTTGACGATTGCCCCGAATGGCAGGAAAGGGCCGGTCGCTACGTTCCTGTAGGTAGGCCGGAGAACCGACCTGCACGGCACGCGCGAATTCAACCTTGCCAAATCATGGAAGCGTTCAGGAAGCCAAAAGCGACGTATCTGAACAGGCCGAACTGTTTTCTTGGCCATCGCGACCGGCTGCATACTTCTGGTTAGCAGCCTGGCCCATTTTCTGCTTCATCGTTATTAGGTCCCCCATCACGACAAGAAGGGAGGCGTTCGAAAAGGGTAGGGATCTCACTGATTATGACCTCTGAGAATGAAGATGGGCCGGTGCCACGGGCTGAGGTTGTGCTGACACCGGGCGGGGCGATATTGCCCAGTGGTGAGTTGCCGGATTTTTGCACGAAATAGTCTGAGACTGGGCAGTCTGCGCGCTGCCTTGAGGTAAGTCCCGGGGAAAAATTGGGCGCAGCGAGCGGCAGGGTCATCCCTTTGTGCTGCCAAGTCCCTCCCCAATTATGCTGCATCACTCTTCGTAGGGCGGCTCCGGGGAGTGCGATACCTACATCAAGCACGATGAGTGGGAGGCGGTCTTGCCCGAACTTGTGTTTCGTACGCGCGAGCAAAGGTGATACGATAAGCGTCGCTGGTGGTTGGAAGCTAAATCGCCGAACGGTGGAAGCCGCATGATCGGCCTGAGCACCGATGTTCGCCCAATCCCGGATACCCTGCAGTGTTACGGATAGATCCCATTGAGCGCAGGCGGGTATAGGCATGCCCAGTCAGCCTCATTCCAGAAAAGATAATCGAAAAACAATTTCGCATAACGCCACGGGTCCAGCAGGCTGCTGGTCGCAGGGATCGTGAAATGGGGGTGCCCCATTGAGCGATTTCGAGAAGGGGTCTCGGGGGTATCCCCCGAGCGAGCGGTCTTGTTGTCATTTCGGGGTGCCCGAAATTGCAACAAGACTAGTGAGTAGCGCAGCGGCAATTCTCACGGGTTCGTGATGCGCAATCCAGAAAAAACCGCCGCGACCTGTGCCGGGATTTTCGGGGGTACCGCGTATTCTTGGGGGAAGCAGATAACCCGAGGTTCACCATGTCCGTTCATGCCAGATTTGACAATCCCCAACCCGTCAATGCCCCAAAGCCGCCGATTGTGCTGCGGTTCCAAGGGCTGCATCCGGACAACCTCGGCCGCTTTGATATGCATGATCATCGTAACGGTGGCGATCTCTCCCATGTTGATCTGAATGCGTCAGAGCTGAATGAAGTTCTGCATTGCGAACCCAAATGGCAAGCGACGATCAAGGCAGAAGTCGCTGCAGCCAGGCGCGACAACTTTCGGGAACGGATGGAGGCCTTGCGCAAGAAGGGCCGCAAAGCCGAACGGGAGGCACTGCAAGCTGAAGGGGAAAGCGACCCTTGGCGGCGCTGTTCCGGTGGTCCCTTGCGTGAGGGCATCCTGACGGTCAACAAGGAATGGTTTGGCGGGACGGGGCAAGCCGAATGGGATGCGGAGAAGGTCGCTGCGTTCAAGAAAGCGGCGATGGACTTTCTGCGGAATCACTTCCCTGACGGTCAGCTGCGCTATGCCAATGCGCATCATGACGAGGAGGCCTTTCATATCCATTTCGTTGCAGTGGTCTGGACAGAGAAAGTGACGGCAAATCGCGGGCGGCAGATGCTGTTGCAGGCCTCAATGAATCCGCTCTTGAAGAACTATGAGCATGCGCAGGATTTGGCTGGGGAAGCGTTTGCGCCCCTTGGCATTGCCCGAGGAGAACGGCGGGCCGAGGCGCGGCGGGTTACGAAAGAGGCTGGCGAGGACGTGCCCAAAAAGCGTCGCCATATCCCGCCATCGGAATGGCGTGCCGATCAGCAGGCAGCGGGCCATGAGAAATCCAGCGAGATTTTGGAGGCTGCTCAGCACAAAGCCAAAGAGATGATCGCTTACGGGCGGATCATGGGCAAGGCCACGATCCGGAAATCGCGCAAACGCGCGATCAAGGAGGCGCGCCGCAGGAAAGAGGCGGCGACGCGCGAGGTGGCGGCGGCAGAGCGCCACCGCAAAGAAGAGGAACGGGCAGCGGATGCCGCCCGCAAAGCGAGGGCTGATGCCGAGGCTGCGCTCGTCACCATAGAAGAAAAGTCGGCAAATAGTGCTGAGGCAGCGCAGGTGGCAACGGCAACACTTCAGGAGGTGAGGGCAGAGACGGGTGTTGAGGCCGAGAAATTGCAGGGGGTGAAAACGGAAATAATAAATGCAGAAAAGGGGCTGACGGATGTGCAGGCAGAGGTTGAGAAGGCTTCGTTAAGACGGGATCAGGTTACAGCTGAGGTCGTGACACAAGGCGAGAATCTTGATCGGCTGAAGTCGTTGGCGAAAAAGAAAACGACGGATTTGGCCGCGACTTCGGGGCAGGTTCAATCGCTGAAATCAGAAAGGCAGGCTGAAACGCAGGCTTTGGACGGGGTGAAAAAGAAGCGGGAGGTAGCAAAATCTGAGCTGGCGGATATTGAAGCCAAGGTGGTGACTGCAGAGGCAAAACTCTCAAAGGCGGAGTCTTTGATGAAGGTGTTGGTTGAAGGCATCGATATGCTTGGCAGTGCCGTGCTGCGCTGGATTACAGCGCCCAACCCGAGCGAGGAAAAGCTGGGCTGGGGGCCTAATGCGCCGAAAGCCAAAGACGAGCACAAGCGGATCGAGACACGCATGCGGCCGGTAATGCCGAAGCTGGTCCCGCTCGCGCAATCCATCCGCCGCACGATTGACGAAACCCTGAGCTTTGAGCGCGCAGAGATTGCCGCAGATGCCGCCTATGTTCTCGAACAGCGCGAGACTTTGGAGGCGGAGCAGCGGGCCGAGTTGACCCGCATTCTGAACGCACATGCGCAAACCGACCCGACGTCTGACGGGCCAGGGGTCTGATCAGATCACGGCTGGCAACCTCTCAATGGCCGCCTGCAACACAGCGGGCGGCGCAGGCTTGCTATAGGTGCGCTCATGGGTGTCTTTACCTTCATGGCCGACGATGTCGCGCAGCACCTTGTCGGTCACTTCCGGAACGTGCTCCAACGTGCCCTGAACATAGTGCCGCAGGCTGTGGAATGACAGGCCAGCGCCTTCGATCCCAAAGGTCTTGTCGACGATCTGGCGCATCCGGCGGCCCAGCTTGCGGCCATGTTTCCCCGTTGCAGGCTCGCGCAGATCGGGGAACAGCTCGGCTTGTTCCTTTGCGCGGGCTTCGTCCACGAACTCCAGAAAACCCAGCGCGATCAAACGGCTGTGGATCGGCACGAGCCGTTTCGACGAGATATTCTTGATCCGCCGCAGCTCGGAATCCTCGATGCTGAGGCAAGGGATGCCATCACGTTCGACAATGTCAGCAGGGGCCAGCCCTGCGATCTCTTCGCGCCGCGCCCCTGTAAACGCGCCGATCACAGGCGACCAATAGATGCCGTTGCGGTAAACCTCTGTGCCCGGATCGGTCTGGTGATACTCGGACTTCGATCCGGTCCAAACCGGGGATTTGAACAGAAGGTGCAGCTCTGCCTCGGTGAAGGCCTGTTTCTTGTCACAGTCGCGAACGGTGTCCTTGCGCCGCAATTTACCGGGTTTGAGCTTGGGATTGACGGCAATGCCCTCATCCGAGGCCCACTCGACAATCTGGCCCAGATGCTCAAGATGGCGATTGATCGTGCCGATGGAGAGCCCGACCTTTTCCGGCGGAAGTTTGGCGGCGCGGGCCATGATCTCTTCACGGGTGGCATTGCGGTCAGCGGGACTTTTGCCCCAGCTTTTCGGCAGCTTGTAAAGCGCCGCGCGAAACCCCGTGGCATCGGCCTGCCGGATTAGGCGCACGTCACTGATGCCGGTCAGCGTGGTAAAGAGGCCAACAAAGCTCTCGTATTGGCGCAGGGTCTTTTCTTCGATGCCTTCGCTGCGCTTCATCTCGTTCATGCGCGACACAACGGCCTGCATGTCGGGATCGAGGGTGCCCGCGTCCACCTCAGGACACAGCAACGGGGGAACGGCTGGCGACTCCGGCTCTGGTGCAAGCACATGAGAGGCGCCGTCCCAAAGATCATCCGCCGCCGTGTCGATATCAGCCAAGGCCTCTTCGTGCCGGTTCCAGGCCGCGGATTTTCCAGCGATCAGCAAGGAGATCAACTTCGCACGGTCAAAGGCCGAAAGCTGAGGATGACCCGTTAACGCCTTGAAATCGCGTTGAATGAGGTTCTGGCGGGCTTCGCTGGTGAGGTCATCGCGGATGATGTCCAAATGCAAAGAGACCAAGGGATGATCAGACGTCGCACCATGCAAACCATCCGCATTCACCTTTGCCCAAGCATCCGCCGTTGCCTGATCGTGGCGCTGGTCATCGGCGGGATCGCGGGAATCAAAACGATGCAGCAGTTTGAGCTTCTCGATCTTCTCCCGCTCTTTGGTGATGACACTGGCAAGCCAGCGCCGCGCCATATCCGGCGTGATCTGTTGGTGGCTGAGGTGTTCCATGACGATATCGCTTTCCGCACTGATCCTGCGGGATAAGATATGTGCGCAGCGCAGGTCTGTCGTCCCCAGCGAGAGCTTGATATCGACGATTCCTGTGGATTGTCGGCGCAAACGACGCCGCCACTGATAGGTATTTCCGCGTTTTGAGAGATGAGGTTGGTTCAACATTCGTTTCAGATCCGGTTGAGACGGATACGAAACGGTCATGCCATCTGGCTACAGGGGGATGTAACACCCTGATGCCGCACCTACGAAGCCACGCCGTGGCTTCGTTAGGTATTTCAACAACTTACACTGAAATTGGCTCCGGCGGTAGGGATCGAACCTACGACCAATTGATTAACAGTCAACTGCTCTACCGCTGAGCTACGCCGGAACCGTGAGGGCTATCTAGCAACAGAATTCAGGGACGTCCAGAACCTTTCCGCAGTTTTTGATAAAATCTTTTTCCTGCACTATCTGCAAAGCGATCCGGCCTTTCTGCATAGCCTTGCATCGGTCAAATGCTCGAACTTAACGGCGGTGAAGCTTGCGTATTTTGAGACCACGCTTACTGTACCGCGGGAGGATGGCGGCAGCTCCCGAACTTTTGGCCAATAGCACCATTTTATCCTTGCCGCATTGAAAACCTTACCCGAATCTCTATATAGATTCTCGTGGAAGACGACCTCCCCATCGAGCATTTTATCGGGACTGCCCGATCATCAGATGGGAAAAGAAAATGCGAACATCTTATGATCGCATTCGTCATGCACTTTGCTTTGAGATTATCGGGCTTCTGTTGATCGTACCACTCGGGGCGATGGGTTTTGGCATGAATGCTCAGGATATCGGGGCTATTTGGACTTGGACCTGTCCGGATTTAGTTCCTGTCTCTTTCGAGCGATATTCGCAATGAAGGAGATGAAGAATGGCACCGAGATACAGTGACGAGTTTAGACGAGATGCGGTTCGCATAACGACGACCAGTGGGCTGACACGCAAACAGGTGGCTGACGATCTGGGTGTCGGTATGTCGACGCTGAACAAGTGGATCACGGCACACCGAGACACGGACGTAGTGTCGAATGAGGATTTGGGACTGGTCCAAGAGAATGACCGGCTTCGGCGCGAGGAGCGGGAAATCTTAAAAAAGGCGGTGGTGAGTTCGACCGGTCAGCGCAAGGGCTGCATTGAACCTATCAGCGGGTGTCACATAACCAAGTGTTTTTCTTGGGCGCGTATTCAGCTTCAGCGCCACTTGGTCGAGATCGTCTTGGCTGAAGGATGATAGATCGGTGCCCTTAGGAAAATACTGTCGCAAAAGCCCATTGGTATTTTCGTTGCTTCCGCGTTGCCAAGGGCTTTGAGGATCACAGAAGTAGACAGAGATATCCGTCGTGACGCTGAACCTGGTATGATATGCCAGCTCAGTGCCACGATCCCAAGTCAGCGATGCCATGACAGTTTTGGGAAGTTGGCCAACCTGCCGGATGAGTGCGTCCACCACGGTGTTGCTATCTTTGCCTTTCACCTGAACCAGCATGACAAAGCGGGAAGTCCTTTCTACCAGCGTGGCGATGTGACTATTTTTGGCTCCGCTCAGCAGATCGCCTTCCCAATGGCCTGGTACCGCGCGATCCTCAATCTCTGCCGGTCTGTCCCGGATCGACACCGCATCAATAATCTGCCACGGGTCTGCCCCGCTGTGGTGGCCGTTTTACCCCGACGCATGATCCGACGGCTGCGTAGATGTGCCATCAGCTCTTTCTTCAGTACACTACGGGCTTGAATGAACAGGCTTTTATAGATCGTTTCGTGACTGACATGCATGGTCTCGTCTCCGTCGAACGTGATCCTGAGCCATCCCGCTATTTGCTGAGGTGACCATTGCTCCTGCAACTTCTGTGCCACCATGGCGCGCAAAGCAGAATGCGTCGCTCTCTCCTCAGCTTTCGCGGCGCGGTATGCTTTGCGCCCACCATTGCGAGTAATTTCTCGGCTTACCGTCGATGCTGAGCGTCCAAGGTCAGACGCAATGCGCTGCTGTGAATGGCCAGCACTCAAACTACGCGAGATCTCTTCACGCTCCGACTGCGTCAGGGACCCCGGTCGTCGTCGTCTAATCGCCGGCGCTATGCCGCCTTTAGCCACGACAATATCAAAAACCGAAGCTGCATGTTTGTCCAAAGCGCGGCCGATGTCGCTGAGCGACTCTCCGTTCTTCCAACGTGTCCAGAGTTCCAACTTCTGTTCGGCGGATAAGCCGGAGCGACCAAGCGCAATCCTTTCAGGGCAGAGCCAAATACACCCTATTGCGCTGACCGGTTGAACTCACCACGATCTTCTTCGCGAGCCAAAAGCCGTAAGGTTTGCCTTTATCGACACATGGAAGAAGATCTGGTCCATAGAGTTTCTGTGTCATGTCTTGCGGGTTTCCTCTCGAGGCTTTCGTGCTTGGCGAACACGACCGATCAGCCAAACGCAACGGAGCGATATGGTGCTTTTGGCCCATATCCGTGAGCAGCATCGGCTCAGCCTGCAAAGCTATGGCCGTCCGCGCATGACCGAAGAATTGCAGGAACTGGGATTGAGTGTTGGCCACCGTAGAGTTGGACGGTTGATGCGTGAGAACGGGATAAAGATTGTTCGTAAACCTACGCCGAGGGCCGTCTGGATGGGCTGGGTTCTGATCGGTTACGGAGTGTCCTTATGGCCGCACACGAGAACACCCCCCGCATGCAAGTTTTATCTGTCTCTGACACGGGTCGTCGACGCCGTTGGACGGATGATGAGAAGATCCGGATCGTTGAGGAAAACTTTGGCGATGGCGTGACATTGGCCGAGGTTGCGCGACGCCATGATATTTCGCGATCACAGCTTTACGATTGGCGATATAGGCACAAGAATGGGCTGCTTGCGGCGGGCCCGCAATTTTTGCGCGTTTTTCAGGTCGAAGACGGTTCTGGCCGTACGGATGTTCCAGCGCCGCCAGCGCCTGTATTGACGATAAACCTTGGCCCTCGGTGTCGTGTGTCGATCCCATCCGGCTTTGACATGGAGGCAGCAGCACGTTTGCTGAACAGTTTGACGGGGCGGCCATGATCGCGCTTCCGGCGGGCACGAAGGTTTGGATTGCGGGTGGGGTGACGGATATGCGGCGCGGGATGAACACCTTGGCGTTGTCTGTCCAACAGGGACTTGGGCGTGACCCGCATGCCGGTGAGATATTCTGCTTTCGTGGGCGTAAAGGCGACTTGGTGAAATTGCTCTGGCATGACGGGGTTGGCATGTCGCTGTATCTGAAACGGCTTGAGGCGGGCAAGTTCATCTGGCCTGTGAGCCAGGACGGGACGGCTGTGGCGATATCATCTGCCCAGCTCGGTTATCTTCTGGAAGGGATCGACTGGCGTAATCCGCGTTGGACGCAAAGGCCCAGAACGGCTGGATAATTTGCGGTGAGGCACCTGTCTTTATTGGCCTTTCGTGGCGTTCATGGTAGACATCTGCCATGTCAGATGCCGCCTTGCAAATCGCCGGATTAAGCGCTGCACTTGCCGCGCAGACCGCCCGTGCGCAGGCTGCGGAAGCCGAATTGGCGCAGGCCCGCGCTTTGGCATCCTGCACGGACGCGATGATCTAGGAATTGAAGCTGGAGATCGCCAAGCTGCGGCGCGACAAATACGGCATCTCCTCCGAGCGCCGCGCGCGACTGATCGATCAGCTGGAATTGCAGCTTGAAGAATTGGAAGCCACCGCCACCGAGGATGCGTTGGCGACTCAAGCAGCCGCTGCTGCAGACAAGATCAGCACCGTGCGCGCCTTCACGCGGCGCAAGCCTGTGCGCAAACCCTTTCCCGACCATCCATTGCCCGGCAGCGGTTTGCCTGCAAACCGTGGGAGGGTGCCGCGCGAACGTGTGGTGGTCGAGGCGCCGACCAGCTGCACCTGCTGTGGTTCGGACCGCATCGTGAAGATGGGCGAGGATGTCACCGAGACGCTGGAAGTGATCCCGCGTCAGTGGAAGGTGATCCAAACGGTCCGCGAGAAGTTCACCTGTCGGGCCTGCGAGAAGATCAGCCACCCGCCCCGTTCCATGCGATCCCGCGTGGATGGGCAGGACCGTAACTGATCGCCATGATCGCCTTTGATAAATACGGACAGCACCAGCCGCTGAACAGACAATCCGAACGGATTGCACGAGAAGGTATCGACCTCAGCCTGTCCACTCTGGCTGATCTGATTGGTCATGCCTGTGTCGCGCTGGCCCCGATCCATGCGCTGATCGAGCGTCATGTGCTGGACGGCGGCCGCCTGCATGGTGATGACCGCCCATGGGATAGCGGCGCGCCGCCTGCCGCCTTCTTCAAGTTCTCAACAGATCGTCGGAAAGAACATCCGACCCGGCATCTGGCCGGATGGTGTGGTGTGCTGCAGTCGGACGTCTATGGCGGCTACAATGACCTGTATCTGGCAGATCGCAGCCCGGGTCCGGTGCGCTCTGCGCTGTGTTGGAGCCATGCAAGGCGCAAGTTTTTCGAGCTAGCCGATATCAAAGCCATCGCCCGCAAGGGCAAAAAGGTTGCAGAAGAGATCTCGCCCATTGCGTTCGACGCCGTGACGCGGATCGATGCCATCTTCGCTGTCGAGCGTGAAATCACTGGCCTGTCAGCCGCAGCGCGTCATGAAGTTCGCCAGCAGCGGGTCGCGCCGCTGGTCAATGATCTGCATGACTGGATGCGGGCCGAGCGGGCACGGATGTCAAAGCACAACCCTGTCGCTAAGGCGATCAATTACATGCTCGACGGGACAGGTCGCTGGGACGCCTTTACTGCCTTCCTTGATGATGGGCGCCTCTGCCTGACCAACAATGCCGCCGAGCGTGCCCTGCGCGGCATCGCATTGGGCAGAAAATCATGGCTTTTTGCAGGGTCTGAACGTGGTGGCGACAGGGCAGCCTTCATGTATAGCCTCATCGTCACGGCAAAGATGAACGACATCGACCCTCAGGCATGGCTGGTCGATGTGCTCGCCCGTCTGCCGGATATCCCGATCTCGCGCGTGCATGAATTGCTGCCTTGGTATTGGAAGACCGCAACAGAATTGAAGAGGATTGCCGCATGACGCTGGTCGCACGTCTCAAGGTGACATTATCCGATGTAGAGCCTCAGGTGCTGCGGCGCTTCGATGTGCCACTCAAGATCAAGCTGAACCGCCTGCACGACGTGATCCAGGCCGCGATGGGATGGACCGACAGCCACCTTTATGAGTTCCGGGCCGGCGGTGTTGGCTGGGGCGCGCCAGATCCTGACGGCTATTACGATGGCCCGCTGCCCGCGAACAAATCCAGCCTGCTGGATGTCGTCGAAGATGTCGGCACCAAGGCCATCTATGACTTCGGCGACAACTGGCACCATGTGATCAAGGTCGAGAAAATCGATGATGCCATCCCAGGTGCTGCATATCCGCGCCTTGTCAGGGCCATCGGGGCATGCCCCCCTGAAGATGTGGGTGGATTCCCCGGATATGCCGACTTCGTTGACGCCATGGCCGACCCCAAACACGAAAAACACCACCGAATGCTGGAATGGTATGGGGAAAAGTTCGGCCCTGAAGAGGCAGAGATCGGTCGCATCCTCGACAACTTCGAGCGCCTCGCCAAAAAGTGGACCCCAAAACCCCGCAAACCAAAGGCAGTTCCAAAACCCGTTTGATCAATAGGGCACGTCAGCGGCCTTCGGCGGATGCTTACACTTGTTCGAACCCGCAAACATAAAGTCACGACTGACGGCAATCATCGCTTCAATATTGCGCCTAATCTGCTGGATCAAGATTTCTTAGCCACTGGTCCCAATCAAAAATGGGCTGGAGACATATCCTACATCTGGACCGACGAGGGCTGGTTGTGGTCGATGGCCGCCTGATTATCGAGGCTGGCGGAAACGTCACCCGACAGCGGATTGCCTCCATCGCCGCGACGGGCGTTGATTTCATATCCTCAGGCGCGCTTACACATTCGGCCCGTACCGTTGATCTTGGTCTGGATTTTTAAACATCCACCAAGACCCCTACCCTTTCGGGACAGCCCCGCCGATCAGGCAGAACGCGGACATTGTGCCGCCCGCCGCGGGGGCGCATTCAAGCACAATTAAATACGCCCCCAATATGCCACTTGAGATATGTCAATGTGAACGGGCCGGAACACCTCTAGTGTGGGCGCTATGAAACGCGCCGCTTCTCTCATTTTCAGCTTGCTACTTGCAATGAGCCTTACTTTGTATGGCCCATCACGCACAGCTGCAGCTATTAGCAGCGACTCAGCCTTTACCATGGAAATCTGCGCTGACGGTGTTTCCAAGGTTGTGCGTGTCGATTTTGACGGCGTGCCTGTTGAGCCCGCCGATGGTTGTCCCGATTGCCCTGTTTGCTGTGACCTGTTCGCCGCGCAGGCAACGCTTTTGGGGGATAGGCCCCAGGACGTCTTCTCGGCAAAAGCCATAGACGCGCTGCCGCTTCTCGATACGCCTTATATCTACAAACGAAATACACGCCCCATGCCGCGTGGCCCCCCGGCCATGCACAAAACGATGCTGACCACGCCAAAGCTGTACCTGATTGATCAGGTGCGGTACGGCCATAAAACACGCAGCGACGGGCGCCCAGTTCTCAAGGACGCCACCGCATGAAGATCCTTCCCCACCTTCTCAAAACGATTGCATTTGCCGTTCTGTTGCTCTTTTGCGGGCTTCCGGCCATGGCTGAAACGGTCCTGTCCAAACTTTTGCCCGATGTTAAAGCCGGGGAATTGGTAGAGGGGGCTGACGCATTCGGCGCCCTCCATCCCGAAGTTGCAGCGGTTGAGGTTCTCAAAGGGGGGGAGCGTATCGGCTGGGCCTTTGTCACCTCGGACTATGTTTCGACGACAGGCTATTCGGGCAAGCCAATTCACACCATGGTTGCGGTAGATGACGCCGCACAGGTTATCGGTGTTGAACTTGTCAAACACTCAGAGCCGATTATCCTGATCGGCATCCCTGATTCCAAGATCAAAGCGCTGGTGCATGGCTACACCGGGCTGGATCTGGTGGCCGAGGCCGAGTCTGGCGGATCATCACACCAGCTTGATATTATTTCCGGCGCCACAGTGACCATTATGGTGATCGACGATTCCATCGTTCGGTCGGGCCTGAAAGTTGCACGGCAACTCGGGCTTGGCGGGCTGGCGGTCGAAGAGGCAGGCACCGGCCCTCAATTCGAGATCAACCCCGATGCAAAAGCCGCGTCTGACTGGATGACGCTTGAGGGGGACGGCACGCTGCGCCGCCTGTCGCTGGATGTCGGGCAGGTCAATGCCGCCTTTGCCGCGATGGATGACCCGCGCGCCGCCAAACGCGCGCTGACCGAAGCGCCTGAAACCACCTTTATCGAAATGCAGGTCGCATTGGTGTCACACCCTGCAATCGGGCGCGCGATATTGGGGGACGCTGTTGCACAGAATATCGAAGACTGGCTTGACGAGGGCGACCACGCGATCGCGATCGTCGGGCGCGGGCTTTATTCGTTCAAGGGTTCCGGCTATGTGCGCGGCGGAATTTTTGACCGTATCGTGCTGATCCAAAACGATGTCTCGGTGCGGTTCCGTGACCGGATGCACAAGCGGATCAACACCATAGCCGCTGACGGCGCGCCCGCCTTTAACGAGGCTGACCTGTTCAAGATCCCTGCAGACAGCGGGTTTGACCCAACCCAACCGTTCCGCATCCAGCTGTTGGTGCACCGTGACGTGGCCGCCATTGAAAAGGTCTTTACGACCTTCGATCTGGGCTATCAACTTCCGCCCATCTACGTCCGTGCTGTTGCACCGCCAGAAGCCGCCGCGGTACCGGCCGCCGTTGCGCAAGTCACCGATCAGTCCGAACTGGACGCGCAACAAGCCCTTTGGAAGCGCATCTGGGAAAGCAAAACCACCGAGATCATCGTGCTGGGCGTGATGTTGACCATTCTTACGGTGGTGTTCTTTTTCCAATCCTTTGCCACCCGCAACGAGCGTTGGTTCTTCTGGTTCCGCATGACGTTCCTTACCGTCACGCTGGTTTATCTGGGCTGGTATGCCAATGCGCAACTGTCGGTCGTCAACCTGATGGCCCTGTTCGGCTCGTTGATTTCAGGCTTTAGCTGGCAGGCGTTCTTGCTTGATCCGCTGACCTTCATCTTGTGGTTTGCCGTTGCTGCGGCGCTGCTGTTCTGGGGGCGCGGGGCCTATTGCGGCTGGCTTTGCCCCTTTGGCGCGCTTCAGGAATTGCTCAACCGGATCGGGCGCGCATTGCACATCCCGCAATGGACCCTGCCATGGGGCCTGCACGAACGCCTGTGGCCGCTGAAATACATGATCTTCCTTGGACTGTTCGGCGTATCCCTGACCAGCATCGAGCAGGCCGAACGTCTGGCCGAGGTGGAGCCGTTCAAGACGGCAATCATCCTCAACTTCGTGCGGGCATGGCCGTTTGTCGCCTATGTCGGGGCGCTGCTGGTTGCGGGTCTGTTTGTAGAACGGTTCTTTTGCCGCTACCTCTGCCCGCTTGGCGCGGCGCTGGCCATTCCTGCGCGGTTGCGCATGTTTGACTGGCTCAAGCGCTACCATGAGTGTGGCAACCCGTGCCAGACCTGCGCCCATCAATGCCCCGTTCAGGCAATCCACCCAACCGGTGAGATTAACCCCAACGAATGCATCAACTGCCTGCATTGCCAAGTGCTTTACCAGTCAAAAACAACTTGCCCCGTTGTCATCAAAAAGATGAAGCGGCGCAGCAAAGACGCAAGCGGGCCGGACCTGACACGCTATGTCGGGCACCCCAACCAACACCCTAAACCTCCTACAACATGAAAGGAAAAACCATGTCAGAGGATAAAAGACTGCCGATTTCACGCCGAAGCCTGCTGAGTGCGACTGCAGGGGGTGCTGCCCTTGCCGGCGCATTCGGTTCGCGCGCGATGCTTGCCGGCGGGGCCGTTGCCGGTGCGGCGACTTTGGCCAGCGCCACAAGTGCAAAAGCGTCCGATGGTGCCAGTGTCGCCCCCGGCCAGCTTGACGAATACTACGGCTTCTGGTCTTCGGGCCAATGCGGTGAAATGCGTATTCTGGGCCTGCCCTCCATGCGTGAGCTGATGCGCGTACCAGTGTTCAACACCTGCTCCGCAACCGGTTGGGGCATCACCAACGAATCCAAGAAAATCCTGACCGAAGGTCTGACACAAAAGACCAAAGACCAGCTTGCGGCCAACGGTCATCTGTTCCCGCCAAACGGCGACTTGCACCACCCGCATATGTCCTTCACCGAGGGCAAATATGACGGACGCTTCTTGTTCATGAATGACAAGGCCAACACCCGCGTTGCCCGCGTTCGTTGTGACGTGATGAAATGCGACAAGATCATCGAGATCCCCAATGCCAAGGCGATCCACGGTCTGCGCCCCCAACGCTGGCCCCGCACGGATTACGTCTTTTGCAACGGCGAAGACGAAGTGCCGATGATCAACGACGGCAAAATTCTGGACGAGCCCGAAAAATACGTGAACTTCTACACCGCTGTGAACGCTGATGAAATGACAGTGGCGTGGCAGGTGATGGTGTCGGGCAACCTCGACAACACCGATTGCGATTATGACGGCAAATATGCCTTCTCGACCTCTTACAACTCGGAAATGGGCATGACCCTTGCCGATATGACCGAGTCCGACATGGACCATGTTGTTGTGTTCAACATCAAAGAGATCGAGGCAGGCATCGCAGCCGGTGACTTTATCGAACTGAACGGCGTTAAGGTGCTGGACGGGCGTAAGGGGCAAAACAAGAAATACACCCGCTACATCCCGATCCCGAACAACCCGCACGGCTGTAACATGGCACCGGACAAGATCCACCTTTGCATCGCGGGCAAACTGTCGCCCACGGTCTCGGTAATCGATGTGCGCAAACTTGATGCTGTGTTCGACGAAGATGCCGATCCACGCAGCGTTGTCGTGGCCGAGCCGGAGCTGGGCCTTGGGCCATTGCACACCTGTTTTGACGGTGCCGGTCGCGCCTATACCACGCTGTTCCTGGACAGCCAGGTTGTTGTTTGGGACATTGCCAAGGCGATCGAGCTTTACAATGGCGCGGATGTTGATCCCATCATCACGAAAGAGGATGTGCACTATCAGCCCGGTCACAACTCTACCGTGATGGGCGAAACCTTGGAAGCATCGGCCAAGTACTATTTGACGATGAACAAATTCTCCAAGGACCGTTACCTCAATGTTGGCCCGCTGAAGCCCGAGAACGAGCAGTTGTTCGCAATCGACGGTGACAAGCTGACGCTGATCCATGATGGCCCGACATTTGCCGAACCGCATGATGCGATTATCGTTGATCCCTCAAAGATCAATCCAAAATCGGTCTGGGACCGGAATGATCCGATGTGGGCAGATGCGCGCACGCAGGCAGAGGCCGACGGGATTGACCTTGACGACTGGCAAGACACCGTCATTCGCGATGGCAACAAAGTACGCGTTTACATGTCAAGCCAGGCGCCAAACTTTGCGCTGGAAAGCTTTACTGTGAAGCAAGGCGACGAAGTCACCGTCTATGTGACAAACCTTGATGACATCGACGACCTGACACACGGCTTTACCATGGGCAACCACGGTGTCGCGATGGAAGTGGCACCTCAGGCGACCGCTTCGGTCACCTTCGTTGCGGCCACTCCGGGTGTTTTCTGGTACTATTGCCAGTGGTTCTGCCACGCCCTCCACATGGAGATGCGCGGCCGGATGTTTGTTGAACCAAAGGACGCATAAAAATGCTTCGCCCCCTGATATATCTGTTGGCTGCCATGATGGCTCTGCCCCTTTGGGCGGCAGAGCTGCGCGTGACGCCAACATCAGGGGGCCTTGCCCTTGCCATCGCCGGGGCGGCCCCCGGCGATGTGCTAATCCTTGAGGCGGGCCGCTACAAAGGCCCGATCATCATTGACCGCCCCCTGACACTCATCGGTCCGCCCGAGGCCATCATCGATGGCTTGGGACAAGGCACCGTCATCACCATCGACGCGCCGGACGTTACCGTTCAGGGGCTTACCGTCACCGGCTCCGGGCTCAATAGCGAAGACACCGATGCCGGCATCAAAATCTTGAAAAAAGCCGACCGGGCCTTGGTTGAAAACAACCGCGTTTTGGGCAACCTGCACGGCGTTGACGTTCATGGCGGGCATGATGCCATCGTGCGCGGCAACACCATTGAGGGCACGCAAAACCCGCGTATGAATGATCGCGGCAACGGCATTTATGTGTGGAACTCCCCCGGTACAGTTATCGAAAACAACTCTGTGCGTTGGGGGCGTGACGGTATTTTCTCCAACACCTCGCGTGATGGCACCTACCGCAACAACCTGTTCCGCGACCTGCGCTTTGCGGTGCATTATATGTATACCAACGACTCCGAAGTGTCGGGGAATGTCTCGATCGGCAACCACCTCGGGTTTGCCATCATGTTTTCCAACCGCGTGGTCCTGAAAGACAACCTAAGCCTGTCCGACATCAGCCACGGCGTGATGCTGAACTTTGCGAATAATGCCGACGTGTCGGGCAATCTGGTGCGTGGCGGGGCGGATCGCTGTACGTTCATCTATAATGCGCACAAGAATATCATCTACGGCAACCGCTTTGAGGGCTGCAATATCGGCGTGCATTTCACCGCCGGATCGGAACGCAATGTGCTGACCGGCAACGCCTTCATCGGCAACCGCACCCAAGTGAAATATGTCGGCACGCGCGACATTGAATGGAGCTTTGAGGGACGCGGCAATTACTGGTCCGATCACCCCGGCTTTGACTTGGGCGGTGATGGCATCGCCGACAGCGCCTTTCGGCCAAACGACTTGATGGATCACATCTTGTGGTCACAACCTGCCGCATCACTCCTGACCGGCGCGCCTGCGGTGCAGCTTATCCGCTGGGCACAATCCAGCTTTCCCGCAACCCTGCCCGGCGGGGTGGTTGATAGCGCGCCGTTGATGGTCGCCCCCTCCATTCCCGTTCCCCCCGAATACACCGCGCTTGAGGCGAAAGCCGCTGCCAACCGCAACGAAAGACAACTTGATGACTTCGACATTAACGATCTCTCATCTCACTAAGGCGTTTGGCGGGGTCAAAGCCCTCAGCAACGTGTCGCTAAGCGTCGCCGCGGGTGAGCGTGTGGCCCTGCTTGGCCATAATGGCGCGGGCAAATCCACGCTGATGAAACTGGTGCTGGGTTTGATCGCACCAGACAGCGGCGAGATTTCGGTTTGCGGTGCGCGCCCCGGCAATGAACAAGCCCGCGCGCATGTCGCTTATTTGCCCGAGAATGCAGCTTTTCATTCGGCTTTGACCGGGCTGGAACAGATCACCTATTACATGCGCCTGCGCAGTGTTGACACCGCAGGCGCAATGGATCTGCTGGATCGGGTGGGCCTTGGCCATGCTGCCAAGCGCCGGATCGGCACTTATTCCAAAGGGATGCGTCAGCGGGTGGGCCTTGCCCAAGCCCTGATAGGGCAGCCAAGGCTTTTGGTTCTGGATGAGCCGACAAGCGGCCTTGATCCGATTTCGCGCCGCGACTTTTATGCGCTGCTTGACGGGCTTGCCGCAGATGGCGCGGCGATCCTACTTTCAAGCCACGCCTTGACAGAGGTAGAGGCCCGCACTGACCGCCTGCTTATTCTATCCGGTGGAAAGATGGCTGCAACGGGCACGTTATCGGATTTGCGGCGCGCGGCTGATCTGCCCGTCTCGATGCAGATCACGGCGCTTAACGGTTATGACAGCGACATCATGGCCGCCTTGCCAGAGGCAATCCGCGTGAACGGCGCGCTGCATCTGCACTGCCGTCAGGATGAGAAACTTGCGACGCTGGCCAAGGTTGCGTCCCTGCAAAGCAAACTTGCCGATGTCGACATCATTCCGCCAAGCCTCGAAGATATTTACAGCCATTTCAGCCGGAGGGACGGCCAATGATCGACCGCATCCTTGCCACTGCAACAACCGAAATACACATCGCACGACGCAACCGTTGGGTGCTGATTGCGGTGCTACTGATGGTGATTTTCTCGCTCGTATTATCCGCGGCTGGATCGGCCCCCACAGGTGCGCTGGGGGCGGACCGCCTGTCTGTTGTTGTTGCCTCGCTGACGTCCCTGTCGGTTTACCTCGTGCCTTTGGTGGCACTGCTTATGTCGTTTGATGCCGTGGCCGGCGAGGTAGAGCGTGGAACCCTGCCCCTGCTGCTTACCTATCCTGTGGCGCGGTGGGAGGTGCTGGCGGGTAAGCTTGTGGCGCATACCGCCATTTTGATCGTGGCAATTGTTGCCGGATATGGCGTGGCTGCGGCCGTGACCATTGCGGCAGATTCGGCGGCGATGACGGGGCTGACAGCGCTTTGGCGGCTGACATGGACATCGGTTCTGTTGGGGGCCACTTTCTTGGGGATAGGCTATGCGCTTTCATCCCTCGCGGGCCGTGTTTCAGGGGCTGCTGGCTTGGCCATCGGGCTTTGGTTGGGCATGGTTGTTCTTTATGATCTGGGGCTATTGGCGGCCGTCGTTGCCGATGACGGCGGGACATTCACGACCACCGTCTTCCCGTTTGCGCTGCTTGCCAATCCTGCGGACGCCTTTCGCCTGTTCAACCTGACGGCATCACAAGCCACAGGGGCCGCATCGGGTGTGGGCGGGGCTGCCAACGCCATCCCGCAATGGCAATCATTGCTGTCTGTTCTGGTCTGGCCCTTACTGTCGCTTGGCTTGGCCGCCCTAGCTTTCCGCAAGGTGGAGCCATGAGACATTTTTCATGCATAATCGCATTGATGGCCCTGACCGCCTGCCAAGACACCGTCCAGCAAGACACCAGCGCCGTGCCCCTGTCCGAGGACTCCGTCGGCCATTATTGCCAGATGAACCTGCTGGAACATGACGGCCCAAAGGCGCAGGCCCACCTAGAGGGCTTGCCCGGCGCGCCGCTGTTTTTCAGCCAGGTGCGCGACGCCGTGGCCTTCTTGCGGATGCCGGAACAAAACCATGCCATTATGGCCATCTGGGTCAACGACATGGGCGCGGCAGGGGCAAAGTGGGATGCACCCGGCGCCACCAACTGGATTGAGGCCGATCAGGCCTTTTATGTTGTGGGCGGGCATGTTGTTGGCGGCATGGGGGCGCCAGAAATCGTGCCCTTTCTAGACGCCGGAAAAGCGGCCAGTTTTGCCGGGGCCAATGGCGGAGAAGTCATGCGACTGGCTGACATACCCGATAGCGCCGTTCTGGCCCCTGTCGTTCTGGATAATGACACCACAGATACAGACTTTGAAAAACGCCTGCGTGCCTTGTCGCGCGAATTCGGAGAGTAAAGCCATGACCAACCGTCGCCGTTTTCTGGCCATCAGCGCCGCAGCCCTTGCCTTTCCCGCAGCCCTTTCGGCAAAGCCTATCCATACTTGGACCGGCACGGCGCTTGGCGCGCGCGCCACGTTGCGGCTTCAACATCCGGATGCCAAGGCGATCAGTGCCCGCGTCGCTGCCGAAATCTCACGTCTGGAAGATATTTTCAGCCTTTACCGTACAGACAGCGCCCTTTCGCAGCTGAACCGCACCGGTCATTTGCAAATGGCACCTTTCGAGATGCTTGAGTGTCTTTCGATAGTCAGTGCCGTTTACCGCGCCAGTGGCGGCCGGTTTGACCCGACCATTCAACCGCTCTGGGCGGTTTATGCCGAAGCCTCGGCAAAGGGCCTGCCCCCCAAAGACAGCAACTTGCGCAAAGCACAGGCGCTTACAGGCTGGCAAAGCATCACCTTCGACAGTTCGGGCATTACCATGCAGCCCGGTATGGCGCTGACCCTGAACGGCATTGCGCAAGGCTATATCGCGGACCGCGTGGCGGGATTGCTGCAAGCCGAAGGCCTGACAAATATTTTGATCGATACGGGCGAATTTCGTGCCCTTGGCCCACAGCCTGATGGCACCGCATGGCCCGTCAAGCTGGCTGCAGGCGGCGAAGTGCCGCTTGAGGCGCGCGCGCTGGCAACTTCTGCACCACTGGGCACCACCTTTGACGAGGCCGCAACAGTTGGCCATATTCTTGACCCTAGAACAGGACGGCCGTCACGCACCAACTGGCGGGAAATCACGGTGTCGGCAGACTCGGCCGCGCTTGCAGATGCCCTGTCGACGGCCGCCTGCCTGTACCCGTCCCGAGCAGAGATCGAGGGATGCATCGCCCATTTCAAAGGCGCCCGTCTCGAAGCAAGCACAGCCCTCTAACCAACCTGCGAGGGATCACGCGAGTGTTCCAGGGCTTCTCTGGTATTCTGCGCGCCTGTGTCTTAAATGGGCCCGCAAGAGGAGAAGCACCTTGGCACTGAATATCCCATGGACCTGCGTTTTCACGACATGGTCACCGACAATCGGTGATCCAACAGTCATGGGCTGGGTGACTGTGGCCAGCTATCTTCTGGCCGGTATTCTTTCGGTACTGGTGTTTTTCAGGAAAACCGGGCGGCAACGCATCTTCTGGCTGATCCTGGCCGTCATTTTATTTGCACTGACGGTTAACAAGCAGCTTGATTTGCAATCCGCACTCACGGCCATCGGTCGCTGCGTCGCAAAGGCCCAAGGCTGGTATGCCGAACGTCGACCCTTCCAGATAAAGTTCATCATTTTCATCGTGCTAACGAGTTTCTTGATCGCGGCATTCCTGATCTGGACGATGCGGCGGGAGCTGGCGCATATATGGCTGGCGCTGCTCGGGCTTGTCTTTTTGCTTGCGTTCGTTGCCATTCGCGCGGCAGGCTTCCATCACATTGACCGGCTTATCGGCTATCAAATCAACAATATTCGCATGAATTGGGTCATGGAGCTTGGCGGCATTGCAATGATTGCGGCGAACGGGCTTTATCTGCTGTTGCGTACCCCCAAAAACAAGAAGAGCGTCGCCCCCCAATAAAACAACAGGGAAGAAGGCCGGACCATGTCAGATCATAAACGCGTTTCCACAATCGTTTTCGACGTCAATGAAACCCTGCTTGACCTCACCACGCTGGCCCCGCTTTTTCAGCGGCTCTTTGGCACCGCGGATGTTATGCGAGAGTGGTTTGCCGAGCTTGTCCTCTATTCCCAGACGCTTACCCTGTCGGGGCATTATACGCCTTTTGCCGATCTGGCGGGCGGCGTTCTGCGAATGGTCGCAAAGAACAAACAAATTGTGATCACCGAGGATGACATCTCTGGGCTGAAATCGCTTATCGGGTCCATGCCCGCCTATGCCGACGTGGCCCCTGCCCTGACCAAGTTGCGCGAGGCGGGCTTCAGGCTTGTCACCCTTACGAACTCCGCGCCATCTGCATCGCCGACGCCGCTGGAAAAGGCCGGAATCGCGGCGCTCTTTGACCATCACTTCAGCGTCGACGCGGTCAAAAAGTTCAAACCCCACCCCGCGACCTACCAACTGGTGGCGGATAAATTGGGCCTCAACACATCAGAGCTGTGTATGCTTGCCTGTCACGATTGGGATACCATCGGGGCGCAGGCCGTGGGCTATAAGGGCGCGTTCATTGCCCGGCCCCATAACAGCGTGCTGAACCTCCCCGATGTTCCACAACCCGATTTTGTCTCGGATGACCTGTCCGATCTGGCGGATCAGATCATCGCCGCGGGGTTACCCCGCCCCTAGATCGGTTCCCCGATATTGACCATCATCTCGCGCAGGGCTGCATCGATTTCCCGCATGCCAGCACTTGCGGCGGTTTCCAGCACCTTGGAAATGCTGGGCGATGCTTCGGCCCCTGTGACCCGCGCGATGGGTTGATCGAGCCAGTCGAAAACGCGGCGTTGCAGGGCATCGGCCAACCAGCCACCATAAGAGGTGCCCTGCGCGCCCTGTTCCACGATCAGCACATTGTTGGTCTTGCGAATAGAGGTTTCGATCGTTTCCCAATCCAGCGAGGCACGGTCAAGGCTGCGCAGGTCGATAACCTCGGCATCGAGCCCCAAATCCTCAACCACTTGGCGGGTTTTCTCGACCATGGCGAGGTAGGTCAGGATGGTCATCTTCGTTCCTGGCCGCACGATACGCGCCTTGCCCAGCGGGATGATGTAATCGAAATCATCAACCGGCGCGGTGCCCTTGGCGTTGTAAAGCTCCACATGCTCCAGCACCAAGACCGGATCACGGCACAGCAGCGCCGCATTCATCAACCCGACATAATCAAAGGGGGTCGAGGGCGCGACGATGCGCCAGCCGGGGGCGGTGGCAAAAATCCCCGCCGGGTCCATCGAATGCTGTGACCCATAGCCGGTGCCAATCGCCACTTTGGTGCGCAGGACCAATGGCATATCGGCATCACCACCGAACATATGGCGGAACTTGCCGATCTGGTTAAAGACCTGATCGGCGGCGACCCACATGAAATCGGGGTACATAAACTCGATCACAGGGCGCACACGCCCATCGGCGGCCATGCCCGCGGCGATGCCGGTAAAGGCATTCTCGCTGATGGGGGTGCCAAGGGTGCGGGTGGGGAAAGCCTCGGCCAGCCCGCGTGTCGCGCCATTGGTGCCGCCCTTGAGGCGGTGCACATCCTCGCCCATCACCACGATGCGGTCGTCTTGTTCCATCCGGCGGTGCATGACATCGGCGACGGTATCGACAAAACGGGCCTCTTGCAGGGCGCCGTCGAAACTGGCTTCTTCGGCGGTGCGCACACCTTGGAATTCCGACAGATCACCGCGCAGGCCCGCATCACGGAAACTTTCTTCGGGCCAAAGGGCGGGGATGATGCGGGGGCGGCCCTCGTGCATCTCGATCAGCTCTCCGGCGACATCCTCCATCAGCGCGACCGAGCGGTTGCGCAGCGCAGTAATCGCATCTTCGCCCAACACTTGCCGGTCCATGAGGTTGCGCGCCATCGCGTCTAGCGGATCGCGGGCGCGCCATGCGGCCTCCTCGGCCTTGTCGCGGTAGCCAAAGGCACTGCCGGGCAGCGCACCGTTCTGGTGGAAATAACGGTAAAGATCGGCCTCAATCACGGTCGGGCCATTGCCGCCGCGCATGATCTCATTCGCCGCAAGAGAGGCATGATAGACCGCGACCGGGTCCATCCCGTCAACCTTGAAAGCGGGGATACCAAAGGCCAGACCCCGCGATGACAGGCGCGGTTCGGCGGTTGATTCCTCAACCTTGGTGGAAACGGCATAGCGGTTGTTTTCAATGAAGAAACAGATCGGCAGCTTCCACGCCGCCGCGATGTTCATGGTTTCCAGTACCGACCCGATATTGGTCGCGCCATCACCGAAATAGCTGTAAACCACGCGGTCCGTGCCTGCGTTGCGATGCGCCCAAGCGGCCCCCGCCGCCATCGGCACGCCGCCGCCCACGATCGCATTGGTGCCAAGGTTTCCGGCCTCTTCCCAGCGCAGGTGCATAGAGCCGCCACGCCCGCGACAAAACCCCTGCGCAAGGCCCATGATCTCGGCCATGGTGCGTTTCGACAGGTCGCGGATATCGCCGGAAAATTCATCGGTGGCGGAAATGGTCTTGGCCACATGCCGCAAGGATTTCGCCAGAAACTGGTGGTGCGCGCGGTGCGATCCGTTGACCTGATCGCCGTCGCCCAACGTCATGGCCGATCCCACGGCACCGCCCTCTTGGCCGACCGCACTATGGGCGGGACCGTGGACCAGTTGCTTGCTCGCCAGCTCCAGCACCTTTTCCTCAAAGGCGCGGATAAGGTGCATTTGCGCAAGGATGGTGCCGCCGGTCTCGGGGTCGATGGCATTGCGGTCGGCATCGGTGACAATGACCTCGCGCCAAGGGGCGAGGGGCTGGATGTCGCGGAATTCGGGCATGTTCTTGGTCCTTTGTTGTCAGGCAACCATATAGAGGCCACCATTGACCTGAATCGTTTCACCGTTGACAAAGCTGGCGGCATCCGAGGCAAGGAAGGCAGCAACGCTGGCCACCTCTTGCGGTTGGCCAAGACGGGCAAGCGGCGTGAGTTTGAAGGTTTCCTCGGCGCGGGTTTTGACGAAATCGCCGATCATGGGGGTTTCAATGATGCCCGGCGCGATGGCATTACAGCGGATGTTTGGTGCCAGTTCGCGCGTGAGGCTGCGCATCAGGGCGCCCACGGCGCCTTTGGCCGCGGCGTAATGGGCGTTTGTCTGCGCGCCGCGATGCGGGGCAAGCGAGGTCAGGAACACAAGCGCCCCCCCCGGCTTCAGATGCGGCACCGCACGGCGGCAGATATAGAAAACACCGTCGAGGTTGATCGCCATCAGGCGGCGCCAATCCTCATCCGTCATCTGCGCGAAGGGCTGTGCGGGGTAAATGCCCGCGCCGGGGATCAGGAAATCGATCCCGCCAAAACGATCCGCTGCCAGATCAACCAAGGCCTGCGCGTCATCGGCACTGGCGGCATCCCCCGCAAGGGTCGCAATACGCGCGCCGCCCAATTCATCCGCCAATGCGGTCAACGCCCCCTCATCCCGATCCCCCAAGACCAGATTGGCCCCCGAACGGTGGAACACCTGCGCGATGCAGCGCCCGATACCACCCGCCGCCCCGGTCAACAGCAGCGTGCGCCCCGAAAAATCATATGTCGCGTTCATGGCTTAAAACCCCCGTGCAAGAAATCCGCCATCCGACAGATGCGCATGTCCGGTGACGAACACCGCCGCATCCGAGGCAAGATAAACCGCCATTTCGGCAACTTCCTCTGGGGTGCCCATACGGCCTTGCGGGGTGCGTTTTTCAATGGCGTCGAGGTCCAGCTTGCCTTGGGCAATCAGCTCTTTGGTAAGGTCGCTGCGGATATAGCCGGGGCAGATCGCGTTGACACGAATGCCATGGGCGGCCCATTCATCGGCCAGCACCTCGGTCAGGGAAATCACCCCCGCCTTGGAGGCGCAATAGGCCGCCCGATTGGCCGAGGCCGCCAACCCCCACATCGAGGCCGTGTTCAAGATGACCCCTCCGTCCCCCGCGATCATAAGCCGTGCCGCGGCCTGCGCGCAGATAAAGGCACCTGTCAGGTTCACATCAAGCGCCCGCCGCCAATCGGCCAGCGACAGGTCAATACTGGGCCGGTTCATCGAAATCCCCGCATTGGTTAGCAGGATATCAAGACTGCCGTAAACATCCTTGCAGGTCGCACAGGCCGCCGCGACATCAGCCTCATCGGTGACAGAGCCTTGGTAGGTTTCAACCTTCGCATCAGGATAGGCCGCGCGCAGACGTGTCGCGGCCTGCGCCAATGCATCCCCATCCATATCCATCAGCAACAGATATGCGCCGTGGCGGGCGAATGCCTCGGCCATCGCATAGCCGATACCCTTGGCCCCGCCGGTATTCAGTACCGCGCGACCGGCAAGGCCGGGATAGGTGGCAGGCACAAATTCTCGTGTCATATCATAGCCTTTCTAGCGTGCATCGCGCAGGATCAGGTCAGCGCCTTTTTCTGCGATCATGAAAACGGCGGCCTGCGTGTTACCCGACACGATGGTCGGCATGATCGAGGCATCAACAACGCGCAGCCCCTCCACCCCGCGAACCTTCAGCGCGGGATCGGTGACGGAGGCCGCGTCACTCCCCATCCGGCAGGTGCCGCTGGCGTGATAGATCGTCTGGCCGTTCGCCCGCGCAAATTGCAACCAGTCGTCATCACTCTGGCAGGCCTCTCCGGGACTGATCTCATGCCCGCGATAGGCGTCCATCGGCGCTTGGGCCACCACGTCGCGTGTCATTTTCATGCCGTCGACCATGGCGCGGCGATCCTCGGGGGTGGCAAGGAAATTGGGGCAAATCACCGGGGGCGTTTCAATCGTCGGTGCCGAAATATGCACCGTTCCGCGCGATTCCGGCCGCAGTTGCGTGACCCCGATCGTCATGCCGGGGCGCTTGTCCAGTTTACGCTCGGCTGCGTTGGCATAGCTGGCATGCAGGAAAAAAAGCTGCACATCCGGCCCGATTAAATCAGGCCGCGTGCGCAAGAAGCCATGCACAAGGCCGGTGCCATAGGTCAAGATCCCCTTACGCGTAAGCGCATATTGCAAGACCGATTTGACCAAGGACATCCCGCGCGTCATCTCATTAAGCGTGACGGGCTGGGTCACACGCCAGTTCATGCGAGTGCAGAAATGGTCGATGTAATTCGCACCAACCCCCGGTGCGGCATGCACCACGTCAATCCCTGCTTTGCACAGAATCTCAGGATCACCGATGCCCGACAGCTCAAGCAGCTGCGGCGAATGGAAGGCCCCCGCTGCAAGGATCACCTCGGCATTGCAGTGTAGTGTCCGGGTCACGCCCTTTTGGCAGAGCTCGACCCCCGTGGCGCGCCCGCCTTCCAGCAGGATGCGGCGGGCCTGTGCGTCGGTCAGGATGGTCAGATTGGGGCGATCCCGCACCGGATCCAGATAGGCGGCGGCGGCGCTGACACGGCGGCCATCCTTTTGGTTCACTTGATAATAGCCAAAACCATCCTGTGACGGGCCGTTATAGTCGTCATTCTCGGGGTGGCCCGCCGCCTTTGCAGCCTCAATGAAGGCGCGCCCGATTGCGGGACGTTCTTTGACCGTGGTCAGGGGCAAGGGGCCGCCGCGCGCGCGCAAATCGCCCTTGGCCTCGTCGTAATCCTCAATCTTTTTGAAAAAGGGCAGAACATCGTCAAATGACCAGCCGGTGCAGCCGCGCTGCGCCCAACCATCGAAATCCTGCGGCTGCCCGCGCACATAGATCATCCCGTTGATAAGGGTGGACCCGCCTAACCCCTTGCCCTTGGGAATAGAGATCACGCGGTTCAAAGTCGCCTCTTCGGGCTGGCTGGTCAGCCGCCAGTTATGACGCGGATTGGTCAGTAATTTTGAAAAACCTGCCGGAATATCGACCCAGTGGCTCTGGCCTTTACGGCCTGCCTCTATCAGCGCGACGGTGTATTTGCCCGAGGCGCTCAGGCGGTTGGCAAGGACACAGCCTGCATTGCCGCCGCCGACGATGATATAGTCAAATCTATCAGTCATGAAGGGGTACCACCTTGCCAGGATTCATCACGCCCATAGGGTCGAGCGCGCGTTTGATCCGATGTGTCAGGTCATGTTCGGGCGGGGTCGCCAATCGGGCCCATTCCGCAGTGCGGTATTGCCCCAGCCCATGTTCAGCCGAGATCGAGCCGTTATACCGTGCAACCATGTCATGCACCGCAGTATTGACGCGGGCGCTATCGGCCTTGGCAACATTCATCACGTTGTAATGCAGGTTGCCGTCGCCCAAATGGCCAAAGATATTGAGCCGCGCCTCGGGCACCATGCTGCGCAGCATTTTTCCGGTTTCTTGCAGAAAATCCGCGATCTCGGGGATCGGCACCGACAAATCATGCTTGATCGCGCCGCCCGCCTTGCCCTCGGCCTCGGTCAGGCTTTCACGCAGAGACCACAGCCCATCGGCCTGCGCTTCGGATTCCGCCAAAACGCCGTCCGTGGCCCAGCCCTCCTCGAAGGCTGCTTCCATCAGGGTTTCCATCGCCGTGCGCAGACCGGGCAAGGAGGACCCCGCTTCGATCAGCAGATACCAATCGGCCCCTTTGACGGGGGCCTCTTGCCCCATATGCGTGGCCACAAGAGCAAGCCCGTCCCCCGAGATCAGCTCAAACGCGGAAAGCGCCTCACCGATATCGTCTTGGGCGCGGGCGTAAAGGCGCACCGCGGCGGCAATATCAGGCACCGAAATCAGCGCGGTTGTGCGGTGACGCGGCAAAGGCACAAGGCGCAAAACAGCGGCCGTGATGATGCCAAGACTGCCTTCGGAGCCGATGAAAAGCTGTTTGAGGTCATATCCGGCGTTATCCTTGCGCAGATGGCGCAGCCGGTGAAGCACTTGCCCGTCCGGCAGAACCACCTCCAGCCCCAGCACCAATCCGCGCGTCATGCCATAGCGCAGCACATCAACGCCGCCTGCGTTTGTCGCAATCAGGCCACCAATGCGGGCAGAGCCTTCGGCGGCGAGGCTGATGGGCAAAAGGCGGTTCTCTGCCGCCGCTGCCTCTTTTGCTGTTTGCAAGATCACGCCTGCTTCCAGCTCTACCGTCATGCCGATGGAGTCGATCCGGCGGATGGCTGTCATCCGGTCCAATGAAATTACCACCTGACGGCCGCTATCGTCTGGCGTGGCCCCACCGGCAAGGCCGGTATTGCCACCTTGCGGCACGATACCCACCCCCGCCCCGACACAGGCGACAACTGATTTTGCAACCTCGGCCGTATTGGCAGGGCGCAGCACGCAAAGCGGTTTGCCATGGAACATATCCCGCCAATCACTGGCATAACCGGCCATATCCGCACCGGTCAGCACGGCGCTATCACCGCAAATGCTGCGCAGCATTTCCAGTAAAGGGCCAGCATCTTGCATCAGAGCGCACCCATGAAATCAGCCATAAGACGGGCCTGTGATTGCAACATCGGGAGGCCCGGATGGGTGCGTGCGCCAGCCTTTTCAGCGGCCGCCAAAAGGGGGGTGACGGCAGGCTCCATAATCGCCTCGGCGACAAGCTGCCCCTTATGCAACTGGGATATATCAAGCGGCAAGGCATCGCCTTCACGCATCCCAAGCGAAGTCGCATTGACCACCAGATCCGCCCCCGCAACAGCGCTGGCATCGGTCGAAAGAACAAGCTTCGGATAGACGCGCCCCACGGCATCCGCCAGATCACGCGCGCGCGCCTCGGTGCGGTTGGCGATGGTAAGCGCGGCAATCCCCGCATCGGCCAACGCAAAGGCGATGGCACTGGCAGCACCACCAGCACCCGCAAGGATAACCTTCATACCTTCGGGGTCATGCCCCGCGCCGCGCAACCCCTCGACAAAGCCGATGCCATCAAGGATCGCACCGGTCAGCTTGCCATCTGCATCACGGCGGATGCAGTTGACAGCACCAACCATACGCGCCTGATCGGTAAGATCATCACACAGCGCGGGGATCACCGTTTTATGCGGAACGGTGACGATGATGCCCGACAGGCTTTGGATTTGACGCAAACCGCGGACCGCGTCTTCCAGCCCTTCGGGGGCCACATGCAGCGGCACCAGCACGCCGTCATGGCCGATCTCGGTAAAAAGGGCGTTCATCACCTGCGGGGTTTTAACGTGGTGAATGGGGTCGGCAAGAATGCCGTATACGCGGGTGTTACCAGTAATTTCGTTCATGTAATTGCCTTATATCTATCCGAGGCCATGCCTCACGTCATGTAAAGCCCGCCGGCAACATCAATGGTTTGCCCGGTGACAAAGCTGGATTCGCTAGAGGTGAGCCAAAGCGCGGTATCGGCAACCTCGGCGGGTTGGCCAAGCCGCGCCATTGGCGTCAGGCGGATCTGTTCGTCATTGGCGACTTTGCCTGCGCCCGCGACCATAGGTGTCTCAATCCGGCCGGGAGCCAGCGCGTTGACGCGGATGCCAAAAGGGCCAAGCTCCGCCGCGAGGTGGATGGTAAACCCGACGATGGCCGATTTCGTGGCGGCGTAATGGCTTGCCACGATGGGGGAATGGGTCTTGCCCGCAACCGAGGACATATTGACGATCCAGCCGCGCCCCGCCTCGCGCATCGCGGGGGTCAGCGCCCGGATGGTGTTAAAGCTGCCGTTCAGATTCACATCAACAACGCGCCGCCATTCGGCAGGGTCCATCTGCCAAACACCATGCGGTTTGCCGTCATGTTTGGGGGAAATACCGGCGTTATTGATGACCGTATCAAAAGGCGCACCCAGATCGCGGCCCGCCTTGGCCAATGTGCCCTCTACGGCGTCCCAATCGGCGACATCAAGCGGCAACGGCACGGCACGGCCAAAGCCCGCTTGGGCGATCAGGGCCGATGTTTCGGCAATGGCCTCGGCGTTCATATCCGCGACACCGACAACAGCGCCGCGCCGGGCAAAGCCGAGCGCGATGGCGCGGCCGATCCCGTTGCCCGCGCCGGTCACCAGAACATGACGACCGGCATGGCTGGGCCGCGTGTCCAGCGCCTCGGGGGTAATCTCGTGACGTTCCATACTTTATATCCCCAAGTAAGCCTTGCGCACATGCGGGTTTTCCAGCAGCGCGTCGGCATCATCCGTCAGGACAATCTCACCGTTTTCCAGCACATAACCACGGTCGGCGGCCTTCAGCGTGTGGAACACGTTTTGCTCCACGATCAGCACAGTCGCCCCGGTCTTGACGATGCTGTCGATCACATCGAACACTTGGCTTACGATGATCGGCGCAAGGCCCAAGGACGGCTCATCGAACATCAACAGACGCGGTTTGGCCATCAGGCCGCGCGCGATGGCGACCATCTGCTGTTCCCCCCCGGACAGGGAGTTTGCCCTTTGCTCCAGCCGTTCCTCGACGCGGGGGAAAAGGGCAAGCACCTCCTCCATCAATTGCGACTGGCTGGCCTGCGCGCCCTTGCGGTATGCGCCCATCAGCAGGTTTTCGCGCACCGTCATATCGGGGAAAAGCTGCCGCCCTTCGGGGATCATCGTGATGCCCAGCTCAACCGTCTCATGAGAGCTGAGCTTGGTGATATCCTTTCCGTCAAAGCGGATCGTGCCCGCAGTTGGTTTTAGCAGCCCCGAAATGGTGCGCAGGGTCGTGGTCTTGCCCGCCCCATTGGCGCCGACGATGGTGACAACCTCACCCTCGGTTACGGTCAGGGAGACATCTTGCAAGATGGTGGTCTGGCCATAGCCCGAATGGATTCCGCTTAGCTCAAGCATGGGTAAACTCCTTGCCCAGATAGGCTTCGATCACTTGGGGGTCTTCGACCACGGCGCGCGGCTTGCCCTCGGCGATGACCTCACCGGAACTGAGCACGATAACATGGTCCGAAAGGGACATGACGGCCTGCATCACATGTTCGATCGCGATGATCGACACGCCCTCGTCGCGGATAGATAGCATCAGGTCGATGGCGCGGCGCACGTCGGATTGGTTGATGCCTGCCATAACTTCATCCAGCAACAGCACGCGCGGCTCCATTGCCATAACTCGGGCGACCTCCAGCCGTTTGAGGCCACCGATGGTCAGGGAGGATGCCTCGGCGTGAAGATATGGCGCGAGGCCCATCTTTTCGGCGGTGCGCCGTGCCGCAGCCCGCGCATCATCGACATGCGGATAGCGGTGGAAAGCGCCGACCATGATGTTTTCCTCAACCGTCATCGCGGCAAAGGGTTGCACGATCTGGAACGTCCGCCCGACACCCAAGGTCGCGAAATCGGCGGGGTTGGTGGGGGAATGCCATTTGCCATCCGGTCCCTTCACCTCAACCGTGCCGCTATCGGCATCAAGAAAGCCCGAAATCATGTTGAACAGCGTGGTCTTGCCCGCCCCGTTGGGACCGATCAGGCCAAGGATCTCTCCCTCACGCAGGGTGAAGGACACATCATTGGTCACATGCAAACCACCAAAGTGTTTGTTGAGGTTGCGCACGCGCATAATCTCTTCGCCCGGCTCTGGCGGGGTGAAGGTGCGCACCTCATCAGGGGTGGAAATCTCGGCGGCTTGGGTGCCGGTGGTGGCCGTGCGTGATGTAAACCAGCGCCCGACAAGGCCCATCAAACCGTTGGGAATAAAGATCACGACCAGCACCAGAACAGCGCCATAAACGAAGCCGTGCAGGCCGATCGCCTCGGCCCCCAAGGCACCGCGCGCAAATTCCGTCAGCGGGACCAGAAGAACCGCCCCCAGCAGCGGCCCAAAGACCGTGCCAAGCCCGCCAATCAGGGCGAACATCGCGATCTGGATCGAAAAGGCGAGGGAAAAGGCGGACTCCGGCTCAATAAACGTCAGATACATGCCGTGGAATGTGCCCATCATCGCCGTCAGAGCAGCCGAGATGGAAACCGCAAACAGACGTACTTTGACAGTGCCAACACCGGCTGCACGCGCTGCAGATTCACGCTCGCGGGTGGCAACCAGCTGGAAGCCAAGGCGGTGTGAGCGGATCCACCATGCCACCGCAAGGATGAAACACATCATCCCGAAAGCGATGATCAGGGCGGGCAGACGTTCCCGGAAAACCATCCACTCCCAGCCGATATTCAGCGGGATCATCATGCCCGTCGCACCGCCGGTAAAGTCACGGAAATGCAGGGCGAGGACGCGAAACACTTCCAAAAGGGCGATAGTCGACAGGGCAAAGAAAGGCCCGTGCAGACGGAAACAAGGATAGCTGATGATGGCGGCAACCGCAGCCGCGATGCCCGCACCGGCGAACATGCCGATCCACGGCGAGATGCCGATATTGGTCAGCATGATGCCCGCATAAGCGCCGATCCCGTAAAAGATCGCATGGCCCAGTGACAGCTGCCCGGCAAATCCGCCGACGATGTTCCAAGCGGTGGACAAGCCCGCAAAAATACAGATCGTGATAAAGATGTGATAGACGAACTGGTCATCAATGATGACCGGCGTGATGAAAATAGCAGCCAGCAGTGCGGCCATTGCGATGGCACCGGCAGTGCGCTTGGCCGTTTTGGCGGCGGGTTTTGGGGTGTTGGTCTGGTCTGTCATGATACATGCGACAGCTTCAGTCGCCCTCCGAACAGGCCCTGCGGACGCAGGATTAGAATAAGAAGAAAGACACCGAACACTGCGACTTCGCGCATGTCAGAACCGATGTAGAAACCCGAAAGGCTGTCAATCAAACCGATGATCATCGCCCCGAGGAAAGCCCCCCCGATAGAGCCGAGACCACCAAGAACCACGACGACAAAGGCCGTCAGCACGAAATACGTCCCGATCCCCGGCGAGGTCGGATAAAGCGGTGCGACGAGGCAGGCGGCAAGACCCACGCAAGCGGCCCCAAGACCAAAGGTGATCATGTAAACACGGCTCACGTTGATGCCCATAAGCTGGGCTGCGGCGCGGTTTTGGGCGACGGCGCGAATGCCCCGCCCTGCCCGTGTGCGCTGCATAAAGAAGTGCAGTCCGATGACCAGTGCGGTGGCGACACCGAACATGACGATCTGCCCGACCAGCATACGGACAGGCCCGATTTCAATCGCGGTGCGCAAGCCGTAGGCGGGCGTGGCGGCGATATCAGCCCCGAAAAGCAACAGCGCCAGATTGATCAGCGCAGTCGAAAGGCCGACGGTGGCGAAAATCTGAATGTCGTGATTGCGCGCCGACATAAGCGGCTCAATCAGCAGTTTTTGCGTCAGCATCCCCAGCACGAAAAGCAAGGGCACCACCGCAACAACCGCAGCATAGGGGTGCAGGCCCAAGCGTGAGCTAATCAGAAATGTAGCATACATCCCGATCATCAGAAATTCGCCATGGGCGAAATTCACCACCTTCACGATGCCAAAAATAAGCGTCAGGCCAACGCTGGTGATGGCAAAAAGCCCACCCAACAGCAGGCCGTTCACCACGACTTGAAGAAACACGTCCATCGACATTCCCACCTTGTCCAGAATGTGGGCGGCCCGTTCAAGGCCCGCCCCGTTTACCCCTTTACGGGATCATTGATTTTGGGATCAGTTCCGGCTGCGCAGTTCAGCAGCAGCAGCATCGTCGGGATAGACTGTCACCAGCTTGCCGTCTTGCCATTGCAGACCCATCATGCGGGCGCGCTCGTTCTGGTTATTTTCGCCGAACTTCACACCGTAGCCCGCAGCGGTCGTGCCTTCGGGGATGTCGATGGCCGAAACCGCCTCTACGATCGTATCCGCGTCAAAGCCGTCAGCAGCGTTCAACGATTGCAGCACAGCCATCGCGCCAACATAGTTAGTCAAGGAGTGACCGGAGCGCGGCTCGGTGCCATATTTGGCCTGATAGGCTGCAAGGAAATCATCGATACCGGGGGTAAATTCCTTGTTCACGACGTATTGCGTGAAGTCGGCATTCAACACACCTTCGATGATGTCATGGCCCACTGCGTCGGCTGTTGGCTGGGTAGAATAACCGCCACCGCCACCAATGATTGCCAGCGGGCTAAACCCTGCCTCATGTGCTTGCTGCAAAAACAGGACCGAGTCGTTCTGATATGAGGTCTGCAATACCACGTCGACTTCACGCTGCTTGAGGTCCAGCACGATGGACGACATATCAACCGTAGAGGCAGGATAGGCCAGCGACGTCACGATGTTCAGCCCGTTCTCTTCGGCAAAACGCTTTTCATGGCCGGAAACCGAGGAGCCATAGCTGCTATCTTCATAGATAATAGCGATCTTCAGATCACCCGGCGCCTTACCGGCTGCAGGCGCGACCTTGTCGATGATCATGTTGATAACGGTATCGGCCATATCCTCGGCGGTCGGGTTGACCCGAAAGAGATATTGCAACCCACGGCCCGTAACCTCATCCGCCACGGCGCCCAGCTCAAAATAAGGGATGCCGGACAGCTCGGCCACTTGGCTGGCCGCGATAGAGCGCGAGGAGGAATAGGAGCCGAAGATCGCCTTGACGCCCTCGCGGGAAATCAGGCGACGGGCCTCACCGATGGCTTGGTTGTTGTCGACAGCATCGCCGCGCTCCAGCACGATCTGCTCACCCTGCACACCGCCGGTGGCGTTGATCTCATCCACTGCCAGCTCCAGCCCGCGCGCGGATTCTTCGCCCAAAAGCGCCAGCTGGCCGCTGAACGGGTAAAGCGCGCCGAAGGTCACATCAGCATAGGCGGCCTGAGCGCCCAAAATGGCACCAGCAGCAGCTGTCATCTTCAAAATATTGTTCAATTTCATTGGGTAATCGCCCCCTTTTTAACGGGGTGCATCTGTAGAACTTACGCGGCCATTTTCAGTTTCATAGCGGGTGTGATGCCGCCGATGCCCATGTTCGGGCGGTCGTTGTTATATGTCCAGAGCCATTGTGTGGCCTGATCCTGAGCCTCCTCGATGCTTTCGATGATGTATTGATCCAGCCATTCATGCCGAACCGTCCGGTTGTAGCGCTCGACATAGGCGTTCTGCTGGGGCTGTCCGGGTTGGATGTGCTGGATCGTAACACTATGTTTCTCAGCCCATTTTCTCAGTGTTTCGCTGATATATTCCGGCCCATTGTCGACCCTGATCGTGCCCGGTTTTCCGCGCCATTCGATAATGCGATCAAGGCTGCGGATGACCCGTTCGGCAGGGAGCGAGAAATCAACCTCGATCCCCAGCCCTTCGCGGTTGAAGTCGTCCAACACATTCAAAAGCCGAAAAGCCCTGCCGTCGCCGAGGCGATCCGCCATGAAGTCCATGGACCAGGTCACATTCGGTCTGTTCGGGACCGCCAGAACGTCAGGCTTCTCCCGTTTCAGCCGCTTGCGCGGCTTGATGCGCAGGTTCAGTTCCAGCTCACAGTAGATCCGGTAGACCCGCTTGTGGTTCCACGGATGCCCCTTCACGTTGCGCAAATGCAGGAAACACAGGCCAAATCCCCAAGTCTTGCGCGCATCCGTCAGCCCTGTCAGCAGATCGGCGATCACCTCGTTCTCGTCTTTCAGCTTCGGGCTGTAACGATAGCAGGTCTCGCTGACCTCGAAGGCCCGGCACGCCAGCGCGATGCTGACGCCCCGTCGCTCTACCGCCGTTTCGGCCATCTCGCGGCGCTGAGATGGCCCCGTTACTTTTTTCCGAGGGCTTCCTTCAATAAGTCCGCCTGCATGCTCAGATCTGCATACATCCGCTTCAGCCTGCGGTTCTCTTCCTCCATGGCTTTCATCTGGCTGACCATGGATGCATCCATGCCACCATACTTCGCACGCCATTTGTAAAACGACGCATTGCTCATGCCATGTTCACGGCAAAGCTCGGCCACCGGCACACCACCTTCGGCTTGGCGCAGGATCGCAAGGATCTGGGGTTCGCTATATCTGGTCATTTTCATTCAAAATCTCCTCGTTCATCTTGCCGAGAAAATTCTACTTCCGCAGCCCCTTACTTTCGGGGGGGATTACCATTGGATTATATCCTCCCTTGGGTTTCGTATAAGCAAGCGACACTCCTCTGTGCCGCCCGCCTTGGTCAAGCAATCATGGTCAAAACAATTTTGCCGACATGCCCGCCGCTATCCATCCGCGCGTGCGCTTGGCGCACATCGTTAAGGGAATAAGTGCTGTCGATCACCGGCTTCGCGATACCCTTGGCCAGAAGGGGCAGCACGTGCTCCTCCAGCGCGCGGGCCAATTCTGCCTTCATCTCAACCGGGCGGGCGCGCAGGGTGGAGCCTGTCCACGTCAGCCGTTTGGTCAAAAGTTGAAGCATGTTCAGATCGGCCTTAGGGGGCTTTTGAAATGCGATCTGTGCGATACGGCCGTCGATGGCCACCGCCTCAATATTGCGCTGCATGTATTCGCCGCCGACCATATCGAGGACAACCTCTGGCCCTTTACCATCGGTCGCCTTTTTGGCCTCTGTCACGAAATCACTGGTTTTATAGTTGATAGCCACATCCGCGCCGTTGGCCTTGGCGGACTCGCATTTCTCGTCGCTGCCGCAGGTGACAATCACACGGCATCCCAGCGCTTTGGCCAAAAGGATTGTCGTCGTGCCAATGCCCGAGGTGCCACCGTGGAGCAAGATCGTCTCGCCCTTTTTCAGGGCTGCGCGCTGGAACACATTGGACCAGACGGTGAAATAAGTCTCGGGAAAGGCGCCTGCCTCGGTCATGCTCATACCGTCGGGCACGGGCAGTGCGTTTGTTTCATGGACAGCGCAGAATTCGGCATAGCCGCCACTGGGGACCAAGGCCATCACACGGTCGCCAATGGCAAAGCGTGTCGCGCCTTCGCCCAATGCCTCTACCACACCGGCGATTTCCAGCCCGAGGATATCCGACGCGCCGGGGGGCGGCGGGTAGTTGCCTTCGCGCTGCATCACGTCGGGGCGGTTGATACCTGCCGCATGGATCCGCACCAGAACCTGGCCGGGCGCAGCCGTAGGCCGCGGCACCGTCACCACGTCCAGCACTTCGGGGCCACCCGCACCACTGGCCATGACGGCTTTCATCGATTCGCTCATCGTTATTCCTCCCTTGCAGCATTTCGGCGGGGTGCAAAGCCTGCGCTCCCTCCCCGGAACGACAGACACCCCGCATCCAACGGCTTTGTTACGCTTCGATCTCGCTTTGCTGGGGATCTATGCGTAATATCTAGCTATGGTCGCGAATGCGTTATTTGTTATAACAAGAATAAACAGGGGGGATGCGCAATTGTCAACGCGGAGTTTTGAAACTGCTGGTGAAATAGCCGGCACTCATGATTGGGTCAGCCCGATTGCCAAGGAAAACTTAGGCGATCGTGCGTACTTAGCCCTTCGGGCGGCCTTGATGGGCGGGCAGCTTAAACCCGGTGAAAAGCTGCGTTTGCGGCCCATGTCCAAGCGATTCGGAATCAGCGCAACCCCGATGCGTGAAGCATTTTTGCGACTCGTATCGCTGGATGCGCTGGCCCTGGATGCGCGCGGTACGGCGATGGTGCCCGAATTGACGCGCGACCAGTTGATCGAGATTCGCAACATCCGTGTCGACCTTGAGGGCCGCGCCGCCGCCGCCGCCGCAACCCTTGCAAGCGCCGAAGACATCGCAGCGCTTGAGGCCATGCACGCCGCGCTATCTCGTGCCTTTGAGGCCGGGGATTATGCGCAGGCGATTGACCTCAACACACAGTTTCACCTGCATCTTTGCCGCATGGGAGAGATGCCAATTTTGCTGGAAATCGTCGAGAACCTTTGGGTGCGCTGCGGCCCCCTGCTGTCGCATCTGTATGACGGCGGCAACCCGTTTAGCGATACCCATCCGCATCTGACCGTGCTCGAAGGGCTGCGGCGGCGCGACCAAGCCATGACCCGCGGCGCGATCTGCCACGATATCGAGCATGGCGGGCAAGGCCTATTGCACCGGGCCAAAGGGGCCCAGGCCGATCAGGATATCTGAATAACCGCGCATGACATCCGCATCTTGATAGCCGAAGGTCCGAAGTGATGTGGATGGAGCATAAGAGTGCGCACCTTACTGCTTCGACCCTTCACCACGAAAGCGTAAGCTATTGATATAAAATATTTTACAATACAACCACCCTGACTTATAAGGCAATTCCATACGCATCAGGACCATAACCTTGGCCCGAGATCCTCCAGCCTTAGGGTTGCAGACCATCTATAAGGGGCCGAACGCCAGCAAAAAGCATCCTCAACATCGGATCTATCCTTATCTGTTGAGAAAGCTCGCTATCACGCAGCCCAATCAAGTTTGGTGCGGCGACATTACCTACATTCCGGTCAAGAACGGCTTTCTGTATCTGGTGGCGATTATGGACTGGGCGACCCGCAAGGTTTTGACCTGGCAGCTTTCCAATACGCTCGATGCCAGCTTTTGTGTTGAGGCGTTGGAGGAGGCAATCGCCCGATATGGCAAACCAGAGATAATGAATACGGGCCAGGGCAGCCAATACACAGGCACGGGCTGGATCACGACTTTGACCAAGGCTGAAATTAAAATCTCGATGCCTCTCGGGATATTGCGATGCAATACCCTGACGGTAATAGATGGGCGGGGCCGCTACTTGGACAACATCTTCATCGAACGGCTGTGGCGGTCGCTGAAACAGGAGGCCGTCTATCTGCATGAAATCACCGACGGTTTCCAAGCGAAACGGATCATCGATAACTGGATTGAGTTCTACAACTCAGAGCGCCCTCACACGGCCCTTGATAAGCGCACTCCGAACATCGCATAATTCACCCAAGCGGAGATACAAAAAGCGGCATGAACATACACCAAATGCACCTTAGCCAAGCCGAAAACCTGTCCTGAGAAGCACGACCACTTCAGCATGCCTGTTCAGCAAGCGCTTGGAGAGGGGTAGATTTGTCTGGCCATCTGCGAAGGAGGGCAAAATCTCCCTGACCGCTTCCCAGTTGGCGATGCTGTTGGAAGGGATCGATTGGCGGTCGCCACAACGCAGCTGGACACCACTCAAAGCGGGATAAATCGGCTCGGAGCGGGTCAGTGGGGTGCCTTGGTTCGACACTTAGGGGCGAGTGAAATAGTTGATGAGGAAAGCTTGAAAGAGTTTGTCGACTTGCGCGCACTGAACCAAAACATGGCTATAATCCTCGACAGCGATAAAGATAGTCCGGGGGCCGAGCTGAAACCTGCAGTCAGCCGCCTAAAGAGCGATCTATCTGGTGGAGGTGGGTTGGTTTGGATCACGGAAGGGCGCGAGGTCGAAAATTACATAAATCCTCAGATTCTACATGAGGCTCTCAAAAATACTCACTCGACCTCCTACAAGGCGCCAGCTGAAACCAGCCCGTATGACCACGCCTTCTACTTCGAGTAGGAAAAAGCCGGACAGCAAGGGCAACACAATCCACAAAGGTGCGGACAAGGTGAGCGTCGCTGGATATGTGTGTCAAAAACCGGTCGACCTAGGCTCCAGACCCAGTAATCGGCTTGAGGCCGCGATGGTTGCATGATTCAAACGCCCAAATTTTGGGGGCGCTATGAGCAATCTTTATTGGCTGACGGAAGACCAGATAGCGCGGCTCCGGCCGTTCTTTCCGAAGAGCCACGGCAAGCCGCGCGTGGATGATAAGCGCGTTCTAATCGGAATTATATTCATTAATCGCAATGGTTTACGTTGGAGCGACACTCCGAAAGAGTAGGCCCAGCTAAGACGCTTTCTGTGGTTGCCGTCCATAATGCAAGAAGTTTTTGACCCTGTTGGGCTGTGATCGAGTGCGAACTTTTGTCAGGCCTCAAGATACGGCATTTTCAAAAACCGCGGGCCGGGATGGTGATCAGCGGATCTGGTCCAAATCTCAACACCGAGCTTTCTTACTTTCAGGGTCTTACTGGTTTTCCCTATCCGGATCTGTTCGATCATTTTGCCCATTCGGGTCTTCTACTTACACTCCCTTGGCGCCATCGCTAGCAGTTTGACATGAACATCATGCCGAGCCCACCAGCGCCGAATCCCTGTAATCTTCGTTCTTCGTCAGCATAGCCTATATTTGGCGGGCCATCTTGTTTGCCAGCACAATCGCAACCAGCATCATGGGTTTGCGCTCCAATATCCGTGACAACCAGCTGCCCTTCAAAATGGTGCGCTGGACAAGCCAACCTAATCGCGACATTGCGCCAATGATCAGAAGGCGTCGGATATCAGCTTGGCCAGCCTTGGTCATCCGCCCTAAACGTTCCTTGCCTCCAGAAGAATGTTGCTTGGGAACAAGACCCAGCCAAGCCGCAAAGTCGCGCCCTGTCTGACTCGGCGGCCAGCGTCTTGAGTTTTGTGGTGCGTTCGATGACACGCGCCGTTTTTTCTGCAATAGGTGCCAGTAGCTCCAAGCACTCCTCGCGGATCAGTGCGTGCAACCCGACGGTTTTATCTTCTTTCTACAAGGGCCGTTATGCGATTGAGGTGGTGCATTCCTACGGGAAACACATGTCCGTGCTCATATAGAAGCGCCCGCAATGCATTTAGATCCGCGGTCCGCTGATGAACCAGTCGTTCACGGCCACGGAATAAGGCTGCGCGAGACTGCTGTTCGAGCGTTTTGGGTTCAACAAAACGCATCTCCGGCTGGCGGGCAGCGATGACGATCGCTTCAGCATCAGCAGCATCATTTTTCTGACGTTTAACGAACGGGCTAACGTACTGTGGCGCGATCAGTTTTACCTCATGGCCAACTGCTTCCATCTCACGCGCCCAGTAATGCGCGCTGCCGCAAGCTTCAAAAATGACCAGGCAGGGCTCCTGCTGAGCCATGAACACAGGAAACTGTGTTCGCGTCAGCTTTTTGCGGAACCGAACCTCCCCCGTTCGAGGGGGACCATGAACCTGAAAAGCATTTTTTGCCAGATCGACCCCAATCATCATATCCTTCATCTCGCCGTCCTCCTCTTCGCGTGGCGTTGAACAACACCACTTTGGCACCTTGCGATGCCGTCTTGGGAGGGCGGCACCCACCCCATCTCTACAATCGTTGGAAGTGGTGGGGTGACATCCCCAGCAGCGATGGCGACAGCCCGGTCTTGCCGGAGTTGCTCGACCAGATCCCCGAGGGCGAAGTGATCGGCACGGTGACCGCAGATGGCGCCTATGACACCCGCCGCTGCCACACGGCCATCATCGACCGCCAGGCCACGCCGATCATCCCCATCCGCAAGAATGGGCGGCCGTGGAAAGAGGATTGCCCGGCGGCGATTGCGAGAAACGATACCCTGCGGGCCACTCGGCACTACGGCAGGGCGTTCTGGAAGCGCTGGACCGGATATCACGCACGAAGTCGGATCGAGGCAAAGATGCGGTGCCTCAAGGCCTTTGGGGAGCGGATCGCCGCGAGAGACCCAGACCGGCAAACTGCCGAAATCCAAGTCCGCATCGCCCTCATAAACCGCTTCAACGCACTCGGCACCGCCGAGATCGTTCGCGTGGCCTGAAGCCAACGAGGAAAGGGGAAGTCATGCCCTTAGGCTGCAGTTGCGCAACAATGCCGTTTGCATGTGTGGCTCCTAATTTTTTGGAAAGCAGCGCAGGTCACCGAACCGATCGATAAAAGCTGCGAACCAGTTGGCGGGCTTCAAGAGACTTCCGAACGATCCAGTGTCCTTTCGCATAGCTTGTTTACGGCCGCATGCAGAAGTATTGTTAACACTGCCAGCACGATTAGAGCGGCAAACATGAGGTCGGTTTTGGCACGTCCGTTGGCTAAAAGCATCAGATACCCCAATCCTTTCGAGGCTCCGACCCATTCGCCAATGATCGCACCAATCGGCGCATAAACAGCCGCCAACCGCAGGCCAGATGCAAAGCCGGGTAAGGCCGCGGGCACCCGGATATGCCACATGATGCGCGCGGGGCTTGCGCCCATTACCTTAGCCAAACCGATCCAATCGCGGTTCGTCCGCATAAGCGCGTCAAAAAAGGACGACGTCACCGGAAAGTAGATGATGATCAGGGCCATCGTGATCTTGGACCAAAGCCCGAATCCCAACCAAAGTGTCAAAATTGGCGCGAGTGCAAAGACAGGCACCGCTTGGCTGAACACCAAGATCGGCCGCACAAGCGCGCGGGCGGTTGGCCATGCGACCAGCGCGATTGCAGAAACAAACCCAAGTGCTGCGCCCAATGCGAGGCCGATCAACACTTCGATCATCGTGATGATAGCGTGCTCTGCCAACAGCGCGCGGCTTTCCCAAATTGTTTGTGCGACCAACGCGGGTGGCGGCAGAATGAAACGTGCGACATCCGTGCTCCAGATCACCATCTGCCACAGCGCCAACACCAGACAGGTTGCTGCAAGGCCTGCGCGCCAACCCGTCACTTGGCGACCGTAAAGCCAGCCCAGGATGCATCAAAGAACGCGCGTTCCAAGCGCACCGCTTGCGTGAAGGTCGCGGAGACTTCTGCGCGCGCAGTATCGTCCAGTGTTTCCCAAGCCGTATCGAGTTGGCCACGCAAATAGGCGACGACCTGCGTAAAGCCTTCGCCTGAGTGAAGCGTGATCCATTCACCGAACCAAAACGGCAAATCATCTGCTCGGCCCTCGAACGGCGTAGCCCAGTCGAGGTAAATCCATTCCGCAACCACGAGGACCGAAAGCATGATCTCATACCGCCCAGAATGCCGTGCTTGATCCATCAGCTCTTGGAAGGCGCGCGTTTCCGGCGCGGGCTTGGCGGTTGATGTGACCTCAAGCGCCTCTAATGAGCGCAAAAAGTAAGTGTTCTCGGGGCCGCAAATCAAACCCAAAAACTGCGCTGCGGGAACCGCGTCTGCTAAGGTGGGCGCGTTTGCGACGGCAGATGCAAGAAGCCGCACAAAGCCTTCGACAAAGAGATAATCCTGTTGCAGATAACCTGCCATCTTTTCTTGGCTTAATGTGCCATCCGCCAAGGCATCGGTGAATGCGTGGTGCGTTGCGACCTTCCAGTCTTCAGCGGCAAGCAATTGTAGATAATGGGTGGCACTCATGTCGGTCTCCGAAGTTGGTCAAAAAGATCTGTCTGCGCGCGCAGCACATCTGGGGCGCTTATATCGCGCGGGATGGGGCTTGTGGGGGCGGCGACGTCAACAAGCCCTGACGGCGTCATGATAAGGATTGTCTGGCCCAATCGCGCCGCCTCATTCGGGTCATGCGTGACCAGCAACACGGTGCAGCCACTCAACAGCTCAGCAGTCAGTTCCTGCATTTGCGCACGGGTCAAAGCGTCGAGCGCCGAGAATGGTTCATCCAACAAGACAACCGCGCGATCTTCCATCAAAGTGCGCGCTAAAGCTACGCGTTGGCGTTGGCCACCTGACAGGGCGATGGGCAATTTTTCGGCATGATCCGCCAATCCAACCTGCGCCAGTCTATCACGGGCGCGGCCCTTGTCTGGGCGATCCCCCCGCAGACGTGCGCCGACCAGTACGTTGTCCAATACGTTCAACCAAGGCAGCAACAAATCCTGCTGCGCCATCATCGCAACACGACCGGGATCGCTAAGGTATCCAGTAAAGGTAACGCCCTCTGCCAGACCGGCAAAGAGGCGCAAGACGGTGGATTTTCCCACCCCACTTGCCCCCAGAAGGCAGGTCCAGCTGTGCGGTGTCAGGGTCAGATCAAGCTGTGAGAAGATCGTCGTCCCCTCAATCGCCGCTGATCCTGTCATTCGCAGGGATTGGTTCACGGATCTAACCCCATGTCCCAAAACCCAACTTCCAACTGTGTGGCCATCGCAAACCGCGCCTGAAGGGTGGTCCAACGTGGGCTGGCCGTCGGGTCATTGCCCAAACGCCGCGCAACGGCCCCGTCAATCAGCACGCCCACATCGTGGCAAACCTGCTGATATTCGGCGCTTGCATAGGTGTTGATCCACTCTGCGTAGGTGTCCGAGGTCTTGGTTGCTGCCAGATGGCGACCAATTTCACCGTAGCCCATGACGCAGGGTGCCAAAGCAGCCAGCAAATCCAGTAGATCTCCAGAATGACCCGCGTCCAGAACATAGCGGGTGTAGGCTAGGTTCTCTTGGCGTTCCTGCGTGGCAAACAGTGTAGCCTCATCAATGCCGACTTTCGCGCAGGTCTTGATGTGCAGCGCGATCTCCCCGTTGATCAGCCCGTTCACAGTGCCCGCAGCGAAGCGCATTTCCTCAACCGTATCGGCTTTGGTGATGGCCAAAGCCCAAGCTCGCGAAAAGTGGATCAGAAAGACATAATCCTGTTTGAGGTAGTGCAAGAAAGCGGCGTGCGGCAGGGTCCCGTCACCCAAACCCTGCACGAACTTATGGCGCGAATATGCTGGCCAGGCGGACGTGTTATCGCGCCAGACCGTAAAGGTGTTGCCGTACGTCATTCTGAACCAAGGTCGACGGCAAGTGCTGACACCGGTCGCGTGCCCTCTACAAGACCGCTCTCAGACAGGAAGGCTTCGAACCGCGTATAGCGACCTTCATCCAAGGCCTCGGGGCGCAGGGCGAAACGGGGCAGTGTATCAACCCATGCCTTTGCATTCAGCTCATCGTCCAGTTCAGGCGCATAGCCCTTGAACAGCTCCCATGATGCTTCTGGGTTGTTGATAATGTACTGCGCCGCCAGTTCTGTCGCACGCAGGAAGCGGCGGGTTTGATCCGTATCCATGCGGTCAGGGTTCGCCACATAGATCAATTCGTCATAGGTCGGTACGCCTTCTTCTTCGACGTAGAAACAGCGGCCTTCGACGCCTTCAATTTCCATCTGGTTCAACTCAAAATTACGGTAAGCGCCGATGACCGCATCGACCTGCCCCGACATCAAAGAGGGGCTAAGCGAGAAGTTCACATTGACCATCTCGACATCATCCAGCGTGACACCGTGGCGACCTAACATCGCCGATAAAACGGCTTCCTCGACACCGGCCACGGAAAAGCCGATTGTCCCGCCTTTCAGCTGGCTGATCTCTTGAATAGGGCCGTCTTTGAGAACCAGTAGACAGTTCAGCGGTGTCGCCACCAAAGTGCCAACCCGAGTAAGTGGCAGACCTTCTGCGACATGCAAATGCAGGCTTGGCTGATAGCTGACGGCGATATCGCCTTGGCCGGCCGCGACCAGTTTAGGCGGGGCGGACGGATCGGCGGGGGCGATGATCTCGACTTCAAGCCCTTGATCGGCGAAATAGCCCAGCTCTTCGGCCACGATGATTGGTCCGTGATCGGGGTTGATAAACCAGTCCAATAGCAAGGTCATCTTGTCTTGCGCCAAGGCAGGTGTAGCGATCAATATTGCCGCTGCGGTGATGAGGTGTTTCATATGGGTTTCCTTACCCTCCGAGAGCGAGAAGTTTGATCTCACCCTGCCAGTGTTGTGAAAGCCGGTCAGCCGCCTGCCAGGCGCGAAGGCCCGACCGACACGCCAGAACGGCACGTTGGTTATCATGTGGTGTGGGTCCATGTGGTCCAAAGTCGGACACAACATAACGGGTTGCTTGCGGCAGATCCGGTCCCTGTTCGCCGCTCGCGCGCAGGTCGATCAGGAAATCAGTCGCGGCAATATCATTAGCGGCGATAAAGGCAGGATTGGGACGCGGGTCAGGTGCCATGTCAAAACGGAACCCGCCAAACCTGAGCGTGCGGGCATCATAGGTCACAAGCTGTCCCAAACTTTGGGTGTCACCGGTCAAGATCGCCATGGCCATCTGTGCTTGCAGGCTGCCAATGACACCAACGCTTGGCCCCAGAACACCATCTGTGTCGCAAGACCCAAGCTGATCTGGCAGATCAGGAAAGACAGCGCGCAGCCCTGGTTTACGCCCGCAAAAACCACCTACATAGCCGTCCCGACCGACCACGCTGGCGCTGACAAGGGGTTGGCCTGTTTCAAGGCAATGATCAGACGCGATATAGCTGACAGCGAAGCTGTCTGCACAATCAAGGATCAGTGTCATGCCCGCACAAAGTGCTTTAATGTTGGCAGGATCGACGCGTTGTTGCACCGGCTCCATGGTCGTGTCGGGGTTCAATGCCGCCATTGTTTGCGCGATCACATCGACCTTCGGCAGGCCGATGTCCGCCTCGCGAAACAACGTTTGTCGGTGCAGGTTGGACAGGCTCACGCCATCTGCATCTGCGATACGGATATGACCAACGCCCGCGCCGACCAGATACTGCATCACAGGTGCGGCCAATCCTCCGGCACCGATGACAAGGACCGATGCCCCGGCCAACTGATTTTGCGCGGCGTCACCTAGGACCGCTGTTTGTCGAACATATCGGTTCACGCGCAGGCCTCAAGCCATGCCCTGACGCGGCCCTCTGGGTCGTCGTGGAGCGTAATATCAGTGACAGCAGAGATGATATCGGCCCCAGCAGCAAAAGCACCCGGCGCGCGTTCTGTGGTCATGCCACCAATCGCGATGAGGGGGGTATCCCCGACAAGATCCTTCCAAACGCTCAGCTTTTCAACGCCCTGTTGGTGCCATTTCATCTTTTTCAGAATGGTCGGATAGATCGGGCCGAGGGCAATATAATCTGGCGCAAGTGCAAGCGCGCGGGCCAGTTCGGCCTTGTCATGGGTCGAGATGCCAAGCTTAAGGCTCGCCGCACGAATTGCATCCACATCTGCATCATCAAGGTCCTCTTGTCCCAGATGCACCCAGTCGCACCCCAAGTCGATTGCCAGTTGCCAGTGGTCATTGACCACCAGCACCGCATCATGGGCCGCGCACAAATCACGGGCCTCGGTTAATTGGGCGCGCAGATCGTCTTGGGATTTGTCTTTGAGGCGCATTTGCACCAGCTTTACACCCAAAGGCAGCATGCGCCGCAGCCAGACCACATCATCAAAAATCGGGTAAAAGCGGGGCAGAGTCATAACGTGGCCTTTCCAAAAACGGGTGTCGACGGGGCGGCCATATCGCGGGCATCCATAGGGTCCGCTTGGGCGGCCAGTGCGCCGGCTTCAACCGCAAGCGCAAAGGCTTGGGCCATCGCGACGGGATCACCGGCTTTTGCGACGGCGGTGTTCAATAAAACGGCGTCATACCCCAGCTCCATCGCTTGCGCCGCGTGCGAGGGCAGGCCCAGCCCGGCATCAACAACCAGTGGAATATTTGGAAAATGGGCGCGCAGACTGCGCAGACCGTAAATATTATTCAGGCCCCGTCCGGTGCCAATAGGCGCGCCCCATGGCATCAAGACCTTGCAACCGACCTCAACCAGCCGTTCGCACAGCACCAGATCCTCGGTGCAATAAGGAAAGACCTCAAACCCGTCCTCGGTCAGTTGCGCGGCGGCATCGACCAGCCCAAAGGGGTCGGGTTGCAAAGTATCTGCGTGACCGATGACCTCAAGTTTGATCCAGTTGGTATCAAACAGCTCACGCGCCATTTGTGCAGTGGTCACCGCCTCGCGCGCTGAATAGCAACCGGCGGTGTTGGGAAGGATCGACACCCCCAAATCCCGTATCAACGTCCAGAAATCCTGCCCCGCCTGATCGCCACCCGCTTCGCGCCGCACGGACACCGTTGCGATGCCCGCGCCGGAACGGCGAAAGGCATCTGCCAGAATTGCGGGTGACGGATATTGCGCGGTGCCCAGCATCAATTGGGATGTCACTTCGGTGCCGTAGAATGTCGGCATATTATCCTCCTTGCCGGGGTGCTACGATTTCAACGCGATCCCCGTCTTGCAGCGTGTGATCTGCGCGCTGATGTTTGGGCACAAAAGCCTCATTGACTGAGGTGGCAACTTTGGCCTCGCCTTTTCCAAGGGTATCCAACAGCGCTGCCAGCGTGGGCGCACTGGTCTCGTGTGCTTCACCGTTCACGATGATCTTCATACCAAACCTCCGGTATTTTGCCTTCCAACACGAGGTCCGCCGTCATCTGCGCCACCGCAGGTGCAAGCAGAAACCCGTGCCGAAAAAGGCCGTTTGCATAAATACGTTCACCAATCCGGCGAATGCGCGGTTGATTGTCGGGAAAGGCAGGCCGCGCATCAACGCCGATTTCCAACAGCTCTGCCTCACCAAAAGCGGGGTGCAGCGCGTAGGCGGCATTCATCAGCTCCATGACCGACCGCAACGTCGCACGGCCCCGTTCGCTGGTCTCGATCTGTGTCGCCCCCAACATGAAAACACCATCGCCACGGGGCACGACATAAAGTGGAAACCGCGGATGAAGGAGGCGGACAGGGCGCGACAGGGTAACGTCAGGGCTGCGGATGACAAGCATCTCGCCCTTCACACCGCGTAAATCACGAAGCGTATCGCGCGCGACAAGCCCACGGCAATCGATCACCTGACCCGCGATATCACCGCCAAAGCGGACGCCCCTTTGCGACAGCCGCTCGTGCAATGCGGTCAGGGTTGCACGGGGATCAAGATGTCCCTCGTCAGGTAAAAACAACGCCTTAGAATAGCGTTCGGCCAGATGGGGTTCTAAAGCGCCGATCTGTGCCTTGGAAAGGGTTTGTCCGTTCGGCGCGCGGCGTGCAAAAGTCGTCAAGTCACTTTGATCGCGACCCAGTGCCACAACAATGGTCCCTTCGTGGTGGACGGTTCCGCCTTGGCTTTCCCACCATGCCGCGGCCTTACGACCTTGCCGCACGATTTCAGGTTCCGCACTCACCCCTTCGCAATCAGGGGCCAACATACCACCTGCCCACCATGAACAGGCATGATCCCCGGGCGCGCCATTTGGGTCAATCACAGTCACCTGCGCACCGCGTGAGGACAGCTCTGCCGCCATGGCCAGACCGCAGACGCCGCCGCCGATGATGGTGCAAATGTCGCTCATGTCCAAAACGCGTGAAAGTGATGAACAGGCCCGTGACCCTGTCCGACGTGCAATTTATCGGCCTGCAAGATCGCTTGATGCAGCCACGCATGCGCACGCGATACGGCATCGTTCAACGCCATTCCTTGGGCCAAACCCGCCGCAATTGCAGAGGAATAGGAACATCCAGTTCCATGGGTATTGCGCGTGTTCACACGCTGTGCAGAAAATTCATGTCTCCCCGTTGGCGACACCAGATGATCGGTGCAGACCTCACCGTCTGCGTGCCCGCCCTTCATCAAAACCGCGCCGACACCGAGGTGTAAAAGCGCCTTTGCCTGCGCGTGTAGAGATCCATCGCCCACCAGTTTTGCGGCTTCCGGTAGGTTGGGTGTTAACAATGTTGCGCGCCTAAAGAGCGATGACTTCAACGCGGCGATGGCACTGTCTTCCAGCAGCGTATCACCCGATTTTGCAACCATCACCGGATCGAGCACAATCGGACCTTCATAGCCATTCAGGGCGTCGGCCACCGCCTCAATCAGCGACGGTGTCCCCAGCATCCCGATCTTGATCGCATCAATCCGAATGTCATCCAGAACAGTTTTGATCTGCGCTACGACAACATCATCCGGAATCGGATGAATGGCTGTGACAGCTTTGGTGTTCTGTGCCGTAACCGCAGTCACAACAGAGGCACCATAAATTCCCATTGCCGAAAATGCTTTGAGATCTGCCTGAATCCCGGCACCACCACCGGAATCAGAACCAGCTATCGTTAACGCGTTGGCCACCATGCAATCGTCCCTTGTTTCAGGGGGCAGGATGCAACGGGTGTAGACCAGAACGGACGCAAGGTCCGCCAACTGTTCCCTCCGCCGGTCCTAACCGGTTCAGGTTCAATGGGTTCGCAGCTTGTGCATCTCAGCCCGGAAACGGGCACCCCAACAGATTTCAAACAGATTGTTAGATGGATCGTGCGCAGGCGTCAAACGATAAAAATATCCGAGAGAACTGCCCCGTAGATTTGTGTTGTTGAATCCCAAAAGCGGTCGCAAGCTACCAAAATTGAACAAATCGTTTTACCTCACCACAAGAATTGCTCTGTGATTGTTAAGTCGCTACGTCGCTTTTGTTCACGAAGGTCACGTTCCGCGGCGATTTGCCTTTATGCTTAAGACGAGAAGTCTCTCCGTATTGCGATGTGTTTGCGCCCTGATCTTCGGCTGCCCTATTCTTTGTGCCAATTGCTTGAATTTCCAATTCTTACGCTGCGCTGCAACATCATACAGAAAGCAAATGCAGCGCGTATCATACTGCGTGGACACGCAGCGACAATTTGGCAAGGCGGCTTGGGTGTAGGTTTCTCGGACGCCCCGCACGGACGTTTGTGTGGCGCGTATCATTGCCTGGCGTCGGAGAAGCGCTCAAGCGAGAAATCGCGGGGTTGGTCTTGGTGGATCAGTGGCGTCTATGGGGATTTGTGGGGTTTGGGTGCTCTGGATCCGCCTGGACAGGCTGGTTGCACAGGGCATTTTCGGGCAAACGCCTTATGAATCTTTCTGACCTTTGGCGGATATGCACCGCATCGCATCGGTGTCATCGACTTCTGTCGCTTCAATATATTGATTTGCGCATGACCGTTGGTCCGCAGACGTTGTAGCGTGCGGCTGAGACTACAATTTATGACGTGCGGCGCTCTGGGGTGCTGAGCGGGTGCGATTGTGTTGATGATGATCAACTGGCCACCGCAACACGGGCATGGCAGCGCGAGGACACGGGGCGGTCCATTGGTATCGCTGGTGCTGTCGTCATCACCGCGACCTTGGTCTGATATGTTTGCGCCAAGCAGCTGCCGGATCCTGGCGATATTGGCCGCGCGGTTACCGTTTCCGAAGAACCCGTAGTGGCGGTGCGGTGCTGGCCTTTCGGGAGCACGTGGATCAGGAAGCGGCGGATGAACTCATTTGTGGCCAGCGTCATGGTGGTGTGGCGGCCTGCGCCTTTAAGACGGTAATCTTTGACGCGGAAGGTGACGCTGCGCGCATCAAAACGGATCAGGCGGCTGTTGGATATTGCCCCCCTCTCATGGTTTGAGAGCTATGCCCGAAAGTTGGTGACAGCGTGATTAGGCGGCCTTTTTAAGTTGCTTGATACCGTCCTTGAATTCAATCCCCTGGATGATCTCAGGCATACGGTTTGCGCCGTCGAGTTTGCGCCATTTGGTCTGGGCTGACAGCATCAGCTTGAACGCCATGGCAAGGCCCGTTTTGCGGCTGAGGCATCCTTTGGTTTTGCCGGTGCGATGCCGAACCGTGGCGAAGGTGCTTTCGATTGGGTTGGTAGTTCTGATGTGTTTCCAATGCTCAGCAGGAAAATCATAGAACGCCAGTAGCACGTCGCGGTCTTTGGTCAATTTGGCGACGGCCTTGTCGTATTTCACACCATATGTCGCGACGAAGTAGTCGAATGCAGCCTCAGCGTCGACACGGCTTTCAGCCTGCCAGCCTCTCGGGCCATTGCTGCGCAACGCCCTGTCGGCCAGTGGATATCGTGCAGATGGCCCTTTGCTTTGGCCTGAACCGACGTGGGCATCGCATTCAGTGCATTGCCCCGTTTTGTGGAACCAACATCGCTGCTCTTTCGTGGAACCAAAGACCTCGCGCAGGGCATTCCAGAAGCCCAAGGCACCACTCGTCTGTCACCGGCAGTGGTTTGCCTGCAAACCACGAGAGGCGCCCCGATCAGCACCATAACGCATTGTTTTTTCCTCAGCCATTCGGGGGCGGAAGTAGACACCATCGGCCCAGATGTAGACGAAACGACGTGCGCTCAGATCGCGTCGTTGCCAACGGTCATACTCATCCCACCAATCAGATTTGAGCCTTGAGATCGTCGTCGAAGACAGCCCCGCCGCGTTTGGGCCAAGCAGAGCGGCGAGCGCTTCTTGGAAGTCGCCCGTGGAAATACCCTTGAGGTAAAGCCAGGGCAGTAGGTCCTCGATGGATTTGGTTTTGCGCAAATAGGGCGGCAGGATTGTTGACGCGAACCGGACATTCTCTTCGCCATCGCCTCGGTCCCGCACGCGCGGCACTCTGACCGGCACTGCGCCGACCCCAGTCACAATCTCGCGTTCAGGCAGGTGACCGTGGCGCACGAGCCGAGCACGACCATCATCCGTCTTGTCGGAGGCATAGGCCTCCAGCAGAACTGCAAGTTCGGCTTCAACGGCTTGCTCAATCAGACGCTGCGCGCCCGATCGGAGCAGCTCCGTCAGTGGATCATGCGAAAATCCCTGTGGATCGGTCAGCTGGGTAACGGTAGTTGTCGTCATGTGGCATATCCTTTTCTCGGTCGAGAATTGCGGCGCGTGAACAACGCCATGATATGCCGCCCCTCAAGGGCCATCACCAACTTTGAGCTATATCTCCATGGTTTGCCGCCGAACTAGGCATCTCGACGGTCATTTGCCCTACGACTGCATTCGAGCCTTTCGGCTCACTATCGCAGCAAGATCCGCAATCTGTCGTCTGCGCTGCAAGATCCATGCCTCAAGATGGAGGCCACCGAGACGCTGCGCGGACTGATTTCCAGGGTGCGTATGATCCCTGAGGCTGACGCGCGACATGGTCACCGCATTGAACATGAAGGGGAATTGGCGGGGATTTTGTCATTGGGGGATGTGGGTGCGACAAATCCCGCAGGGTTTGCGGGCATTAGGTCGGATTTTTTTGGTTACGGAAGCTCGATTGGGATACTATTTCACGGACTTGAGTGACGTCCGAATTGAAAGGTGATGTCGCCGACCTTGAAGGCTTTTTTAACGCCCCTCTAAGGTGGTGTTCCGACCAAAAGATCGGCACTGTTGAGAAAGCAGCCCTTCGCTGCGAACCATAGATCATGCCCTGCCACTGACATGCATAACCCCTTATCAAGACCGGCCGTGGAGTGCGCTTCTGCGTGGAGTTGACGAAGCGCACCCCGATTATTTAGATTCCGACGGCACCTATCAAACCGATTTGATAGCACCCCCATCAATTCTAACGCGTGAGCCAGTCACATATGCGGCCCGCTCCGATGCAAGAAAGGTGACCACATCGGCAAATTCCTGGGGTTTCCCGTAGCGCCCGACCGGGATCGTCGCACGAGACTTGGCTGCAACCTCCTCAACTTCAGCGCCAGTTCGTTTGGCAGCGGCCCCATCCAACTCATCAACGCGCTGGGTGTGGATACGGCCGGGCATCACGACATTTACCGTAATGCCGTCACTCGCAACTTCGTTCGCAAGTGTTTTGGACCAGCCAACGACAGCCGCCCGCACCCCGTTGGAAACCGCAAGATTGGGGATCGGCTGTTCAACCCCGGACGAGGTGATCGAGATGATGCGCCCCCAACGGCGCTCTTTCATCATCGGCAACAACCTCGTGTTAAGATGGAACAGATTGGCAGCCATCGCCTCGAAGTTCGCAAGCCATACCCCGCGTTCGGTTTTCTCTGCCGTACCGGGGGGTGGTCCGCCGCTGTTGTTGACAATAATATCGACACCACCATCAGCCAACAAACCGTCAACGGCTTGATCAACTTCATCAAGCTTGCTCAGATCCAGTTGCAGGGGGTGTACATTTTCCATCCCTTTTGCCCAGTCAGCAATCTTGTCATGACTGCGGGCGGCTGCAAAAACGGTCACGCCTTCTGCGGCCAATGATTGCGCAATCGCCATTCCAAGCCCACGGCTCGCACCCAAGACAAGCGCGCGCTTTCCACCAATACCAAGATCCATTAACCAAGCTCCTCCAAGCGTTTTTCTTGCCGCGCGATCAGTCGATCAACTTCGTCGCGGCACTGTTTTGAAAGCGCTGCACCGGGTTTGCGCAGCGCGTCATGGGCGATAATCCCACGTTTTGCCAAAGTGTATTTTCGAATTGCCAGCCCAAGCCCGGGCTGCTGTTCAAAGCGTGCAAGCGGCAGATAGGCATCAAAGATATCCCGCCCGCGCTCTGCCTGCCCCTTTGCGAAATGCTCGACCACATTCACCATCATTTCGGGATAGGCAAATCCAGTCATCGCACCATCGGCACCGCGCACCATCTCTTCCGGCAGGAACAAACCGCCATTGCCGCATAAAATGGATATGCGTTTGTTCAAAACACCCTCAGCGCGCAGGGCCGTAATCTTTTCCAAGCCCGGCCAGTCTTCGTGTTTCAGGCAAACGCATGTCGGCAGGTCATTCACGATGCGGGCAATCACCTTGTTGCTCATCTGCACGCCGGTCACCAAGGGGAAATCCTGCAATACAAAGGGAACATCGCCGATCAACTCGGCGACTTGGGTGTAATAGGTCACGATCTGATCATCCGTGCGCAACCCACCGGGCGGCGCAATCATGACGCCGGCGGCACCAAGATCCATCACCATCTTTGTCAGCCCGGCAATCTGCGCGAAACCGGGCGCCGATACGCCAACGACCACAGGAACCCTGCCGTTCACGCGCGCCAGAATACGCGCAACAACATCGCGGGATTCGTCAACCGTCAGCTTCGGAGCCTCTCCCATCATGCCAAGTACGGTCAACCCTGTCGCGCCCGCGTCCAGATAGAAATCAACCATCCGGTCACAGCTTTCCATGTCGATGCGTCCGTCTGGATGAAACGGGGTTACCGCAATCACAAAAACGCCCGCCGCAGAAGTGGTTAGTCGTGTCATAAGCTTTCCTATCGTGTTTTTTGAAGAGCAACCCGCCCGATCGCCATTGCAGTTGCGGCTTGGCACGGTTCAACCACCGGAATTCCAAGGTATGCTTCCAGGTCCGTGCGGAAATTCGTCATTCCGGCACATCCAAGGATCACAACATTCGCCATAGCCTCGTCGCGCAACCGCGTGCCGACGGCCTTGAGGCGTTCAAACGTGCGGGTTTCATCCGCAAGTTCCAACACGCCCAGCTCTAACGGGAGGTCCGCGGCAAGCCGGTCCTTCACCCCCATCGCGCCGATATAGCGCATATGGCGCGGGACGCTTTTGGACAAAATCGAGATGATCCCGAACTGCTGGCCAAGCGACATGGCCGTCAGAATCGACGCCTCGGCAATGCCCAGCACCGGGCGGGATGACTGTTCGCGCAGCGCCGCAAGGCCGGGGTCAGAATAACACGCCACGACAAAGGCGCTTGCCTGGCTCTCAAGCGCGGCACAATGCGCCAAAAGAGGCAGAACAACGCCGTCCACATGGGCTTGGCTTTCAATTCCGGGCGGCCCCTCGGTCAGGGTACGCGCCTCGATGGGGACGGGACTGCTACTGCGCATCGGGTCTACTGCGCGGCTGATGCCATCGGTCACATGCTGGCTGCTGTTGGGGTTCACCACATAGATTGTCATGCCCGTGCTCCTTCATTTCCCCAAAAATCTTGTGGCAATGCAAGGTCGCGCTCCGCACCGATACGCGTTATCATAAGCTGCGCCTGATCTGCGGCATCTTGCAAAATGGTGTCTTCATCGACGCGCACAGCTTTGCCATTTTGCAGCACAAGCTCCCCCCCAACCATGACGTTGGTCACGTCATTGCCATTGGCAAAGCAAACCAAACGATGAAGCGCCATGTTTGGCGGGTAAAGATGCGCACGGCGCAGATCGACCGTCACAATGTCGGCCTGCTTGCCAACCTCCAGAGAGCCGACACGGTCCGCCATCCCAAGCGCCTGTGCCCCGCCGATGGTACACATCTCCAGCACTTTGCCGATGGGCAACACGCTGGCATCACGGAAATGCCTGCGGTGATAATGCATGGCCTGCTGCATATGCCGGAACATATCCCCTGACCGGTCGGGCGCCGTCGCATCAGACCCAAGCGCCACACAGGCCCCCGCCGCCATCATCTCGGTCGCGGGGCAACGACCGGAAATCGAGGCATTGGCCGAAGGGTTATGGGCAATCTTGGTACCAGTTGCGGCGACCAGCGCGATTTCATCCTCATGCAGGTCGATGCAATGCGACAACAGCGTGTTGGCGCCCAACAGGCCAAGCGCATTTGCCCGCCGAATAGAGCCACGCCAATGGCCGTCCTGGGTGAACACAAGGCCTTTCTCATAGGCATGATCGCGCACCGCCTGCGACTGCGCACAAGCATCAGCATAATCCGAAGAGGTCATGTCGCGCTCATGCTCATCGCGCAAGACGGGATACAGCATCGCAATATGAATGCGGCCTGCATGTGTGTTGTGCCATTCGCCCTCAATCGCTTTGCAGGTCTGAAACTGCTGCTCGAACGTGACAGGATAGGGGTGGCGCTGACCTTGCGCCCAATCGGCATAGCTGCGGGGATGCGGCGCGCGTGTCGGGCCAACGGCAACCACGCTGCGCGTGCCAACCTCTACCACGCCGCGACAATGCGCGGCGGCATATTCGGGCCGGTCCGTGCGCATGATCGTATCACCACCGCCCAGCAGCGACACGCCTGTTGTCACCCCGAACCGCAGGCGTTCAAGCGCCGCAAGCCGCGCCTCGGCATACCAGAACTTTGGCGGGGAGGCTTGGGTGTAAACTTCGCCGCAAATATCTTCCCAACGGTCGCCGCCATGCATCCCCAACGACTTGATCAACCCGTGACCTGCGTGTGCATGCACATCAATAAGTCCCGGTATCAAAATATGGCCCGTACAATCAATGACATGATCGGCCTGCACCTGATCAAGCATTGCAGCCGCCGCGCCCACCGCAACGATTTTGCCATCAGCAACCGCCACGGCCCCATTTTCGATCACATTGCGCGCGGCATCCATCGTGACGATGGTCCCTCCGGTTAAAAGCGTGTCGACCTTCATGCGCTTGACCCCTCCAAAAGCGGAAGCCGCGCGACATCGATCACCCCGTCTGCAGGCATCGCGAAATCTGGATGCTCCCCCGCCAGCCCGATAACACGGATCGGGTTGTAAAGCGTCAGCCAGGCCGGATCATCTTGCAAAAGCGCATAGGCCTGCTGCCAAATCCCGGCCCGCGCCGCGCGGTCGGTGGTCACACGGCCCTGGTCGATCAGCGCCTCGACCTTCGGGTTTGCATAGCCTTGCCACCATGACCCCGCCACACGCGAGTCGATCTTTTCATAAAGGACGCGGTAGGTACTCATCGGACTAGAATCAAAGACGCACATGTCGCGAATTTCCTTGCGCCGCACCATATGGGCGTAATCCTCGCGCTCAGCATGGATGTGGACGTTCAGGCGGATGCCTACCTCAGCCAGCTGCGCGCCCAAGGCGGCGGTAAGACGTTCAGCCTCATCGGGCAGCCGCGTCGGGCAATCCACCTCCAACGTCAAGCCGTCGGCGAACCCGGCCTCGGCCAACAACTGCCGCGCCAGCGCGCGGTCCATATTGGCACCGCTGCCCTGCCCTGCGCCAAAATGGTTGGGGCTGACAAAGCCACGTAGCGGCGTAGCGGCCCCTGCCATCACCGTTTCCACAATCGCCTCGCGGTCAACGGCAAGGCTAAGCGCACGCCGCACGCGGCTGTCGGCCAACGGGCCTTTGGCCGCGTTCAGCAAATAGATGATTGCAACGGGTGACAAGAACGTATGCCGCATCTGGCCAAGACTGCGCGAGCCCTCAAAATCCAGCGCATTGGCAACCGCCACCTCACCACGTTGCAACAAGGCCAAACGGTCCGCACCATCGGGAACAAGCCTCCATGTGATCGTCGCATTGGCAGGCAAGCCTGCGAAATGCGCGCCCACCCGTGTAACCGTAATCTGCTCTGCCATGACGGACGTCAGGCGATATGGCCCGGACCCGATTTGCACCGTATAGTCCTTGGCATCAAGCGCCGCAAAAGCTGCGGGTGATACGATAAACCCCTGTTCCAAAACGTCCAGAAGATCGGCCATCGGGGCCGCCAGCGTGACGATCAATGTCGTCGTATCTACGGCGTTTAGCCCGGCATCGCCCAGAAACTGCCGCCAGACCGCAGGCGCCCCAAGCGTATAACCCTTATCCTGCCGCGCCATACGCTCCAATGATCGCGCCACGGCCTTTGCATCGCAAACAGTTCCATCATGGAACAAAACACCGGCCTGCAAATGAAACGTCCAGACCCGCGCATCATCGGAAACAGTCCAGCTTTGTGCCAGATGCGGTACATAATCCTGCCCGACACGCCGCACCAGCGTGTCATAGATGGCATGCAGAACAGTCAGCTCGTCATTGGCATCGGTACAATCATGCGGATCGTGAATTCCCAATCTGGCCTGTGCGATAATGGTCATGCCTTGTCCCTTTCCGGCTCATCAACAAGGTGGCAAGCCACCGTTTGCCCATCGCCCACGTCTTGCAGCCTCGGGCGCTCGCTGGCGCAGCGGTCCCATGCGAATGGGCAGCGCGTTCTGAAACAACAGCCTGATGGCAAATGCAGGGCCGAAGGCACCTCGCCACTTAGCACAATCTCTTCGACATCGCGCTTTGGCCGAATGCTGGGCGCCGCCGACAGCAGGGCGCGCGTGTAAGGATGGCGCGGCTTTGCAAACAGTACGTCACGCGGTGCATTTTCGACCATAAAGCCCAGATACATCACGCCCACCCGATCAGCGATGTGATGCACGACCGACAAATCATGGCTGATGAACAGATACGCGAGACCAAACTCGTCGCGCAAATCCTTCATAAGGTTCAGAATTTGCGCCTGAATGGATACGTCCAACGCAGATACCGGCTCATCCGCCACGATCAAGCCGGGCGTAACAGAAAGCGCGCGCGCAATACCGATACGCTGGCGCTGACCGCCCGAAAACTGGTGCGGATAGCGGCCTGCATGCTCGGCATTCAGGCCCACCTTGGCCAAAAGTGCCGCAATCCGCGCCGGTACATCCTTGCGCTCTTCGGCAGTCTTTGTCTGTTCCAGCAAAGGTTCGGCAACAATGTCGCGCACCCGTTGCCGCGGATTGAGAGAGGCATAGGGATCTTGAAAGATCATCTGCATCTTGGCGCGCACGGGCAGCATGTCGGCAAAACCGTAACCCGCCACATCCTCACCATCAATACGAACCTCGCCGGCGGTTGGCTTGTAAATCCGGGCAATCGTTTTGGCGACAGTCGATTTTCCGCAACCGCTTTCGCCAACCAATGCCATGATTTCACCGCGTGCGATCTTGAAGCTCACGCCATTCACAGCACGCACCACCGGCCGCTGCGCACCGGCTTTGCCGAACCCAAGCGAACTTAGAAATCCGGCGTCCATGGCGAAATGCATTTTCAGATCGCGAACTTCCAACATAGGGGGAAGGCTATTGGTCATGCGGGGTCTCCCGGCTTCAGGGGGAAATGACAGGCCGCCCACAGGGACGTATGTTGTTTGGTCAACACCGGTTCGACCTCGGCGCAGAGGGCTTGCGCCCGCGGGCAGCGTTCGCGGAAGTTGCAGCCCTTGGGCAAGTTCCGGATGTCTGGCACAGAGCCGGGTATTTGCATCAGCCGTTCATGCCGGTTGGACGTATCGGGGATGCTGTCGATCAACCCACGCGTATAAGGATGCGACGGGGCCTCTATCAGATCCCGTGTTTTGCCACGCTCAACCACGTTCCCACAGTACAGCACCGTGATATGGTCCGCCATCTCGGACACCACGGCAAGATCATGGGTAATCAGGATCATCGACGCGCCTTTTTCGGCAATCTGCTGGCGCATCAGTTTCAAGATCTGGCTTTGGATCGTAACATCCAGCGCTGTCGTCGGCTCATCCGCGATGATCAGCCGAGGCCGCGCCAACAGCGCAATCGCGATCACGACACGCTGGCGCATACCGCCCGAAAATTGATGTGGATAGGCCCGCAACCGTTCCGCCGCATGGCTGATGCCAACGCTTTCCAGCATCTCGATGCAGGCCTGCTGGCGCGCATCTGCATCCAGATCAGAGTGCAACCGAAGCACTTCATCCATTTGCCGCCCAACAGTGTGCAGCGGGTTCAGCGATGTCATCGGGTCCTGGAAAACCATCGAGATTTCACGCCCGCGCACCTTGCGTAACGCGGCCTCGCTTGCGGTCACAAGGTCCAGCCCATCCAGCAAAATCTCGCCGCCCTCGATCTTGCCGGGGCTGTCGATCAACCCGAGGATAGAAAAGCCGACAACCGACTTGCCGCCACCGCTTTCGCCGACCAAGCCCATGACCTCGCCTGCGCTGATCTCAAAACTCACGCCGTTAACGGCCTTCACAACGCCGGAAAATGTATGAAAATATGTCCGCAAATCACGCACTGCCAACAACGGTTTTTGTGTCATATCCACCATCATTTCAGCCTCGGGTTTAATTCATCGCGCAGAAAGTCACCAAACAGGTTGATGCCAAAGACCAGCATCATGATCGCCACTCCCGGAAAGACCGATGTCCACCACAAGCCGCTGAACAAAACGTCAAACCCGTTCTTGATCAGCAACCCAAGTGACGGCTGGGTGATCGGCACGCCCACGCCCAGAAAGCTCAACGAAGCCTCGATCAGGACAAATGTGCCAACTTGGATGGTCGCGATCACGATCAGCGGGGTCAGCACATTCGGCAACACGTGTTTGCGAATGATCTTGCGATTAGGCAGGCCCGCAACTTTGGCAGCTTGCACATATTCTTTTTCAATCTCGGACAGGGTGGATCCGCGCACGGTTCGTGCGTAAACAACCCAGCCAACCGCTGTCAGTGCGATCAGCACCTTATCCACGCCCGTTCCAACCGCCGACATCAAAAACAGCGCGATCAGGATGGACGGGAACGACAATTGAATATCGGCAATCCGCATGATGACGGAATCGACAATCCCGCCATAGAACCCCGCAAGAAGCCCCAAAAGCGTGCCAATGATGCACGAGGCAATCATAGCGACCAAACCGATGAAGACCGAAATGCGCGCACCGTAAAGGATCGACGCCCAGACATCCCTGCCCTGCCCGTCTGTCCCAAGAATAAAACGCGGGTCGCCGCCATCAAGCCACATTGGCGGTTTGTAACTGTCCATAAGATCAAGCGAGGCGATGTCATATGGATTCTGATCAACCAAAAACGGCCCGAAAATCACGGCAAACGCGAAACCTATCATCAAAGCGCTGCCAATGATCGCAGATGCGCTGTGCTTGTAGTTGTGAAAAAACTCTGACTTGAAGAAACCTGTCATCATGGCCTGCACCTCATTTCAACGTGATGCGCGGGTCGATCAACGTATAGACGATGTCGACAAGGAAATTGATCACGACAAAAATCAGCGCCACCAACATCAGGTAGACAACGATCACCGGGCGATCAGCGCGATAAATGGAATCGATCAACAACTTGCCCATACCCGGCCAGGAAAAGATCGTCTCGGTGATAGTGGCGAAGGCGATCAGATCCCCAAGCTGCAATCCAAAAATGGTCACCACCGGGATCAGGGCATTTTTCAACCCGTGCTGGTACAATACATCGCGGCGTGACACCCCTTTAGCGCGTGCAAACTTCATGAAGTCCTGTCGGCCAACCTCCATCATGCCGGCACGGGTCATACGCAGCAGGATCGCCATTGTTCCCAGCGACAGCGTAACCGCAGGCAAGATAATGTGGTGCCAGCCGTCCCAGGTTAGCAAGCTGATGCGCAGACCGAAAAGCTCTGCCGTGTCGCCCCGCCCCGAGGATGGGAAAATGCCCCAATGCACAGCGAACAGATAGATCAGTACCATGCCGACCCAGAACCCCGGCAGGGATATCCCCAAAAGGGAGCCCGCCATGATAACGCGGCTTACCCGGCCATCCGGGTTTGCACCGGCATAAACACCCAGCGGGATCGCGACTGCAATCGCCATCACCATGGCAACAAGGACCATCTCAACGGTTGCAGGCAGGCGTTCAAGGATCAAGGTCATCGCGGGCTGGCGGAAGACGTAAGAGTAGCCGAAATCGCCCTGCAGCAGACTTGTCAGGAAACGCCAGTATTGCACCGCCAAGGAGTGATCCAGACCAAGCAGGCGGCGGGCCTGAGCGATCTCGGAATCAGTTGCGTCAATGGGGACGATCATGAACACGGGATCGCCGGTAAAGCTCATCATCAGAAAGACAATGACTGATACGACCCAGAGGACAAACGTCATCTGCATCAATCGCCTTAAGAGATATCCGAACATCAGTTAGCACCAATCATTGGCGGGAATTGGAAAAAATGAAGCCCCGGCGATGATACCCGCCGGGGCCTTAACTTCTATTGCAACCTAGTCGACGTCCATCTCATAGGCCGACAGGAACTTATCCACGCGCGGCGAGAGGGTGATGCCATCCCGAACGGCATAGATGTCCTGTTCATAGTGAACCGGGATCATCGGAATATCGGCCATCAGGATTTTGGTCGCCTCTTGCAGATAAGCGTCGCGCTCATTGACATCCGCAGAGGAGTCCGCTTTGTCGACCAGCGCATCCATTTCAGGGTTGGAATAGGAGCCGCGGTTCACCTGACCGTAGCCATCCTTGGTATCACGCGTATAGAACAACGCCCCATACATGGATCCCGCATCGCCCGAGGGAACATCCCAACCGCTCATGATAAAGCTGGATTGCTCGGTCGGGACGCGAATATAGCCCCAAAAGCTGGATTTCGGCATGATGTTCAAGACAAGCGTCACATTGATCTTGGCCAGCATCGACGCGAGCGCCTGCGCGATTTGCGCATCATTCACGTAACGGTTGTTGGTCGCATCCAGCGTCATCGTAAAGCCATCCGGATATCCCGCCTCGGCCATCAGCGCCTTGGCTTTCTCAATATCTACCGGATACATCTCACGGAAGCTCATGCCATCGACATAGCCGATATGGGACGACGGAACGAATTGTTCACTTGGCGTTGCCAAGCCATTCATAACGATCTTGTCAATCGCCTCTACATCCACCGCCCGTGCAATAGCTTCCCTCACGCGCTGGTCCATCATCGGGTTCTTGCCCTCAATGGTTGGCGACTTTTCCCGCATGTCCATCGCAAGCACGATGTTCAACAGGCTGGGGCGTGTGATCACCGTGAACCCGGATTCCCGTTCTACCCGGTCCACGTCACGCACGGCGAGATCCTGGATCACGTCAACCTCACCCGTCAGCAATGCCGCGGTACGGGTTGCAGGGTTCGTGATCGGCCGGAAGGTTACGTTTTTAATGCCTGCCGCACCGGCCCAATAATTGTCGAATGCGTTAAGGGTCAGCTTCTCTTCTTTGATCCATTCACCCAGCATATAAGGCCCCGTGCCCATCGGCATCAGGTCCATTTTCTCATCGCCGGTTGCGGTCGTATATTCCTCATCCAGGATCAGGATTTCGGCCAGGTCGTTGGGCAATACGGCATAGGGCTTCGGCGTTTTGATTTCGACGGTCAGGTCATCGACCGCGCGGACCTCGGCAATATTGGCGACCAGATCAGGGCGGATAGAAGCACGCGCCTTTTCAATGGTGAACACCACGTCTGATGCGGTAAATGCGTTGCCATTGTGGAAAGTAACGCCCGGGCGCAGCTTAAAAAGCCACGTCGTCTCGTCAACATTTTCCCAGCTTTCGGCAAGGCCCGGATCAAAAGACAGATCAGGGCCGCGCTTCACCAGCGGGTCATAAAGGTGATAGTACATGATATTGGAGGACAATTCCTCACCCGCCAACGGGTAAAGGTGGCTTGGGTCGGAGGTCAATCCGATCGTGACGGACTTTTCCTGCGCAAAAGCGGGCAAGGCTGTCGTGGCAAGCAAGGCCACACCCAGCGCACCAAGACCGAGCGAAGTCTGAGATAGATATTTCATAATAACCCCTCTGTTTTCGACTGTTTTTTTGAATTATTTGCGGGGCGGTTCGCCGCCCTTCTCAATTTGGTTATGAACGCTTCAATGACCGGGCTTCGCAGTCTGCACTTCGATCTGGTATCCTTCGGGATCGCTCATCGCGAATGCACGGATTCCAAGCTCTTCACTGTCGCGAAGCTCTGTCAGGCCATCGACCTTATTTGCGACTGCCCAGTCATACCAGGCATCCACATCCGGCACGCGCAGGCACAACTGCACGGTCTTGACCTCGGCCCATTTCTGCATGCCGCGAGTTTCATCAACCAGCCCAACATGGGCCTGGCCATCAATCCGGTAAATTTTGGACCATCCCTGATCGATAGCCAGATCAAACCCCAAGACGTTCTCATAGAACGCCATCGCGACGGGCAGGTCACGATAATACTGAAAGGTAATCGCAAGAACGATTCCGCCCGCTGGCCGTTGAGCCGCCTGTACTGACATCCCGGATTCTCCAAATTTCTATCGCTTGAACCCAAGTGGTATACACACGGTATACAATGTCAAGAACCCAGTCGGAAATTTCCCCGCAAAATGGGTTGGCACCTCAAAATGGGTGATAAATGTGCGAGATGATCGAAAAACGGGCATTCGCAAGATGGGCCTTCATCAATGAGGCAGCCGAATCGGGATCCTGATCCAGAATCGCATCGATGAGGGCAATGTGCTCATGGCAACCCGGGATCATGCGATCCGGCAAAGAGCCCTGATCATACATCCTCGTCTTTATCTTGAGGCCGTCAATCAACTCGGTCAGCAGCTTCGAATTGGCAAGCCGGGCAATCGCAGAATGCAACTGCATGTCTATGGCAGTATGGTCCTCGGCACTTGGCCGCGGCCCCGTAAGAAAGCCCGAAATTATGGACTTTAGCGATAAAAGCTCATCCTTTGGCTGCGCCGAAAGTGCTGCTTTTCTAGCGGCTTCGCATTCAAGCAAGCTGCGCACATGCAAAATTTCCATAATGTCGTTCAGGGAAATGCTGTTAACAACCGGCGTGCCTCCCGCGCTCCGGACAGCAAGACCTTCGCTAACAAGCTGCGCGATCGCCTCACGGACGGGCGTACGGGACACCCCCAAGCTGTCTGCAAATTTCTTTTCGCTCAGCCGCGCCCCCGCCTTCAGCCGACCATCTAAAATCATCGCCTTAAGTTGCTTGAACGTGGAATCACCCAATGTCTCTATGATATCAGTCATCAATCAATCTCCTCCCCGCATAGGACACTTGGTCTCTTTATTGCGTACAGCCTTCCATTTCGTCTCACATGGTATACACTTGGTATATCAATAGCCAAGCCAAAGCGTCGAGAGTCACATGCAAAACACAAAATTCGATACAATCATTCATGGCGGCATTGCTGTAACGCCCCAAAAAACGTCGCAAACCAGTATCGGTATTATTGACGGCAAGATAGCCGCAATTGGCGAAAACCTGGCGGGCACAGCCGAGACAGTGATCGATGCAACAGGTCATTTCGTCCTGCCCGGCGGCGTGGATACCCACTGTCATATCGAGCAGATCTCTGGCGCGGGCCTGCTAAACGCGGATACATTCGAGACCGCAACACGGTCGGCAGCCTATGGTGGTACGACGACGGTCGTCTCTTTTGCAGCCCAGCACCCCGGTCAAAAGATGAAACAGGTGGTTGGTGACTATGCCGAGCTCGCCCGCAAAGGCGCGATGATTGACTACGCCTTTCATATGATTGTGGCGGACACAGGCGACGGCAACCTTGCCAAAGACATCCCGCAGCTGATCGCCCAGGGCCATCGGTCCATCAAAATCTTCACCACCTATGATAAAGTTCGCCAAGACGATAAATCCATCCTCGAAATTCTTGATCTCGCCAAACGTGACGGGGCGGTTGTGTGTTTTCATGCTGAAAATGACGGGCTCATCCGAAATATGACCGAGAAACTTCTGGCAGCGGGCAAAACCGCGCCGAAGTACCACGCAGAGTCGCACCCGCGCGAGGCCGAGATCGAAGCAATCGAACGCATGTGCCGCTTTGCCGAATTCACCGGAGCACGGATCGTAATCTTCCACGTCTCGACCGTTGAGGGGGCCGAGATCATTCGCAAGGCCCGTTCGCGTGGGGTGAAGGTTCAAGCCGAAACCTGTCCCCACTATTTGTTCATGACAACCGACATCTTGAATAGCGATGCTGCTGCCCGTTTTCTATGCTCTCCACCACAGCGAACGGTCAAAGATCAGGAGGCCCTTTGGGCTGCAATGGAAGATGGCACGATCGAAATGATAACGTCTGACCACGCCCCATACCGGATGGATAAAACCGGCAAGTTTGCGAATGGCACAGACGTGGCATTCAACCGGATCGCCAATGGAATGCCCGGCTTGGAAACACGGCTTCCGCTGATGTTTAATGCGATGGTCACCGAGGGCCGCATGGGGCTAGAAGCATTTGTGGCTTTGACGGCAACGACACCTGCAAAAGTGTTCGGGCTGCCAGGCAAGGGGCAACTGGCTGAAGGGTTCGACGCAGACATAGCAATCTGGGATCCCAACCTTACTCGTACCTATGGGGCCAATGATCTGCACGATAACGTCGGTTATAACCCATTCGAAGGCACGATGGTCAAAGGTGCGCCAATCACCATATTTTCAGGCGGGCGGATCATAGTAAAAGATGGCGTGTTAGACGCCGAACCCGGCTCTGGTAGATTGTTGCAAATGAGTGCCCTACGGTCGCACCAATCGTAGAAGGGGGGCTCTGTTGCGCAAATCCGTGTGGGAGGATTCATCATGTGAATCCAAAGTGGTAGCTGGGCGTGGCTTTGTTTGAAGTGGTCGCCCCCACCTACCGGCATCGTAATGTGCCACTATGATGTTTCAGAAAGCATCACGCCAAGGGAGAGCATCCATGTCAGACGTTAGCATAATCGGCATGAACCTTGTAAAACGCGTGTTTCAACTTCACGGGTCTTGCGCAAACGGAGCGGTTATTTTTCGCAAGAAACTGACGCGTGTTCAGCTTCTCGCATTTATGAGCCGAATGCACTGTTGCGATGGAGGCCTGTGCGACAGCCCATAGCTCGGGCCGCGAAATTGAGAAGCTCGGCCATACGGTGCGGCTGAATTGCACCAAACTATGTGAAGACGTTTGTAAAAAGACAGAAGAACGATGTTGCTGAATCCATCGTTAAAGCAGCCTCACGGCCAACAATGCGGTTTGTTGCGTTGAAGTCCGAGGATCAACAGGCGCGCGCCATGCTGTTTCGTACACGACAGATGTTTATCGGTCAGCGCACCCAGACGATCAACGCACGGCGTCGTTGCGCCAAAGCGAGCCATCCAGGTCAAACGCTTGGCCGACGCAGTTGCGGATGAGACCATAGGCTTGCCCAAAGACGTCCAGGAACCCGCGGATACGCGAAGTCGTGGTCTTGACTGCGGGGGACCGACCTAGATCATAAGGTTCCAGACCCATTAATTTACTTGAGCCCGTCAGGCTTGCATGATTCAAACTCCCAAATCTTGGGGGCGTTATGAGCAATCTTTACTGGCTGAGCGAAGACCAAATTGCGCGGCTGCGGCCTTTCTTTCCGAAGAAGCATGGCAAGCCACGGGTGGATGATCCGTTGCCCGGCAACGGTTTGTTTTCAAACCGTGAGAGCGGGCGGGTTTTGAGCGGCATTATATTCATCAATCGCAATGGTTTGCGTTGGTGCGACGCTCCGAAAGAGTATGGTCCTGCCAAGACGCTCTACAACCGTTGGAAGCGGTGGGGCGACATGGGAATTTTTGCCCGAATGATGGAAGGTCTCGCCTCCGAGGCCACCGTTCCAAAGACGGTGATGATTGATGCGACCTATCTCAAAGCGCACCGCACGGCTTCAAGCCTTGGGGTAAAAAGGGGGGCGCGGTCGTCTGATTGGTCGCACCAAGGGGGGCATGAACCGTTGCCCGGCAGAGGATTGGAACAATCGGCGAGAGGGACCAAATTACACGCAGTCACTGATGAAAACGGCCGCCCGATCCGTTTCTTCATGACCGCGGGCGAGATCAGTGACTATTCCGGCGCAATGGCTTCTGGCCGACCGGGGCTATGATGCGGACTGGTTCCGGGAAGCTTTCGAAAACAAGGGGATAAAGCCGTGCATCCCAGGTCGTAAGTCTCGAACAAAGCCCCTCAAATACGACAAGCGGCGATACAAGCGTCGCAACAGAATTGAGATTATGTTCGGCCGCCTGAAGGATTGGCGTCGTGTGGCAACGCGCTATGACAGATGCCCGAAAGTCTTCCTCTCAGCCGTCGCCTTGACAGCAACGGTTCTGTTCTGGCTATGGAGTTTAACGAGCCTGGAGCCTAGCGACCAGCGCGGCATCGTATGGTCCGGCCAAAACCCTCTACAACCGTTGGAAACGCTGGAATGAAAAGGGCGTCTTCGCCCGGATCATGGCGGGCCTGGCCGCTGAAGGCGCCGAACACAAGACCATCATGATTGACGCGACATATTTGAAAGCGCACCGCACGGCCTCGAGCCTACGGGCAAAAAGGGGGGCGTGCTCGCCAAATCGGGCGCGCGAAGGGCGGCATGAATACGAAGTTACATGCCGTCACTGATGCGAAGGGCCGCCCGATCCGGATCTTCATGTCGGCTAGACCCTCTCTCGCGGTTTGCATGCAAACCGCTGCCGGGCAGCGGGTCAGCGATTACACCGGTGCAGCGGCGCTGCTGAGTAGCCTGCCGAAGGCGGATTGGCTCTTGGGGGATCGTGGATACGATGCCGACTGGCTGCGGGAAGCCTTGAAAGACAAAGGGATAAAAGTTTGCATCCCCAGCCGAAAGTTCCGAAAGAAAGCCGTGAAATATGACAGGCGGCGGTACAAAAGGCGCAACCGGATCGAGATCATGCTTGGCCGCCTCAAGGACTGGCGACGCGCCGCAACACGATACGACCGATATCCCGATGCCTTCCTCTCCGCAATAGCTCTCGCAGCAACGATCCTCTTCTGGCTTTGAAAATCAATGAGTCCTGCTACTGCGGCTCACAGGGGGCAAATAATGTAATAAAACTAACATTATGTAATGAAAGTTACATAAAAATTGGTTAAAAGAGCATTACGCCACGTCGCTTTGACGTTTGGTACCGCTCTTTTTAGTTAAATCTCGCAGGATCCAATGACCCAACAAGCCCCCCAAGCGCCGCCAGAGCTGCGCCACTCACACACTTCCCTGAAACTTGCCCTGTTGAGCGGAGTCGCGGCCATCGGCCTACTCGGCACGCCCGCGATGGCACAGGATAGCGCGGCACTGCGCGTCCTCACCTTCAACACGTGGTTCGACCAGTTCAGAAATAACCTCGATGACATCGCTCCGCTCTTCGTCGATGGCGGCTACGATGTAATCGCATTTCAGGAGCTGTACAGTGAGACCTATTTAAGCGGCCTGCAACAACGCCTGCGCGATGCGGGCCTTGGCGAGTATGCCTATGTCAAAATGGGGGATACGGGGATTCTCAGCCGCGTGGAGGGCGTCACCGGAACCAATTCTTCGGGGGATTCAGTCGCCTATCAGATAACGGACGAAAGCAGTGCCATCCCCGAAACCGTCTTTGGATCTGTTCACCTCGACTACCGCGACACCTCTGACCGGCGGTTGGACGAAGTAGAGGGCCTCGCGGAATGGGCCAAGTCGACCAATCGCTCCGTGGTGCTTGTGGGCGACTATAACGCCGCGGATACCTCGGAGCGCGGCCTCAACCGGGCCAGCCAGCAGAAGCTGATCCTGCAAAACTACTTGCAGTCGGGCAACAGTTTCTACGGCACCTTGCTTGAACAATACGCCGTTGATCCAGCCGCGATGACACAGTTCATTTCCGACCACAGCGGGGAATATCTCGCACTCACCGACATTCCCGATACGCTCTTTACGGATGAGATGTACCCCGTTCAGGACAACCTGCCTGTCACGATGAACAAGATGAAGCACGACTTCATCATGCTTGAGACCGAAGCACAGCGAGAGCCCTTCGCCCCCCACACTTTGGGCGACGGCAGCACAACCTGGACCTCGGTTGAAGAGGATCATACCAACGTCTGGCCAAGCTGGGATCGTAGCGCGATCGATCACTTCATGGTATCGCGCCCCTTTGGGAAATGGTGGAAAATCGTCAACGAAGAAGATGACCCATACACAGGCGTTCTGGGCAAAACCGACGTAACCGCCAGCGGCAAAGCCTATTCTGATCACGAGCTTGTTGCGCATGATCTTGCCTGGGTCGGCCCGAAGCTGGAATATGAAACGGCTGAGGGTGATGTCGAATTGACCCGCCTCGTGTGGAGCGAAGACGTCGCGGTCTTTGACGAAAGCGAGGGCGAATTCTATCTGTCGCGCAACAACATGCGCCAGGATGTGTATCTCGGTCAGGTTTCTGACGCCGAGGGCAACCCGATCCTCGACTGGCTTAGTGATAGCGAAAAGCAGACCTTGCTGGACTGTGAAACAACGGATTCCCGTCTGGCCCAAGCTGTCAGCGACTATTGCATCGACGATCACAGCTTTATCTCCGAAACGCTCGTTCAGGATGGCGGTACGCTGCGTGTGGACGAAGACGCAGCCCTTGGCACCTCGGCCGCGACATTGCGCCTCAACGATGGTGGTCTTGCAATCTCCGGCACGCAAATGGTGACGCTGGATCGCAACGTCAGCCTTGAGGGCACCACGGGCGGTTGGCTCGATATCCGCGACGCCAATGCCACAGTTGTGGCACTCCAGGAGATTTCGGGCGATGGGGCGCTTGAAAAGCGCGGCGAGGGCACACTCACGCTTGAGGCCGACAACAGCTACACCGGGGCGACCGTTGCATCGGCCGGCCTTTTGGTCGTCAACGGGTCGATCGCCCAATCTTCGGGCGTCAGCCTCATGGATGGTGCAACTATCGGCGGCAGTGGCACGATCAGCTCATTGACATTGGGCAGTGGCGCCACCTTGGCCGCAGGCAACAGCATCGGCGCGTTGAACATTGACGGCGATCTGACCATCGGGTCCGGTGCGCGCTTTGAAATCGAAGTCAACGCCGAGGGCGACTCTGACATCGTGACGGCCACTGGCGACATTACAATCGGTGATGCAACCGCGCTGGCGATGGCCGCAGCGGGCGACTATGCCCCGCGCACCAGCTATGTCGTCTTGCAATCCGGGGGCGCTGTAACCGGCCGCTTTGCGGAGGTGACATCCTCGCTTGCCTTCCTGGATGCCGATCTGAGCTATGGAGAGCAGGATGTCTCCCTGAGCCTTGAGCGCAACGACACGGCCTTTGACCGGGTCGCGACAACGGCAAACCGGGCGGCCACGGCGGCAGCTGTCGAAAGCCTCGGCTTTGACAATGCGCTTTTCGACAAGGCCGTAATGCTCGATGCCGCATCTGCGGATCAGGCTTTTGACGCTCTTTCGGGAGAGATTTACGCCGCCACCATGACGTCCCTCGTCGATCAGGGGAACGATCTGCGCGCAACGGCATTGTCGCAACTGCGCGGCTATAAGGGCAGTGAGGCACCAACTTTCTGGATGCAAAGCTATGGCGGCCAGTCCGATATTGACGGCGATGATACACGTAACCTGAGCCATTCCTCCTTTGGCACACTCGTTGGGGTCAACGGTATGCTCGGGGGTGAATGGGTTTATGGCGCGATGCTTGGCTATGGCAAAGGCACGACCAGCCTGGACGGCACACACAACACGTCAGAGAACGACTTCACCACTCTTGGCGTCATTGCCGGCCGTGATTTCGGCGCGGCGCGCCTTACGGCCGGGGCGAGCTGGACCCACAGCCAGATCGACAGCACACGCGGCGTCGCCTTCCCTGACTTCGCCGATACATTAACCGCAGATTACGGCGCGGACACAAAGCAGATCTTTGCCGAGGCGTCCTATAACTTCGCGGTTGGCACATCGATTATTCAACCCTATGGCAGCATCGCCCATGTTGCGGTTAAAACCGACGCTGTTTCGGAAAATGGCGGCGACGCGGCGCTGAACGTTCAGGGCAATGACTTTGACGCCACGGTGGGCGAACTGGGTGTGCGCGGGCAGATGCAACTTTCTGACGGTGCAATGCCTGTGCGCCTGTCGGGTGGCCTGGGGTGGCGGCATGTCTTTGACGCGAATGCCCCGGCGGCCGACATGGCCTTTGCGGGTGGCGATGCCTTCAACATCAGCGGCACCAGCCTTGCCGAAGATGTGGTCAAGGTGAACCTTTCGGTCGGCATCGACCTGACGCAGAGTACGGCGCTTTCGCTCGGCTATGCCGGGGAATTCGGTGACGGCGGGCGTGGCAATAGCCTTGCAGCGCGCTTGCAAGTAAACTTCTGATCCTGCAGAAGACAACAGAGAGGGGCTGCGGCAGGACACTGCCGCGGCCCTTTGATTGAAAAAGCTTGCGATACAGGCAATAGTTGGTCCGAGGTCGAGATGAGTGGCCCTGATATGGTCGTCGAAGATAAAAAGAGCCAAAGGCAGCGCCTGTTGTTAGAGCAACTTGAGGCACAACGCTACATTTCGCTCGACGAGGTGGCGCGCCGGTTCTGCGTGACCCAGCAAACTGCCCGCCGCGATATCATGGAACTGGAACGCCATGGCAAATTGCGCCGTCTGCATGGCGGTGCGATGATTTCAAATTCAATCGAGCCGAGCGAACTGCGCTGTCGGCGTATCCGCAATGCTCAGGCCAAGGAACGGATCGGCGCCTGTGTGGCCGACCTTGTTGCGGACGGGGCATCTCTCTTTCTCGATACCGGCACCACCTGCGAAGCCGTTTCCCGCGCCCTTGTTCGCCGCCGGAACTTGCGCGTGGTCAGCTATAGCCTGCGCATCGCCGCCTATCTCAGTGAGGTGACCGATTTCACCATCGCCGTTCCGGGAGGCTTCGTGCGTCAGGTTGACGGCGGTGTTTTCCAGGAACAGTCACAGTCATTCATCACCGGCTTCAATTTCGACTTGGCAATCCTGTCGGTCTCCGGGGTCGATGACGAGGGGGATCTCGGTGACGATGATCAGGCCGAGGTGGAGACAGTACGCTCAGCCATGGCTCGGTCACAAAAGATCCTGCTGGCAGTGGACAGCAGCAAGTTCGGCCATCGCGGCCTCGTGCGCCTCGGCTCACTCTCTGATGTCGATTTTCTGGTTTCGGACGCGCCCCCCTCCACCGGCACCGCCATCGCTGCGGCGGTAAGAGCAGGCCGCCTAAAGTTTCACCAAGCGGGTTGATCAAGCTGGTTCTATCGCAAAGCTTGGCGAAAATCGGATTGGTGGCTTACCTAAAGAGCCGCGCGCAGCACCAATTCACACGTCCCCCGAACCCGCTCGCAAGGCGGGTTTTTTCTTGCCCGGCGACGGGAGAAAGGAACCATATCATGACCTCCGACACCCACGACCCCAAAGACACCGAGGCCAGGAAGGCAGAAGTGGACAGCATGATCATCGCCGTGGAGGATCCGAGATTCATTTCCAAGAGAGATGACTCATACCCGGCGATGTATTCAGTGGAAACCTTTCACGTCTTCTCGAATGCTCCTCGCAGCAAACTCAAAGAATGCATGAACTTTGGCGTTTCTACGCATGTCGGGATGCGCCAGCATCCAAAGGTCAGATCCAAACCCTGCGTCAGGATCCCTGACTTTGACAAGTTCAGGGCATGTCTCACCCAGATAACAAGGCAGTACGCCAATTCCCAAACCTGCCCGGACAAGATCAAACAGGCCCATCATCGTATTAGCAACGGTTATTGGTGCGCCTTCGGCCTGCTGCAACACTGTGATCTGGCTCATCGGGGATTGATTAAGGCTGTCATTCAATCTGATCCAACGGTGTTGTTGATCAGGCAGATCCAGCAACACATCTGCATACTCGCCACGCGCGTAGGTCGCATAGCCGATCGAACACAGATTGCGACCTATCCAGTGTTCGGGCGGATTGCGGGTTGGCCGCATTGCAATGTCGGCATCTCTTTGCATTAAGTCGAGAGGGCGTGATCCAGATAGAAGTCGTAACTCAACGTCAGGATATTTGAGCTGAAAGGCTGCAAAAACCGGTGTCAGACAGTATAGAAGTGAATCCGTTGTGGTGATCGTCAACGCCCCTTCAAGACGCAGATCTTGGCCACCCAATTCCCGCTGAATACTGTTGACTCCATCACGAAGCTGCAGCCCATTCTTTTGGAAATGCTCTCCAGCTGCGGTCATGACGTAACCGTGGCTTAACCGCTCGAACAAGGTCACGCCCAAGCGAGCTTCGACAGCTTCGATACGACGAAACACGGTCGAATGATTGACACCTAGTTGACGCGCCGCGCCTGACAGGCTGCCTGCTTCGCAGACGGCAAGGACAAACGGTATGTCACTCCAATCCAATGTCTGTGCGTTCATGCAATATCTCCTTGCGTCATCAGTGAATTACTTTGCGAAAAAAATCAATCTATCTACGGCGTACACCGAATTGGAGATACGCCATTACACAGACATTGAACCTCCCTCAGCGTGTTGGCCCGAGGCCAAAGACGACACATGGGCTACCGCACTCCCAAGTCACGCAGCACGGCCTCAACCATATCGTGGATCAAATGCGCGATTGGGCATTTGCGCTGCCGGACGTTGAAAATCAACACAGCCTCGCTTCTGTTCCCGGAGCACGTGCCATGGTCATGCACGAGGGCGCTGAGTGCAATCACGACGCCTTTATGATCGGTCGCGAGATCGCCCATATCCACCCGCATCCCGACAATGGGAGCATGCATGTACAGCTTCCGAAAGACGACGCATTGGAAGTCGTCGAAAAAGGCTGGGGCGAACATCACACGCTGGTTGATTTAGGCCGCCGTCCTGTTGGTCTTGTGATGGTCTACTCCCCCCGCGATGAGGCCGATCTGGCCATCATCAAATCTATTCTTGGTCGTTCATATGACTATGCGACCGGCACGAGACTTGCAGCGTAACCCCTGAAACAAAAGGAAAGATCATGAAACGGATTGCTCTAGCGATACTGACCTCAGTGCTCTTGGTGCCAAGCGCCTTTGCACAGGAGATCGAAACCAAATCACTGGATCAGCTCTATGCCGACGCGATTGCGGAGGGTGGCGAACTTGTCATCCGCGCAGGTGGCGATAAGGACGATCAGGCTGACTACTATCTGGATATGTTCAAGAAACGTTTCCCAGATATCAAGCTGACGCACAGCGTTGATCTGAGCTTTTATCATGCATCACGTTATGATAATGCGCGCAAAGACGACGACACATCAGATGTGCCAGACATCATCCAGCTGCAAACCCTGCACGACTTTGATTACTATGCTGAGCGTGGCTTGCTAGAACGGTACAAGCCAAAGAACTGGGAGATGGTCTATCCGGACTACAAAGATCCCCACGGCAATTGGACAGGTCTGTTTGGCGTTGCGTTTACCAACGTTTACAACAACAGCGTCATTGCTGATGCTGACGCGCCGCATGATGCGTTGGATTATCTTGATCCAGCACTGAAGGGCAAACTGATCCTGACCTACCCACACACGGATGACGCGGTACTCTACCAATTCTGGAACCTCAAAGAAAAATACGGCTGGGAGTATCTGGAAAAACTGGTCGCGACTGATCCAACTTGGGTGCGTGGCACCTCCATGCCCTATGTCGCAATTGACAATGGCTGGTACGGCGCGAGCTTCACCACATCCTGGGCGTTTGTACCATGGGATGGCAGTGATACGCGACTTGTGCTGCCCGAAGAGGACTTCTTCCTGACATGGTTCCAGGTTGCCGCCATTCCAACGGATGCCAAGAACAAAGCGGCGGCCAAGCTCTATCTGAACTGGATGCTGTCTGAGGAGTTCCAAGGCAAATGGCTGCAATTTCCCGCGCGCATGGATATTGAGGCACCCGGCGGTTACAAGCCCGTCCGCCACTACAACACGTCGCCCGCAGATTTCCATCGTTTCATGCTGAAACGTGATCTGGTTGAGCGTTTCCGGTTGCAAATGGAGCAACTTGTCGGTCCCGCGGTAATCGCCCCCTTTTTAACGGGGTGCATCTGTAGAACTTACGCGGCCATTTTCAGTTTCATAGCGGGTGTGATGCCGCCGATGCCCATGTTCGGGCGGTCGTTGTTATATGTCCAGAGCCATTGTGTGGCCTGATCCTGAGCCTCCTCGATGCTTTCGATGATGTATTGATCCAGCCATTCATGCCGAACCGTCCGGTTGTAGCGCTCGACATAGGCGTTCTGCTGGGGCTGTCCGGGTTGGATGTGCTGGATCGTAACACTATGTTTCTCAGCCCATTTTCTCAGTGTTTCGCTGATATATTCCGGCCCATTGTCGACCCTGATCGTGCCCGGTTTTCCGCGCCATTCGATAATGCGATCAAGGCTGCGGATGACCCGTTCGGCAGGGAGCGAGAAATCAACCTCGATCCCCAGCCCTTCGCGGTTGAAGTCGTCCAACACATTCAAAAGCCGAAAAGCCCTGCCGTCGCCGAGGCGATCCGCCATGAAGTCCATGGACCAGGTCACATTCGGTCTGTTCGGGACCGCCAGAACGTCAGGCTTCTCCCGTTTCAGCCGCTTGCGCGGCTTGATGCGCAGGTTCAGTTCCAGCTCACAGTAGATCCGGTAGACCCGCTTGTGGTTCCACGGATGCCCCTTCACGTTGCGCAAATGCAGGAAACACAGGCCAAATCCCCAAGTCTTGCGCGCATCCGTCAGCCCTGTCAGCAGATCGGCGATCACCTCGTTCTCGTCTTTCAGCTTCGGGCTGTAACGATAGCAGGTCTCGCTGACCTCGAAGGCCCGGCACGCCAGCGCGATGCTGACGCCCCGTCGCTCTACCGCCGTTTCGGCCATCTCGCGGCGCTGAGATGGCCCCGTTACTTTTTTCCGAGGGCTTCCTTCAATAAGTCCGCCTGCATGCTCAGATCTGCATACATCCGCTTCAGCCTGCGGTTCTCTTCCTCCATGGCTTTCATCTGGCTGACCATGGATGCATCCATGCCACCATACTTCGCACGCCATTTGTAAAACGACGCATTGCTCATGCCATGTTCACGGCAAAGCTCGGCCACCGGCACACCACCTTCGGCTTGGCGCAGGATCGCAAGGATCTGGGGTTCGCTATATCTGGTCATTTTCATTCAAAATCTCCTCGTTCATCTTGCCGAGAAAATTCTACTTCCGCAGCCCCTTACTTTCGGGGGGGATTACCCCGCCACCGGACCTGCACCGCTCGACATGGACTACAGCGTCAAGCCGTAATCGCCCTCAAACACCTACCGTTGTCCAGTAACCTACAGGGCAGCGCTGACCACATATCAATTCGGAGAAATACCATGAAAATTCTTATCGTAGGCGCAACTGGTCTTATCGGCGGCGCTGTTGCAAATGCCCTGTCCGCAAATCACGAAATTATCAGTGCTGGATACAGCGATGGCGACGTCAAAGTTGACCTCGGTTCCAAAGCTTCTATCAATGCGATGTTTACCGCGATTGGCAAGGTTGACGCGGTCATTAGCACTGCAGGTCTGGCGGGTTTCGCCCCCTTCAACGAGCTCGACGATGCGGCCTATGATCTGGCACTTAGCAACAAGCTGATGGGTCAGGTCAATCTGGTTCGGGTTGGACAGGATCATGTCAGCGACGACGGGTCATTTGTCCTGACTGCGGGCATTCTGTCTCGTCAACCAATGCCCGGATCAGTTGTGATCAGCATGGCAAACGGCGCGTTGGAGTCTTTCGCAAAAGCGGCATCGCTGGAACTTGACCGGGGATTGCGTGTCAACACCGTTAGCCCGGTGTTTGTTAAAGAGACAATGGTAAAAATGGGCATGGACCCAAGATCCGGTCTTTCTGCTGCGGACACTGCCAAAGCTTATGTCGCCGCTGTAACTGGCAACATGAACGGCGAAACCCTGGACGCACCAGATTTTGCCTAGCGGTAATCATCAATACAGTTTGGGCCGGCCGTTGGTTGGCTCAATCCTAAGTTCTTAGATTTCATCCGAATTAAGTCAACAGAGATAGCCGTCGGTTCAGACATACACTTCCGTGAGCGGCCATTCATGCACACGCGGCGAATTCGCGCTAAGTCCAGCAGACCGACGTTCACCCACCGAAAATGCTGCACGGTGGACGAATGGCCGGTCTGGTGAAGCTGCACCGTAGCGCTCGGCAATGAAGCGAACGGCAGCTTTGGGCCGAAATCGCCAATCAACGTTAACCGGTGAGTTGATTTTCCCATACGACACGCTTTCGCGCGACCCAAATATGCTCCGGTTTTTGTTGAATGATCGCGTTTTTAAAGCCTGACAGTGACTTCGCCTCGTCCGCAGTATGCGCCAATGCCCAACCGTGGATAGATAGGCTGTTGGCGGCTGCTGAGGGGACTTCAATTTTCCATACCTGTAATATCATGCCTACTCTTCCCACATCACGGTTAACAAAACGTTGCAGCTAAAATCCATTCATGGACGCGCGCAACCAAACGCTGAACGAACGGCTGCTTTGAAGAGCCCCAACCGAGCACACCGATCACAGGGAGTGTCGGCTTTGGGCCGGAAACGACATGCGTCGACTTCTACGGAGCGCGGGTCATTTACTCACTAAGTAGCTCGCACTTCGGCCCTTCGGTTCTGCGTGCGAGCTACGCATTCGCCAAGGGCAAGCCCCTGGACCCTGGCCGTCCGTTTCATTAAATATCTGAGTGACGTTCGTCCGCCGCATTGCAAGGATGCCCTAGGCGGTGACTTCCGAGCTCTGGCCCATGCCTGAAGCTGATCAGTTTGCTTCCAGAACAGCGCTTAGGAATTGCTGGGTGCGTTCTCTTTCGGGGTTGTCGAACAGCACTTCGGGGGAGCCTTGTTCTTCGATGCTGCCGTCAAAAAAGAAACAGACCCGGTCCGAAATTTCTTTGGCAAAACCCATCTGATGGGTCACCATCAGCATGGTCAGGTTGTGCTGATCCACCAGCTTGCGGATAACACCGGTGACTTCGCTAATTACCTCCGGGTCAAGCGCCGATGTGACCTCATCGAACAACATGACCTTGGGCCGCATGGCAAGTGCACGGGCGATGGCAACGCGTTGCTGTTGGCCACCAGATAGGCGCGCGGGATGCTGATCACGCTTTTCGGACATGCCGACCATGTCCAACAGTTCAAGCGCGCGCAACTCGGCCTCCTTCTTCGGGATGCCAAGAACCTGCACCGGGCCTTCCATACAGTTCCCAAGCGCGGTCATGTGCGGGAACAGGTTGAAATGCTGAAAGCACATGCCGATCTTGCTGCGCATCCGGCGCATGTGTGCGGCATTCGCTCGCACGAGTTTTCCATCTTTTTCCATATGGGTCAGCGGTTCGCCGTCCACATAGATCACGCCGCTGTCAATCGTTTCTAGCGTCATCAACATGCGCAAAACAGTGGTCTTTCCCGACCCCGAGGGGCCGATGATCGTCACCATTTCCCCCGCTGCAACATCCAGATCCAGGCGATCGAGTACGGTCAGATCGCCATACTTCTTGGTTACGTTTTGAAACCGCACCATAGGCGCGTCGTCGCCTTCCAGCGTCAGGGGGTATTGGCTCATGTCGTGTGTCATTTGATCAGTCCCAGTTTGCGGCGCACGGAGATTTCAAAACGGCGGATAACCCATGCTGTCGGCAGCGATATGGCCAGAAACAACAAGCCGACAATTGTGTAAGGTTCAAGATAGCGATAATTCTCGGCACCGATGGAATTGGCGGTGTGCATCAACTCGCCCACCCCGATCACCGACAACATCGGCGTGTCCTTGAAGATGCCGACCAGATAATTCCCCATGCCCGACAAGGCAGGAGGCAGCGCCTGCGGGATGATAATGCGCCGGTAGGTCTTCATCGTCGACAGGTTGATCGCCTTCGCCGCCTCCCATTGCCCCTTCGGCACGCCTTCGATGCCGCCGCGATAGACCTCCGACAGATAGGCCGCATAGTGCAACCCGATGGCCAGCAGCCCGGCGGTCCAGGGTGACAAGCGCAGGCCGATTTGCGGGCCGACATAGTAGATGAAGAAGATCTGCAACAGCAGCGGGGTCGAGCGGATGAATTCCACCACCTCGCGAGTGATCACCGTCAGCGGCCGAAACGGCGTGCGCTGCGCCAGCGCGAACACCAGCCCCAGCACCAGCGCTACAGCATAGCCGCCGCCCGCCGCCATAAGCGTGTTGCCTGTCGCAACTATAAGACGCGGCAGGATCTCCCAAGTAAAGTCCCATTTCCAGCCCAGCATTGTTCAGGCCCTCCCGATCTTGCGGGCCATGATCCGTTCCACCCAACGCATGAGCGGGGTGATCAGGAAACGGGCAAAAATGTAATAGATGATCAGCGCGGTGCCAAAGGCCTGTGCGGACAAGAAAGTGTTGTTGTTGATCTGGCGGGTTTCAAACATCAGGTCCGTGACCGAGATCAACGCGACCAGTGCCGTGCCCTTGAGGATTTCAACCATAAGATTGCCCCAGGCCGGAAGCATCCCCACCAATGCCTGTGGCAGGATAATGCGCCACATACGGCGAGCGGGCGACATATTCAGCGCCAGCGCCGCCTCCCACTGGCCCTTGGGCACCGACACGATGGCACCGCGAACCAGTTCCGCCCCATAGGCGCCATAGCAAAGTCCCACGGTGACGAATCCGGCGGTGAATTTGTCGAGATTGATCCCTAACAGGGGCAGAACAAAGAAGATCCAATACAGTTGCACCAAAAGAGAAGTGCCGCGAAAGATCTCGATGTAAACGGTGGCCGCGCCGCGCACCGTCTTTGATGGAGAAAGTTTCATCAGCCCCGACAATACCGCCGCTGTAACGGCTACAAGCGCAGCCAAAACAAACTGTCCGATGGTAATCAGTGTTCCGTCAATCAGGCGATCGCTGTGGTCGGCGAGGAAATCCAGATAGGACATCTCTGGTCAAATCCCTTGACTCGGAAAAGCAAAACCGGACGGCGGTGATCGCCGTCCGGCTGTTTGGTGCTGTGCGGGGCGGCTTAGTTTGCCTTGCACGCCTCGGCGGTGGTCTGACCGTCAGGCAGGAACGCCGGGATATAGTTTTCCTGAGCTACCTTGGCCATCATTTCGTCCGAGCCGAGATATTCGGCCAGCGCTGCGTTGAACGCCTCGCGGAATGCATCGTCGTCGGTATGGAAGCCAACGGCGACCGGCGTGCGACTTTCAGGCGGAAAGGCCAGCGGATCAGTCATTTCAACTGCGTCCGACATGTCTGCCACCCGCTGCGCCTCAAGCGCGTTGGTGGCACCGGCATCAGCGCGGCCTGCGCGGATCGCTGCCAGCATTTCGGTCGTGCCCGGCACTTCCATAATGTTGCCAGTGGGAACGCCGGCCGCCTTCGCATCAGCAATGGTGTTATAGCCCGAGGGCGAGACCATGATCAGATCCTGATCAATGATATCCTGATAGGTGCTCACACCCTTGGGATTGCCGGCAGGCACGACAAAAGCGTCACCAAACACGCCGATCGGCTCGGAAAAATCCATGTTGGCGCAGCGTGCCGCCAGAACATACATGCCCCCGGTCACGATATCGACGCGCGACGCGTTCAGGCTGGGAATAAGACCAGCCCAGTCGGTCAACACGGGTTCGACATCCGTGTGACCCATCCGCTTCAGGACATCGATGGTGATATCGTTGACGAAACCTTTCGCGGCCCCGTCATCACCGGCATAGGCCCAAGGCGGAGCCGCGGCAAAACCCAGCCGGATCGGCTCACCGGCTTCGACCCGGTCTTCAAGCGGACCAGCCTGCGCGGTAGTAGCAGCCATCGTGGCACCCAGTATAAATCCTAATGATTTCTTGATTGTCGTTTGAATGAAGTTCATCGGATTTCCTTATTTTAGCGCCTTGGCGGCGACCGAAGGGAAATGGTCTGAAACCGGAGAACCCCACCAGACCTGGCACCACCTTACAACAAAGCACCCCGCACGAAACGCGCAGATCCTAAGCTGTTCTTATGCAACGCCGCTGCCAGTTTAGCAACTGATTCGCAAAACTTGACCGAAATGCTCGCTTGGGCAATCGTTATTTAGAGTGATCTTCCTAGTCTCAGTGAAGGTATCTTAAACGGCAAGACCGTACCCATTCCTGCGACTCGTCAGCTCTCAAGCCGCTTGGAACTTTGTTCCTCGCTCAAGCGGCGAGTTCATTATTTGTTCTCTTTCAACATTTCCTGATCGCCCCCCCCCTCTTGTTCCGAATCGTTGCCCCGTGCAGTTTGCACGCATGGAGCGAGCAGTCCTTAATCAAAAAGCATGACAGGACGTATCATCCGGCACATCAGGTCGAAGAAGGCGCTTTGGCGTCATGATCACTTTTGCCGTTGCGCCCTGTTTTAAACATAAAAAACTTGACCAGCAGGCGGCACAGGCACGTTCCCCTCTTTGGTCCTTTTGAGGGCGGATTCATCGTGGCACTCCCACAACGCGTTTTCTTCACTCTACACGAAGCCTCAGCCCGCTGGTGTTGTTCCATTGCCGATATCGCGGGCTGGGCCGCGATCGGCAAACTCAAAATCATGACCGGCATCGGGCTTGTTCACTGCGACGACGCCGTTTTCGCAGGCCAGGTAGCCCTGTCAGCCATGGACTTAATGCCGCTGTTTCGGCGATGTGGCACTGGCCCGGTGCAGAGCGCTGAGAAACAAGCGCGCGCCGTGGCTTTTCGGACGCACCAGTGCTTTGTGAGGCAACGTACGCAACTGATCAATGCGCTCAGGGGCATCTGGCCGAGTTCTTGCTGGTTGCCCAAAAGGTCCGATTTATCTGAAGCTTCTGCAAGCAGCTCTAAATGGACCGCAGATTGATCTGCCCACAACAGTGCGCGAGATGGAGTAGCTTTATCTGCAGCAGATCGGCGAGTTGACCAAGGTGATCACGCGTCTGGCTGATGAACTTGAAGTCGCACCGAAAACGGATGACGAGTTGCGCCGTCTTTGCACGGTGCCCGGCATCGGCCCAGTAACCGCTGGCGCAATCGCTGCCATCGCCCCCGATCTTGAGACATTCGACAATGGCCGCAATTTTGCTGCCTGGTTGGGTCTCGTCCCACGACAACATGCGACGGGAGGCAAAACACGCCTCGGCGCTGTCAGCGCAATGGGTCAATGTGACATCTGTAAGCTGCTGATCATCGGAGCCATGAGCGTGATCCGATGGGTTGTGCGCGGGGGGGACAGCACCAACCGCTGGCTTGCCAGCCTTGTCGCCCGCAAGCCTCGAATGGTTGCCGCGGTCGCCCTAGAAAACAAGATGGCACGGATGGTTTGGGCACGGCGCGCGCAATAAAAGCACTGCTGGCCGCCAATGGTCCCGCGGCCTCCCAGGCACCGCTGGGCCCATTGCCCTGGATCACGGAAGCCAAATCCGCGTTTGGCCGCCACGAGGCCCGCGATCGGTCCTGGTTGATGGTTTGGCTCAAACGCGATGGCCGAAGTTTAGGCGACCCGTCAAAAACCCCTTGGTGCGGCGATTTCGTGGAAACCTGCATTCGTATGGGGTTACCGGACGAGCCTTTGCTAGGTGCGCTGGGGATCAATCCCTATTGGGCGCGAAACTGGCTCTTGTTCGGGCAAGCGGTCCAGCCGGTGACAGGCGCCGTTTTGATCTTCGCACGCGGGTCTGGCGGTCATGTCGGCTTCGCCATCGGTCAGGACGACACGCATTTCTACGTGCTCGGCGGCAACCAATCCGATGCCGTCACCATCGCCCGCATCGCCAAATCACGCCTGCTCGGCGCGCGCTGGCCAGCAACCTTTCCGCCCCGCCCGCAGCGCCTGCCAACGATGAAGCCGGGCGAATACCTCGCAACCACCAATGAAAGCTGAACAGGAGAAAACCATGCTGAAACCTGCAATTCTGGCGCTGGTGCGCCAAGTCCTGACTGTCGTTGGCACTGCTCTCGTCGCCAAGGGGTATGTCGAAGCCTCTGATGTTGAGCCCGTGATCGGCGCGTTGCTGACCATTGGGTCGGTGGTCTGGTCGGTGGCATACAAGCGGGCGAGGTAGAGCCAGTTACAGCGGTGCGGTCATTCAGGGCATTCAGCTTGAGTGACCGCACTGCGGGACTTAGTTGCCGTTCGCTGTGCTACGAAATAGCGTATAACGGTGGCTATCGCGTCCAGTGACGCTTCAACACGGCCATTTGGCGTTTTCCAACTGCGTGCTCCAATTACAGTGCAAGACTAATGCGGGCAGGCAAAAATTATCCCACCTGCCCGCCCGCGTAATTTAATCAGAGCTCGTTCAGTTGTGTGTTGGCGCTGGAGCGCCTGTCCGCCAATTGTCCCAATCCGACACAATCGCATCCACTACTGGCGCACCTACAAGGGTGATGTTGGCAACGGTTTCAGCGAAACCACCCGCCGTTTCCCCCGGGGCGGGGTCAAGATGCTGCTGCGTGGTTTCGTTCGGGTTACCCTGATCGAAGTTCACTGCGCCGCGAAGGCTGAGAATCCGCTCCGTGCCGTGGGTGCGGTTAATGACCAAAGCCAAGGCCGCAGCTTCCATTTCCGTAATCAGGTAATCGTCCGCCCCATAAAGGTTCGCGATATACTGTGCTTCGTTCGACAGGCCCGGTCCATGGAAGAAGGTATCGCCCGTCATGTGGGTTCCAGTCTTTACCGAGGGCGCAGCCTGCGCCGCCGCATCGGGATACCGCATGCGGTAAGCCTGCGCCGACTCTGAGTCCTGAAGCTCAACGTCGTTGGAAGGTCGACGGCCGCAGCTACCAAAGCGGGGTTCATTTCGAACAAGCGGTAGGCTTCATATCCCTTGCGGGGAATGAAGACCGGCGCGTCGGCATTCCCTTCCTCAGGTGCCCAGCGATGGCCGAGGTCATAATCGACTAGCCAAGTCGCCCAGCTTACGTCCGCGATGGTGCCGCGCGAAGGAGGCGTCCCGGCAACACCTGAAAGAACGTAGTAGGCTTCGGAGAAATCAAAGTTTGGGTTCAGCAGGATGGCTTGCATCGAAGCGGAAGAATTGACCTTACCCATCCCAAGAACCGAACCGCATACGCCATCATCGTTGCAATGGACGCCCCGCAGTGCACCCGGCACGTCAATGAGTTGGGCACCTTGACGTAAAACGCGCAGGCTTATACACAAGCGAGACGCTTAACACTTAAATATTTGTTTTATATATATTTTTTGTTTGCGGAGGCTCGATTTGGATACTATTTCGCCAGATTGAGCCAAATTCAGATAGAGCGTTGACGTCGATAGGATTTGTTTTTGCCGCAGCGTAGGATACTCGTGAGAAAGATCTGCCATGTACCATACATCCGCAATCAGGCGCTTGGAATCGGACAAATCCATCCCGCCATACTTGGCCTTCACTTTGTAAAACTTCGCAGGCCTCAATCCATGCTTTCGGCACAGCTCAGCAGTTGGCAAACCCGCCTCCCGTTCCTTGATCGTCCCGATAATCTGTCCATCAGTAAAAGACTATCCCTCATTCGCCTACTCCTTCAGAGTTGTGCAGACCGTGTCGGAGAATACTGCAGGCCGACCCAGGCCGCCGTCATACGGCGCGAGCCAGGTCATCTCCTTGTCCAGCAATATCAGCAGCGACCCAGGGTTGCGCAGCGAAGCCGTGTAGCTGGACCAGTTCGTCGTGCGGTAGCGGGCGGGTGATGGCTTGCTCATGCCGCCTATCTAACCGCATGGATTCACGATGTGAATCCTCGGCAGACAGAGTTATGCAACAACGCCGAGATTGACTCAAGATCGCGCGGTGACCGCAACCACATCAATGGGTCCAGGGCCTAACAAGACCGCAAACAGTATTTCCGACTGTGGTCGACGGCGTCTCCAGGCGACATTTTCTTCTGACAGATCAATCCGAAGTAACCGCCGACCTATCGTATTACTTTGATTTGAGCTTTGTCGCTGTCGTCGCGACAACGTTTTTCATGCTCGGTGCGGCGGCGATGGTTTTCACGACTTCTTTCTTCGGTTTCTTTTCGTCACGTCGTCGTTTATTCAGACCCTTGGCCATGATTCACTTCCTTTTGAAAAGGCTGCCATCATTGACAGCGCATCGCGCCTTACCTGTTTGTCTTGATAAGGCCATAGTTATTTCTCACTATTCACAACACGTTAAATAAAGTCAGATGAAGACTACGCAGCTGCATCTGGCTTTGAAATACAGATCGCACGCCGGAGGCGTTCTACGCGCCCTCCGTCATTTTCCCATCGGTCGAAACACTCCTTGTCTGATCGCGAAGCCGCGGCTTTCGCAGGGCTAGGCGGCTCAACCGTAAAGATGTGTGGAAACAGCTCTTGGAAGTCGGCTTTGCAAATCATCATCAGTCAGTCTCCTTAGCAAGTGGGGTTTTGGGCAAAATGGGCCAACGACGCGCTTTGCCGTATTGGCGGCACGGCGCTCCCTCAACGACAGCGATCAGGTAGCCCGCCTGAAAGACTGATCGATCTGCGCGTTTGCTTTTGGCGGCGCCAGCGGGATCATCTGAAGTTCACGCTCATCAAATCCCTTCACGATGCGCTCGATGTCACAGCGCTCAATACCAATGTCTTGGAGTATCCAGTTGTCCAGTGCGTTGAAGGCTGCAATCATTTTGCGCTGCTGCCATTTCCGAACTGAAAGGCCCATCCAGCGGCGGATCAATCCGCCGTTCGCCCTGTGAACGGAGATCGCTTGTGGGTAAGATTGAACCGGATTCATGTCACGCTCCTTATGTAAAAGTAATGGATCCAGAATCGACGACACCGACCCGTCCAAAGACCGGACAAGACACGTCTGGGCGGGGGCTAGCCGCAAGGCTTGCATCCATTCTGGTATGATCTGTAAGAGATCGGAATGACCCCCGAGGTAGGAACCGACGTCGCGCGCCGTCCCCGCTCGGGGTTACCGGCGGTTCAGTCTGTTTCCTGCGTAAAGCAGGAACCTCATATCAATACTGAACATCATCATGCACCCAATATGCGGCTTGAGAGTGCGGCTTTCAATCCGTCTCGGCTTGCCTGCGACCTTTCGGCCCGAAAGCGCCCCAAGGTGGGCCATTTATGCGACAAACGGATAGGGTCGCCCGCATGCAGACGCCGCCAATTGACACAATCGTCATGCCTTCCTACATTGGAACCATGATAACTTATGCAGCTCATTTCCGGTTTCCTTTACTGAACCGCCTGCTTCCCCGGGCGGCATAGGCGCGTCTGCGCCTGACGACATCCCCGGGGCCTCCTCAAATTCTTGAAATGAGCGTGTGACGTTGCGACGTCCGAGGAGTAGCAATGACCAACATTAATTCATTCCGTTTGACAAACACCGCCCATAGCGGCCCGCCGATGAGACGCATGCCAACGTCCTCACTGGCGGTCTTCAAGACGACTCCTCCCACTTAAACTACAGAAATTTTTGCACCATTCCACAGCCTGATCCTAGGATCGGGAACTTATCAACATGTCATCGCTACAAGGGCATACCCCATGAACATCCAAATGTCTGAATCCCGAAAATCGTGATCCGTAAAGACGAGATCATCCATGTTAAAACGCTGACCGAAGGCGCCATGCTGCGCAACCCCGCATTGGCGGATCGCATGCTGGAAGAGCTTGGCCACGCAAGGACCGTCAAGTCGAACCCAGCACCCAAGAATGTCGTGTCGATCGGCAACACCGTGACATACCGCGATGAAGCAACCGGCCAGACTAATACTGTAACACTGGTTTATCCCGAACATGCCGACATCTTGCGCAATCGGATTTCGATTATGACCCCGGTCGGTGTTGCGCTTTTTGGGCTATCTGTCGGGGCCGCCTCCTATTGCGATACGCGCAGCGATCAACGCCGTCTCTTAACTGTTATCGACGTGGTGCCGCCATCCGAGAACGAAAGCGACAATCCGTTATGAGCCCACCACGAACATCTACCCCCACCCGACCTCCTTAACCCCGACCAAGCAAACCAGCGTTGTCATCCTCACTGGCGGGTTTGTTCGGGGCAATATCAAACATCTTTTGCATCCAACAATCACATCCCGGAGTAAGGCCAATGCCACCACAATTCGCCCGCAGTTACTGTGCCTCTTGTCACCAAGCGCTTCCCAGATCGGCCTCTTTTCGATGCCCCTTCTGCCGTGAGAGTATTCAGTCGGCAAACCTGTCCTTTGGCCAGATCTGCCATCTGTGCAGGGATCCGATACCACGCGCACATGCAGGAAAGTGCCCATGTACCGCTGCCGCAAACCTCAATCATGCAGGCACCCGTGAAAGGAGCCGGAAATGACCGCGCAACAACATGCACGCCGCCTCGTGTGGCCAACCGCCCTTGTCATTTTGACGCTTGGGTTGATCCTATTTCTCTTTTACGCTGATATCAGCGCCCTTGTCGAAGACGATGAAACCTTACTGCTAGGGGTCACAGGACTGGCCTATTTTGCCGCGGCATGGTTTGCGAGCAGGCTTTTGGCGCTTGCGCTTGATCAAGCAACGGCGCGTCGGCGGCCCTACCCACGACTGCTCAAAGATTTGATTGCCGTAATGCTATTTTTGTTCGCTTTTGCAGCGACGGTGGCCTTGTTTATGGGACAAGGCGCAACCGGCGCACTTGCAGGATCAGGTCTGGTTATTGCAATGCTGGGGTTCGCCATACGAAACGTTGTGGCCGACACGCTGTCGGGGATTGCCCTTGGTGTCGAGGGCCCTTTCCGCATTGGCGATTGGGTGGATATCGACGGGCTAGCGCGCGGTAAAGTCGTTGAGATTGGCTGGAGAACCACCCGCGTTCTGACCCGTGATCAAACTTACCTCATCATTCCCAACAGTGAAATCGCACGCCAGCGCATCACCAACTATTCCGCCCCAAAGCCGCAATATCGCGCACAAGTCTCTATCATGCTTGACCATGTCATACCGATTGAACTGGCAAAAAGGGTAATGCTAGACGCCGTCAAAGAAGCCAAGCTGATCCAGCAAGATCCGTCCCCAGATGTGCGCGTTCTTTCATATGATGAAGGCGGTATCGTCTATGGGCTGCGCTATTGGCTGACACGTTTCGACCGAGATATAGACTGCCGCGACGAAGTCTATAGTTTGATCGACAGCGCTTTGCGCAAAATTGGCAACACGGTGCCACACCGGCGCATTGAGTTGATCGCAGCCGAAGCACGGGATTTCGACAACATTGAGGGATTGGACCTCATCAAATCACCATGAGCCAAGTAGGCTGATCATTGGGCTGCCTGGTTGTTCGCAAATGCGAGCGTCGCTCCGCCTAGAGGGTGGCGGGATTTGGAATGAAACCGTCACATACTTCACAATAAGGAACTGACCATTATGCCTACTGATCTGGCCATCGAACTTTTGGTTCGCGTTCTTTCAACGGCGGGCATCGTCATTGGCATTACGTTGGCGGTTGAGCGGCTTGGCCCGAAGATCGGCGGCGCGCTTGCAGGCTTGCCGATCGTTATCGGTCCAGCTTTTTTCTTTATTGTGCGCGACCACAGTGTTGCATTCAGTGCCAATGCGGCGGCCGCTTCCCTGATATCTCTGACTGCGACACAGGCATTTTTAATAGGGTATATCGCTGTTGCGGCCAAATCCCGTGCGGCCATTTTCGCGGCCACACTGGCGTGGGTGGTGTGCGCTTGGGTTTTATCCTGGATTCCACCATCACCATGGACCGGATTGCTGATTTTCCTGCCTGCAATGATCGCCGTTCGCTTTTGTTCGCGGCGGTTCCTGCGCCCCTTCACGCCAGGCCGCGCCAGAGGCACGTTGACCTTATTGGTTGTACGAGGCGTGGCAGCAGGCCTGCTCGTAGCGGGGGTCACTGCAGCTTCATGGCGGCTGGGATCTGTATGGGCAGGGTTGCTTATTTCATATCCCATCGGCCTAACCGTCATTGCGATGACCATTCATCACCGCTCCGGCGCGGCTATGGTAATATCGACCTTGCGAGCTGTTATACTGGGGGTTCTCAGCCCTGTTGCGTTCACGTTTGTGCTTGCAGTTCTGCTAGAACCCTTGGGGGCAGTCCTATCGTTCTTCCTAGCACTCATTGCTGGTGTTCTCGCCACCGCTGGGTTGATTAACGTGCAACGGACTGGCGCCAGCGCCTAACTCTGACGCAACCTCTGGTCGTGCCCCGTTTTAGTTCCTGTCTCTTTCGAGCAATGTTTGCTATGAAAGTGATTAAGAATGGCACCGAGATACACAGACGCGTTTCGGCGTGATGCAGTGCGGTTACAAGTCGCCTACCACGACCGTAAGTTTCATCAGATTTGGGCGTGGGTCTTTCGACTTTGAACAAATGGGTTCAGAAGCATCCGTTGGCTGGAAGGCGTGTTTACACGCCGAGAAGGGGGCAGCGGATGAGCGATCGTCATTCTCAAGGGGGCTGATTTGAGGAAATTGATGGATGAGGGCCTAGAGGTGAAGGTCACCAAAGGATTCCGGTTGGTAGATCACCTTCTCGATGCGGATCCGGCGCGTGCGATCTCTGACCACCCAATCGATAGCGTCGCCTTCCTGATAGCCCAAAAATCGCCGTACCGACATCGGAGAGAACTGAGAGCTTTCCCGCACCGCAATCCGTCAGTGCGTCCGTCACCCCGTCTCGACGCGCAAATTCAACAATGTTAGTCGTTTCCATGGTGGTGTATCTCCTTTGGTTGGGCTGCTGTCTCTCAACAACAAAGCAACCAGATACGCCGCCAACCTTCAAACCGCCCAAACACCAGATTCAGTCACAGCTCCTCAATGAGCGGTCGCAGATCATTTGGGTAAAGGACCGGCTGGTGCTCAGTCGTGGCGACTACGTTTCGAAAATGTTAATGGATCATGACTGGTGGCAAAGCCGAAACGCGTCATAGATCGCGGTGTGGATGTTCCGGCTGGCCTGAGCATCGCCAATTCGGTGCAGCTCGTACCCTAATTGCCCGCGAGGCTGCGGCGTGTTCGCGATCAGCGACTTGATATCGGTAACGCCGCCATTCCCGGCCACCTCGCGCAACGCGTTGAACAACTCGTTGTCCGGGACCGTTCCCATATCGACGATTACCTGATCGACCGTCAGTTCGGTGTGTTGACGCGTCAGTTCATTGATAAGCGTCGCGACCAGCTTATTTGACCCACGCGCAATGGAAACCAACCGCATGTCCGTACAGCCCAAGCGCCGCCCTTGTCTGGTGCTCGACGTCTTCGACATAAACGGCACCAACTTCGTCGAACTTGCCTACGGGACTTCGTCCCCCACAAAAGCCAACCGCGGCTATGAGGTCCGGGTCAACCAGACGGCTTCTTGCCACGCCGCAGGCCTTGATCGCCCCTCACGCTTTGTTTGCGCACGCCGCGTCATCGTCAGCGTGAACCATCCTGGCTTCGATGGCGGTGATAATCGCGGCACACTCATCGGTCGCCTTGATCCACCGCTGATCGAGCGCATGAACGATGTGCGCGCGCGCATTCATGCAGAAGCAGACATCCACGCCGAGGCCCTGCGGGAGCATAGAGAAGAACAAGAGCGCTGGCAGCGCGAAGAGCACGGTTTCCTTTTGCGGAACCGCGCATCTCGCGAAGCCACCCCACCCAAACTTAAAGGAGGTCTTTCATGACCCAACTTCTTCCCATCACTTACGACAACATCGACGCCCTGGCGGCATCAGCCTTTGCCAAGTCGCGTGACTGCCTCACCGCAATCCAGCAGGACATCTTGCACAACATCCACCCAAAGGAACGCGTCGGGTTTCAGCGGCTTGTCGATGCGATTGAGAACCGCAAAATCTTCACCCAAGCGATGGTGGACGAACTCGATGTGCAGATCGACGTTCTGTCGCGCCATATCGAAGGTGGCACGACAGTGATCTCACATGTGGACTACGACGAATGCAATGTGTCAGCCCCCGCCTGCTGGAATGAGGCGCGCCAGACGCAACAAGCGCAGGACTGCGCGCGGGCATTTTTTATCCTGCTGGATTTGCACGAGACACTGATGGCTGTGCACGACCTTATGCACGCCGAGACTGCTTTATCAGAGCTGCGCCAAACGCTCTGACCTCCCGAGACACGCAGGATTAGACATCCTGCGTCAGGGCGCGCCGGTCCCCCACCTTCTGCTGCTACAGATATCGGCCGCCCGCAAAACAAAAACGCCCGCACAGATCAACTCTGTGCGGGCGTAAACGACCAACCGTAGCAGGCCAGTGTTCTCATCGTGTTGTTGGTTTTCGGTGTCCACAACCGAAAGAGAAGCACATGACCCTCACAAATCTGATCGACCTGATTGCCGAAGTCGCCGCCAAGCGGGCCACCCAGAAGGACGGAACGAAGGAAGAAACACCGAACGCAGTGACATGGATAATAGAGGCAATCCTGGCCGGACTAAGGCGCCTGCCTCCATACTTTGCTCAAATTGAATTTGTATTTCTTCCGCACCTGCCGCAGCTTCATGACACAAGGAGAATCTGAATGACTGATAAGCCCCGCGTGGCAATCTATGCGCGCTACTCCTCGGACATGCAAAACCCCAAGTCTGTCGATGATCAGTTCAGCGAATGCCGCAAACACGCAGAACGCAACGGGTATGAAGTGGTCAAAGAATACGCCGACGCCAAGATGTCTGGCGCCCTGCGGGACCGGCCCGGGTTTCAGGCGCTTCTGGACGCAGTTCACGCACGCTCCTTTGATATTGTTCTGTTCGAACACGTCGATCGCCTTGGCCGTGATCTTGAACGGGCCTCGAACTTCTACAAGGCCGCGACCTTCGCAGACATTGAACTTCACCAACTGGGCAAAGGCAAACTCGGCCTGCTCGACATCGGCATTATGTCCACGATGGCACAGATATTTCTTGAAGACCTCGCCCTCAAAACACGGCGCGGTCTGCGCGGAAAGTTTGAACGCGGCCAAAGCGCAGGCGGCAAATCTTACGGCTATGCCCTCCGCATCGGACAAGATGGTCTGGTTCAAAAAGGTCACGTCGATATTGACGACAACGAAGCCGCCATCGTGCGCCGCATCTTCACTGAATACGCGTCCGGCGTGTCACCACTCAAGATCGCGGCACAGCTGAATGCAGACGGCATCCCGTCTCCTGCCGCCAACACCAAACGCGCGACCAGCGGCCACTGGAAGCAAAACACAATCAACGGCAACCCCACCCGCGGCACCGGCATCTTAAATAATGAGCTTTATGTCGGGCGTCGGGTCTGGAACAGGCTGCGCTATTCTAAACACCCCGACACAGGGGAGCGCGTTTCACGTCTCAACGCCGTCGAAGACTGGGAGATCCAAGACGCGCCCGACCTGCGCATCATCGACCAAGATCTCTGGGATGCCGTCAAAGCCGTGCAAGCGGGACACAGAAAGGTGCGCAGCGCCAAACCGGCCACGGACAAGAAAGGCCTCTCGGTCGGGCAATCATTTCGGCGGCGTAAATACTTGCTGTCCGGTTTGATGAGCTGCGGCCAATGCGGCGGTAATCTTACCGTGGCAGGCAGCGGCAAAGCGCGCCGCTACTACTGCGCCAACGCCAAAGAGAAAGGCGCTTCTGTCTGCACCGGAATGCGTGGCCTCAAGGAGCACGATGCGGCCACCTCAATTCTCTCGGGCCTCAAGTTTGGCTTGATGCAGGATGAGGCTTATGCAGATTTTCGGGAAAAGTTTCTGGCTCGCAAAAAGGCGGAAGACGAAGAGAACGGCAAAGTGCTCAAATTGCACGACCGCAACATTCACCAGATGGAGACGAAGATCGCTAACATCGTGCGATCAGTCGAGGATGGCGATGGCCTGGCTTCATTCAAACAGCGCCTTAAAGAGTTGGAAGCTGATCTCCAAGCAACGCGCGCCAAACGCGAGGCCATCAAACCTGAACCAGTCACGCTCCCGGCGGACCTCCCTGCCCTCTACAGAGCGCACATAGATGATCTTGCGGCAACCCTGTCAAATGAGGCCGTAACGGGACGCGCAAGCGACGAGCTACACCAAATGATCGACACGGTTGTTGTGAACTGGAACGCGGAGGCCAAGCATCACGAGCTTGAGCTGCGCGGTAAGCTCTTGGAGATGCTGAACAAAGCAAAACCCGCCGGAGAGGCGGGTTTGGGTAAAGTCGAAAGTTCGCTAAAGTTGGTTGCGGGGGGCCGCAACCGCCGTAATCTACCTGCGCTAAGGTGTGGGATATAGTCAAACTGCCCACACTTTGCCGCGGCGGTAGGGAACGGATCCGTCTTGTTTTATATGTAAACTATTGAAAGATATGGGCATCGTGTCGTTCATGCTTGCGGGGCAGCCACAGTTTGATGCCACACTTTATAGGGGTCTCACGGACATGCGACAATGGAAGAAATGATGGGCGAAGCTGCCCTTCGCGCTGTCGCAACCTGAGAACGGGGGCGATTAGAACGATCAAAATAACGTTGCCGTCATCTACCGCATTGCGGGCCCGCCTTACGTAAACCCAGGGGGAGCAAACGAGGCTGAAGGCTTGACTTGGGTGATGCAGCCGCCAGAGCGGCAGAAGTGTATGTGCCTTCCGGCATTCCTCGGTGCAGCTGGTCCATGTCAGGCCTTTTTCATGCCCTCTGCAGCCGCAGCTTGTTTTGCGGTGAACGCTTCAACCCAGGCGCCTAGGTTCTCTTCTGTCTCTTTCAGGCCAGCTCTGACATGCCCGATGCGCGCGCGGATCTCGTCGCGGCAACATTCGGCCATGGCGCGTGCCTCGGCATCCATCCCGACGATTTCATCAAAGGTGCGGTCAAGTTGCTTTTCGACGTCGTTACAAAGTGTTGTTACCATCCGGATAAGCGCGGGCGCACCAAGGGAGCAGAGCAACGCCTCACGCTGCCAATGTCTGCCCATCAAATGATTACCGTCCCGTTTTGTGGCAATCGAAACGGCCAGATACTTTGTGACCTTTGGCCAAACCGCGGCACACATGACGTCATAGATCGGGGTCAAGACCACGCCATCACTACGGATCAGGATCGAATAGTTCTTAGCGTGGGCATCGGTGTTGCAAACCAGAATGTTGAAAATCGTATATTTCAGGAACGATAGCACCGCTGGCAGGCCTGATTGATCGCGCAAAACCGCGACGATGTCTCGAAGACCTGGCCCGCGGCGGCCAGCTTTGTTCAATTCATATTTCGTAGAAGGAAAGTGACCAAGGGCCTGGCACATGTCCTCTTGATGGATGCGGCGCCAAACGTCCCCCTCCCTTACTCTGTCGTAGCGCTCGATAAGGATGAATTTCCGAGTGACCGCACGCCCGATGCGGATTGCCGGAGCGTTCAGGCCGGAATTCAAGGCCAGCCTTAGGCAGTATGCCTCGTTATAGACGCTGCCCCAAAGCCGGTCTGTATCCGGTTTGAGGATCCATGTGGATGGGGACCCGTTGATCGGGATGCTGATCTGGCCTTGATCGTCGATATGAACGCCAATTTTGGTCTGGACGCCGGCCAGCGACATAGATACCCCATCATCGCCCGCCAGAAAGGGTTTGCTTGGCAGTTCATTGATGATGCGCTCGAGCTCGTCCTTGGTTTCCACCGCGCGGTAATTCATGCGCGCAGTGCCGCGCTCGGCAAAAGACAGCGCCCCTGACGTATCGCGGCCAATCTCGGCAAGAATGCCAAGTGCGTCTGCTTTGGCGACCCCAGTTAGCCGCGCGATTGCTTCCAGATTTTCCTCTTCGGGCAGAATATTCACGAGCCAAGGCAGCACGATCGAGGGCGCATAAGACGCCTCTCTAAGCGGCATGCGCGTGGAAATCGGAAACGCCCCCGGCAGACGCAGCCATTCCGGATCATACATCAGGGAGGGGCCGATGTCCGACGGCACAAGCATGGCGACCTTCCTGCCCTCAAAGAATATCTGCATTCAGTCCTCCAAGAACGGCAAGATGGTCGCCGTGGTGTCAGCCCCCTTAGCGGACATGGCATTGGCAAGTCCGGGAATGATACCAAGATGGCGGGCAATCATCAGGGCCGGACCGAGCCGAGCGGTAGGCTTCCCCCCCTCAAGATCAATGAGATAACGCCTGCCTACGCCCGTTGCGAGAGCCACATCTTCCTGCCGAAGGCCCATGGCCTTTCGCTGGCTCCGGATCATCAACCCGAATGACTGTGCTTCCGCCTCGCCCATGGTTTGCATTAGGCCTCCTGAATGTTACCAATCGGGAATATTTACATTAGTCGCAGCACAAGCACGACAAAGGTAACCGATCGGGAACTTTTATCAGCTTTTCACCAGCATAGCAAGGAATGTTCCTGACCGGAAACTTTTCTCCAAATCAGGAAACGCCGAGAGGAAAGTTGCCCTTCAGGAACACTCAAGGTGAGCACTCTTCACCCCCGGCGGCCTATGCAGCGGCTTTAGGCGGCTCCCGACGACCTAATAGGTAGAGTTGCTAGTCAAGCCGCGCCACAATGCCTTTCAGCTCATCTGTGGCCGGGGGAAAGCGTTCCATGATTTCAGGATCATGGCCCGGAACAACCATGGCATCACGATCAGAGGTGGTCGCGGAAATTCGGACCGGCTGTTAAGATGGATCGCATGATGAAAGTGACGATCCAAAATGACAAAACGAAAGAACCATTCGCCAGAATTCAAGGCCCGTGTTGCGCTTGAAGCGATCCGTGAGGAGATGACGCTGGCAGAGCTGTCCAAGAAATACGGCGTTCATCCGACTCAGATCGGCACATGGAAGCGGGCGGCGATAGAAAATATGGCGACGGCATTCACGCGCCGAGGTGCTGCACCAGAACAGGTTAACGCGGCTGAAGTCGATAAGCTGCATTCCAAGATTGGCCAGCTCGTGGTGGAGCGAGATTTTTTGGCCGATGCCTCGCACCAACTTCTCGGGACGCGAGGCAAGAAATGGTGAGCAAGGACCACAAGCTGAGCGTCCGCCGCCAATGTGCCCTGCTAACGCTGACGCGGTCCAGTCTTTACTATGAGCCAAAGGGCGAGAGTGCCGAGAACCTGCGGTTCATGGGGATCATTGATAAGCAGTTTTTGGAAACGCCATGGTATGGGTCACGCCAGATGGCTCGATACATGAAGCGCAATAATCACCAATGTGGCCGTCACCGTGTCCGGCGATTGATGCGTCTTATGCGTCTGGTTCCGATTTATCAGGAACCCAACACCAGCAAAAAGCATCCGCAGCATAAGATCTGGCCATATCTGTTGCGCAATCTGGTGATCGACCGCCCGAACCAGGTCTGGTGCGCTGACATTACATACATCCCGATGCAGCGTGGCTTTCTGTATCTGGTGGCGATCATGGATTGGCACAATCGCAAGGTTCTGAGCTGGCGATTATCGAACAGCATGGACGCGGGGTTCTGCATCGAGGCCATGAAAGAGGCCTTGGCCAAACACGGCGCGCCGGAAATATTCAACACGGATCAGGGAAGCCAATTTACCAGCGGCGACTGGATCGACGTGCTCACCGAGGCAAAGGTAAAGATCAGCATGGATGGCAAAGGCGCATGGCGCGACAATCGCATGATCGAACGGCTGTGGCGGTCATTGAAGTATGAATGCGTCTACCTGCATGCCTTCGAAAGTGGTTCAGAGACAAAGGCTGGTATCAGAAAGTGGCTGGCCTATTACAACGGCGAACGCCCGCACTCGACGCACGGAATCTTGACCCCTGACGAGGCATATGCCAGCAAGACAGAACCAATGAGATTAGCGGCCTGAAATGAAATCCTGATCCATCTTAACAAGGCTGCATACTGGTCGAAAATCCAGGACCACCTCTGTTCTGGGGTGAGGTCCAGTAGCCGTCTGAAGGAAGCGGAACAAAACGATACGCGCTCGATGAAAGCGCCAATGGGCCGAACGCGATGCGGCACATAGCGCCGCCGCTTCCGAATCGAACCTTCATGGACAGCGCGGCTAACGGCAGGTTCGAGGCCTCTTTTCCGAATTTCAGCTATGCAGCTAAGGTCTGCTATCACGAGAGAGCCAAAAACCTTCAACAACGGGATGGGTTTGTGGCAGCGTTAGTCGGGGTGGTTTGCGCATGTTCCAAAACGAGGGTTTTTGGCATCTCCAATCGGTTCTTCGTTACGCAGATTTGTCATCTTGAAACATTGAAGCTAATGAACGCCCAAACCTGATGGCCTCGCCACGAGGTCTATTCTTGGAGCATCTTATGATACCCATTCCAGTTCTGTCGCTCGAAGCCATCTTTATCATGTTTGCTTTTTACGCTGCCACTCTGGCTTGGCTGGTTTGGACACTACGTATCATTCTTAGCGCAAAGGCGCGACGTCGGTTGGGTCCATGGCGTATTTTGGTCTATGCCATTCTTGCGGCGATGAGTTGTCTCACAGCTTTGTATCACTACGATCTCCATCAGCAGGCTGCCGACTTTAAAATGAAGTTTGAACCGGTGCTGTCTGAAAATAGCTTTATAGGAGGCATAGATATGCCAGCCGGTACTAAGCTGGTAGTAAATGCCCCCTACGATTTCGAAACCTTCAGAGAAGCCAAATTTCCTCATCCGGTACGCATTAGTGGTACCGATGCACTGTTCGCAGAGCGTTACATCACAACAGAAACCGATGAAGAATTTAGCATATTGGATTACACGCCTCTCAATATCCGCCTGACGGGTATTGGTGAAGGTCTGGAAAATGAATGGCGATGTGATGCTACTCATCCGATAACCCTGCAAACCCACAGTGACGGCAGCGTCAAAGCATTCGAAAGCTGCATGGCGGCAGTTGGCAATCGTATTGAAAATCAACCTTTGCCAAAAGGGGCTGAGATTATAGCAACAGATGGAACCGTTTACACCGACGGGTTTGTCGCCTCGGATCGCTGGCTTATTTACTTACCAGCCGGCGCGGAGCTTAGCGTTGGGAACAAAACTCAATTTGGGGGCATGATCCGGCTTGATGCTGAGCGTAGGATTATTACGAAGCCTTTGAGGTAAACCTTTTTCATAGGCAGCTGGATAAGACGTCAAAAACGACCATTTTGGGAAGGCGTCGGACCTGGCTGTCCCATAAAGTAGCATTTGGAATAGTCCGGATAGATAAGTTTCACGCCAGCTTTTGTGCATCAACGGGCGCCATTTTCGGCCTGACTTTAGAAGTCAGTTTTGTACCCATCTTTTGATTGAAATATCCGACAAGCAGTCTCTCAGCATGCTGGGCTGCTTGTGTAATAATTTCGATATCTCGGGCAGACCAGCGCCGTTGTTTTAGCTCCACCGCACAAAAAACGCCTATGGCTTTGCCCTCATGTCCATGCACCGGTACGCCAAGATAAGCCACTATTCCTAAATCTTGAAAAGCCAAATTGTCGCGCAACAATGGATGGGTGATAGTATTATCGATAATCAGTGGAAAATCCATTGCGACGGTATGATGACAAATCGAATGGCTCAAGGGTATTGAGCCGTTAAAGCGCGCAGGCACGGTTAGGCCTGAGTTGGCCAGGATCTCCTGTCCCGCCGCCGTCGTGTGTGTAACCAATATGCCTGCACAGCCTAACTGCGCGCAAACAAATGTTACCAGTTCATCCAAAGACTGAGTGCTGTGTAGATCATCCACCATTGAACATCCTGACTTTATAACTCACAAATATTAATCAGTTGCTGGATATGGTCAGGCTTGGCGACATCGTCCAGCCAAAACACGCGCGATGAGCGAGTTACAGCCGAGGGCTGCACTTCAAGGTTTGTACCGAACAACCACTGCCCCGTATAGGGATTCCACCAGCAGGGGTTGTGGGGGTGCTCCAAGTTTAGTTTTTATGGAAAGTGTTGGCACAACATGCAGGGCACTGAACATCATTTTCCACCTATCGGCACCGATGAGACCGCTGACAAAAACACAGAAAGAGTCAATAAAACAACAACCTGAATATTAGACGGGCATTGTAACTCTTTGTTTACCAAAGGCGAGCCAGCTAGGCATAGTTTTAAAAACCGACATGCACCATCAGAAAAAATTGGCTGAGAATATGAATACAAATAATATAAACTCAAAAGTTGCGACTGATTATGCTCCGTGGGAACCAACCGACCGGTTGCGTTCCAAGACTGAGCGTGACCTTGAGAATGAGTGCTATGATATACTGGTGGCTGAAACGCTGCGAATGATTGCCCAAAGAGACGTCAGGTAACAAGAGAACCTTCACAGAAGGTCGACTTGCTTGGCTCAGAGTGGACATTCACTGCGTTCAAGAACGGTCGTCTTGAAGCGCACTCGAGTGGAAGCTAATCTGCCTTGCGGTCTTGAAAGTTGCCGAGACAACGTTGCCCGTTTCGCAAAACTGCGCTTGCACATCACTTGAGCTTAGTGTCGCGATCCCTACGTGTCCCCGGCGTGAGATTGGTTTGCCTTATATCTGCGTGCTCGCGGTTTGTGCCGAGGTATAGGCACAAAGTATCAAGTGACAATCCGTTGAAGAGTGCGTAAATGCACAGACGCTGTTAGCGGGTAAGTTTGATGCCTGAAAGCAATCGGGCTGTGAATTTCTGTAACAAGTTACAGCACTTAAATTTCCATTTTACACTGTAAATTTAGGTATTTGCGCTATTTAAACCCTGACCATGTAGATGGCTACACGTGTGAAAAAATGTGCGTGATGTGCCGTGAGCGGCATGTGATTTGTAAAGCGATACGGCAAGGCGCATCTGTATATCACCAAGCCAAAGACGCTGGCTGTTTAGATATACACATGAAAAGGAAAACACCATGAAACGCATTTTGATCGCAACTGTCCTTAGCCTTGCAGCTGCTGGTTCCGTATCCGCAATGACCTCGACAACCACGCTGTCGAACGCTGCAGCAGTACAGGCAAATCACATTTTGCCAAGCGCATCTTTCGATAATCTGACAGCAGACCAAGCTGCACGCATTGAAGGCCTGCTGACCGGCGGCAAGGACTTTCTGGATTCCGAATTGCGTCAACGCCTGAACACTGCGTTGGCTAGCTAATACCTGTTTGGCATGAGTACATCCCTGCCAGAACACAAGAGTAGAGGGCCAGCATCACGCTGGCCCTTTTGCATAACTTGTGTAGTTGAATATGCCCTTACAGAGGCACATCCTCTGCACAAGTAAATCCGCTCTCAAAAAGACGCTTTTTGGAGTGATGTCCACAGTGGCCTGGGGAGCAACTGCAGCGAACCAACACGTTGTTCGCATTGCAGACCTCGCTCACCACCGCCGCGAAGGCCCACCCCCGGCCTTCCAGTAGACTGATTATCAGCCCCGCCGCTACGACCAGCAACATGCGCCTGCACATGCCGTGTTCCCTGACATGCACCATCACCCCATCCCTGAGACCGGTGCGCCGGAACGCACCGCCGAGATCGACATTGCCGGCTGGTCGGAGGATCTTAGCCCCCGCGTCCGTGGCGGTGGGATACTTGAGGACATGACCAATATCGCCACCAACCCGCTTGCGATGTTTCTCATAGCCCGCAAGGTTTTCTGGGCCGATACCCTCAAAGCGCAGGACAACAGGGTAACGTGTCTCAAAGTGTGAACCATCCATTTTTCATCTCCTTGGTGGTGGAGACGAGAAAATGGATACGCCAATTCAGAGACCATAATTTGAATGATCGAAAGTTTCCGGAGAAAAAATTTGCTGCCGGGATGGTGTGCTACTGGACCATCAATCGTTAGCTCGTTTGGGCGGAAAGCGGCCATTCGCTGCTGGCGCGAAGTAAGTTATGCGCGCGGGCAAAAGCCGAACCGCTCCCCTAACAAATTAAATCTGGTGCTGGCTGTAAGGTGGCTAATCTAAACTTCTTTCACCATTCTTAATTCCCCCATATTTCGTCAAGGTCCACGTCGCTACTATCCGGTTCGCGTTCCTTTGGAAGCTTGTCGATCTGCATAAGCATTGGGATATCAAAAGTAGTTCCGGTGACCACACAAGCGCCTTGTGGTAGAGTGGGTATCTGTCCTCGGGAAATACTATCCAACGTGGAAATCGTATTTTCGAGGAGCGCGAGGTCTCTGTCATTTACAAGGCGATGAATGAAATAGTTGTGTAGCTGAGAAACGATGGTCGGAGAAATGTCTGCGGGCCTTTGACTCGCGAGCGTGATGAATATGCCGAACTTGCGGCCTTCTTTGATTATCTCTTCGAATAACTCCAAACGATAGTCTTTCCAACTCTCTGATTCGCGATTGGATTGCTGAGAAAGTATGTTGTGCGCTTCGTCTAGCGGGCAGCGGCAAAGCGCGCCGCTACTACTGCGCCAACGCCAAAGAGAAAGGCGCTTCTGTCTGCACCGGAATGCGTGGCCTCAAGGAGCACGATGCGGCCACCTCAATTCTCTCGGGCCTCAAGTTTGGGCTAATGCAGGATGAGGCTTATGCAGATTTTCGGGAAAAGTTTCTGGCACGCAAAAAGGCGGAAGACAAAGAGAACGGCAAAGTGCTCAAATTGCACGACCGCAACATTCACCAGATGGAGACGAAGATCGCTAACATCGTGCGATCAGTCGAGGATGGCGATGGCCTGGCTTCATTCAAACAGCGCCTTAAAGAGTTAGAAGCTGATCTCGAAGCAACGCGCGCCAAACGCGAGGCCATCAACCCTGAACCAGTCACGCTCCCGGCGGACCTCCCTGCCCTCTACAGAGCGCACATAGATGATCTTGCGGCAACCCTGTCAAATGAGGCCGTAGCGGGACGCGCAAGCGACGAGCTACACCAAATGATCGACACGGTTGTTGTGAACTGGAACGCGGAGGCCAAGCATCACGAGCTTGAGCTGCGCGGTAAGCTCTTGGAGATGCTGAACAAAGCAAAACCCGCCGGAGAGGCGGGTTTGGGTAAAGTCGAAAGTTCGCTAAAGTTGGTTGCGGGGGGCCGCAACCGCCGCAATCTACCTGCGCTAAGGTGTGGGATATAGTCAAACTGCCAGCTTTAGCTCCAGCGGTAGGGATCGGAGTACTTGTCGCACAATTGTCTGAAATATAACGTTTATTTTTGGTCGGAAAGTGGGCTTGGTTTGGTCTTGTGTATCACTCACAGAGCATAATAGAGCCGACGTGCTGAGCGCAAGGGGGATTTCCGCGCTTGGTATCAACTGACGTGAACGGCCCTTGGCGGTCGGTCAGGCGTTGAATGTAAGATATAGCTTCACCTGCAACCCACTTTCTGCGAAGAAAGTAGCAAGGATAGCTGGCTCGGATATAACTATGTCGAATGAAGTTACATTAAGTGATGAATCTTTGGCCGGCTTCAGCCAGCCAGCCAAAGACCGCTTGCGTGCAGCCACAGTTGATTACCTGGATGAACTGATATCAGAAAGCTATCGCCTCGAAGCAAGCATGAACTCAGATAACGGTCCCACCGAAATAACTCAGGGCATGGTTAATGACGCGGTAGTTTTCAAGAAGCGGCTGCCGACAAAAAAGAAATGGAAATTTTGGAGAGTGGTAACCAGAGTTGCGGGATCATTACTGCCGTTGTTGGTCGGCTTCTTTTTCAATTCGGATAAATTGACCGACGGCAACAACCTCGTGCTCTTTGCCTTGCTCTTAGTCGTGACTGCGGTGGTTATCACCGTGTCCGTTCTCATGGATGTATAAGATGCCGTTTAGCGATTCAGACGATCTTAAGATGGCACTTGCTGAGCAGGAAATGCTCCGGCAAAAACTGCGCAAGCGGTCTTATATGGAGCTCGTCCTAAAGTTTTACGCATTTGCGGGAGCATTGACGGCCCTTTTTGGGGTATTCTACGTTGCCTATATTCTTCTGGACATCAACCTGTCTCGCGAAGTACAAATGGGGTTGATGATTGCATTCTTTGGCGCTGTAATGTCCGTGGTGTCCTTATTCGGGATATCATATCTTAGAGACCGCACTCAACGTGTCTCCCTGGAGCAATCCGACGAAATTATGAAGCTAGCACTCATCAACGAGTGGGCGCAGTTTGAGAGCATTGCTCGCTCTGTTTCTCGGGTGGATAAGGAAGACCCAAGATACTTTTCAGTGCGCAGACTGCTCGAAAGCCTCAGGGTTGATGAAAAAATTGACGATCGTGATTTTCGCGCGCTCCTGACCGCGCTAGAAATGCGCAATAGAATTGCGCATGGAGTTGACGCATACGATATTGAAGTGTCGGAAGTTGACTATGTTTCAAGTCTTTTGCGGAGGATTGTTTCTCGCCTTGAGGAAACTGATTTGTCGAAAGAGACAACATCGTAAGCGAGTAACGCCCCACGACGGTTTCGGAACACTGGTAAGCTGTTCAGCATAGTGTTGAAACAGATGTTGCTTCTGGCTTTCTTACAGCGTTCGAAAGTCGAGGTTGAGCCTTGGATCATGCGGGAAAGCTTCGGGACAGCCTTCTTGAATCCCTCGAAGAAAAGCACGCGAAAGTTGGTGATGCCCTGAGGGGCAGCATAACATCGCGGAGTTCAGGGGGCGTCGATTCCCTGCTGAGAAAAGGATATGCCACATGAAAGAGGGTAGACTCTCCCATAGACAAAGCCACCTCAGCCGCCAACGTTGAGCAACGAGGTGTGATCACATCATGTGCCTCGCAGATCACCTAATCGTGGTGGCCACATGTCATGGAATACCTAGCCAAATGTTCTTTGCATAAACGGTCAAGTGCCGTGACATACTCAGGTGGACTGGTTGGTCCCATTTCCGGCATAAAAAGGCCTGCTTTTTCGCACTGTAGCTGGGCAGTATACAGTTGGCTGGAATTGAACAAGATTAGACGATTGTGGCACCGTCAATACGTTGGTGACCAACCGGCGCGAGAATTTCCTCGAGCCATGTAAAGGTTCGACCGCGTTCTTGGCAACACGAGAAGTAAGCTCGCTGCCGGGCGCGAGTATCAATAACAGTCGACTTGCCAGAGTTGTTTTTTCCAATAACGACTGAGATCGGAGAAAAAGAGAAAAACCCACTCCCACTGTCATCAAAACACTTGATGTTAACGCCTTGGATTTGAAAACCTTGCAATGGATGTGACATTACGTTCCTCGCATGTGCCTAAAAAGTCAGCCGACCTCAACAGACTGTATGGTTACTTGTTGCTAAGTTCCAGGTTGCCAAACTGAACCGTGTCGGGATTTCCGGAGGCTGATTTGTCTTTGTTACGCCGCCATGTCGGATCTTTCCAGTGCCACGAGATGGTCCTCTCTATATCGGGCGCTAGGTCTGGAACCGGCTTACCTATGTCAAAGACCCCGAGACCGGCAAACGCATCTCGCGGCTTAATCCCGAAGCGGATTGGGTCATCACGGAGGTGCCGGAACTGCGCATCATCGACCAAGATCTATGGGACGCTGTGCGCGCCCGTCAGGGGGCGATGAAGGTCAAGAACACAGGCACGGCGGTTTGGGACCGGCGCAGACCAAAGACATTGTTTTCAGGCTTGTTGGTGTGTGGATGCTGCGGCGGCGGCTTTGCCAAAGTATCGCAAAGCCAATTTGGCTGCTCAACCGCGCGCAACAAGGGCAAAGCGGTGTGCAGCAACATGGCAACGATTGGTCAGTCCGAACTGGAGCGGCGCGTGCTCGACGCGCTGCAACACAATCTAATGGATCAAGAAGCGCTGACGGTCTGCCCAAGCACCGCCCCTGTCTGGTGCTCGACGTCTTCGACATAAACGGCACCAACTTCGTCGAACTTGCCTACGGGACTTCGTCCCACACAAAAGCCAACCGCGGCTATGAGGTCCGGGTCAACCAGACGGCCTCTTGCCACGCCGCAGGCCTTGATCGCCCCTCACGCTTTGTTTGCGCACGCCGCGTCATCGTCAGCGTGAACCATCCTGGCTTCGATGGCCGGGGCTCCCGTCATGCGGCGCGAGCCAGGTCATCTCCTTGTCTAGCAAGATCAGCAACGACCCGCGCTTCTTCAGTGACGCGGTGTAGCTGGACCAGTTCGTGGTGCGGTAGCGGGCGGGTGATGGCTTGCTCATGCAGCCTGCCTAACCCCTTGGAGTCACAGTGTGAATCGTCCACAGACAGGGTTCTGCAACAACGCTGTTTTGCTCTGACATTTCCATGGAGCCGATTAAAATTGTTGACAGAATCTCGCCATCCTGCAAGCGTGTCGACATATAATATATGTAGGGGGAGCCAAATATGAACAATACAAAATTACGCGATCAATCAAAGGCATCGGCGTTGATGATGACCAGCGCTCTGCTGCTTACCTTGGGCGCAAGCGTTCCGGCCTTTGCGGATGGACAGACAGGGGGAACATTGCGAATTTTGGGTTCGGGCGATCTTGATCACTATGATCCGACAAGTGTTGGGACCACCACCGCAAACAGCTTCGTGCGCGCGACCCAGCGGACATTGATCAGCTACGAATCCTCTACTGATGAGTTGACTCGTATTGCCCCGCAGGGCGATCTTGCAACCGAAGTGCCGCAGCCCACCAACAACGGGCTTACATATACCTTCACGCTGCGCGATGGCGTGGCTTGGGATGCCCCATCGGGCGCGCGGGCCATCACGGCGGCTGACTTTGAACGCGGTATTAAGCGCGCGTGCAACCCCGCACTTGGCACCCCGTTCCTGACCTATTACATTTCGCTTATTGATGGGCTTGATACGTTCTGCGACGGGTTTTCAAAGGTGGAACCCACCGTTGAAGCAATGAAGGCCTATATTGAGGGCAATGATATCGCGGGCATTGAAACCCCCGATGACAAGACAATCATCATGAATCTGAAAGAGCAGGCGGGCGATTTCATCTATATGATGACGCTTTCCGCCGCTGCCCCTGCCCCGGTCGAGGTGCTGGATTACATGCCCGACGGCCCGGAGTATCGGTCCAACTTTATTGCATCAGGCCCTTATACCATTGCGGAATATATTCCCGATACACTGCTCAAGCTAAAGCGTAACGCCGCGTGGAATGCCGAGAGCGATACATTGCGCAAAGCCTATGTCGATGAAATTGAGATGACACTGGGCCTGCAACCAGACGCTGCGATCCAACAGATTCAAGCCGGCGATGCCGATATGGTTTTTGACATTCTGGTGCCACCTGCCCTGTTGCCAATGCTGCAGGCTACGGGCGACGATAAGGTGATGGCGGTTGCCGTTGGCCGCACATCGTTTATCTTTATCAACACGTTGTCAAATAACAATAACGGCGGGCTGCGCGACGTGAAAGTACGTCAGGCCTTGAACTATGCCATCGACAAGGCGGCGATTGTCCAGCAGTTGGGCGGATCGTATGTGGCCGCGCCGCAAAACGGGATCTTCGGGCCGGGCGTCCTTGGCTATCATGACTTTGATCTGTATCCATCGCCGGACCACAAGGGCGATCCGGAAAAAGCCAAGGCGCTGTTGGCCGAAGCAGGCTTTCCAGATGGGCTGACCCTGAAAATGCCGTTCCGCAGCCTGAACAACGAATCCGCTATCGCCCAGACCATCCAAGCCGCCTATAAAAAGGCCGGGATTGAGCTGGAACTGATCCCGGTTTCGGCTGCTGACTATTACCCAAAATTCCTGACAAGTGTGGAAAACACCACGTCTGGCGGTTGGGATATTGCCCCGGTCAGCTGGTCGCCGGATTGGGCTGGCGGTGCTGCGCGTTCGGTTTTCCAGCCGCAGTTCAGCTTTGATGGCCGCCATCAAACTTACAACTACACCGATTACAACAATGACGCGGCCAACGCCAAAGCAGCTGAAGCGACCAATGCCACCACACCCGAAGATGTTGGAAAACTCTGGGGTGAGGTGGACGCCATCGTGATGGGCGATGCACCGATTGTGCCCATCAACTCGCAAAACGTGGTAGTCTATCGCAGCGAAGCCACCCAAAACTTCCAGCCCTACGCGCTAAGTGCGAATGGGGATTGGACCAATGTTTGGCTGGATCGCTGATATCAAATTGCGCCGACGGGGAACTCCTGTCGGCGCAACCCTTTTCCCAAAAAGTCAAAGGTGCTTTCATGCCCCTGATCGAAGCACGCAATATCAACATCCGAATTCCAACCGAGGATGGCATGCTTTATGCTGCCAAGAACATCTCATTCTCGGTAGAGGCGGGCAGCCTGTTTGGTATCGCGGGCGAAAGCGGGTCTGGCAAAAGTGTGCTGACTCAGGCGATCATGGGCTTGCTTCCCGGCGTCGAAATTGAGGGCGAATGCCTGTTTGACGGTCGCGATATGCTGCAAATAACCGAGGCAGAGCGCCGCGCCCTGCGTGGTAAGCATATTGGCATGGTCTTTCAAGATCCGATGTCCAGCCTGCACCCCTATTATTCCATTGGCCAGCAGATCACTGAGGTGATCCACACCCATGAAACCGTGTCGAAACGTGACGCACAGAGTCGCGCGGCCGAAATGCTGACCAAGGTTGGTATTCAGGATGCCGAAGACCGCCTTGATGATTATCCGCACCAGTTTTCCGGCGGGATGCGCCAGCGCGTGATGATCGCGATGGCGCTGGTATTGCGGCCAGCCTTGATTATTGCGGATGAACCGACGACCGCGCTGGATGTGACTGTTCAGGCGCAGATCATGGCGCTGTTGGGCCAGATGCGGCATGAATTGGGCGTGACCATCATTATGATCACGCATGATTTGGGATTGCTTTCCTCGATCGCGGATCATGTTATGGTGATGTATGCGGGCAGCCCTTTGGAAATTGGCCCTGCCAACGCTGTATTTCGCGCGCCGTCACATCCCTACACGATGGGTCTGCTGCGTTCGTCACCCGGTGCCGCAGACTCGCGCAATGCATTGGTCTCCATCGCCGGGCGTCCGCCCAGCCTTTTGGCACGACCCCACGCCTGCATTTTCGCCCCACGATGCGACCAGGTGGCTGCGATTTGCCGAACCGACCCGCCGCCCCTGCGTCTTTACAGCGACGGCACCGCAGCGCTTTGCCATTTTGAAGCAAAGCTACCAGCCCCCGGCAATCCCAAACAGGCGGCACCAAAGCCAGCGCAGCAGGCAGCGACACTTTTAAAAGTTAAAGACGTTCGGCTGACCTACAAGATCAAATCCGGCTTTGCGCGGGCCCGCGAACTGGAGGTGTTGAAAGGCATTTCACTGAACGTAGCCCGCGGCGAGACGCTGGGCATTGTTGGCGAGTCCGGTTGTGGGAAATCCACACTGGCGCGCGCGATTGCCGGGCTTATACCGATCACTTCGGGCAACATCTCGTTTGATGGCCAAGACGTGGGCAGCTTGACCGCCCCCGAATGGCGCGCAATGCGAAAGCGGGTGCAGGTGGTGTTTCAAGACCCCTACGGCTCGCTTAACCCGCGCCGCCGTGTGGGGGCGATTATTGGCGAGCCGTTTCGCATTCACAACCTTGCATCGGGTGCTGTGCGCAAGCGCGAGGTCTGTCAGTTGATGGAATTGGTTGGCTTAAACCCTGAGCATTACAACCGCTTTCCATCGGAGTTTTCCGGGGGGCAACGGCAGCGGATCGGCGTTGCGCGCGCCCTTGCGTTGCAGCCGGATCTGTTGATCCTAGATGAACCGGTATCGGCGCTTGACGTGTCGATTCAGGCGCAAATTTTGAACCTAATGCAAGATATTCAAGACGAAATGGGCCTGACCTATTTGTTCATTTCGCATGACCTGACGGTGGTGCGTCATATGTGTGACACGATTGCGGTAATGGATGGCGGGCGGATCATTGAGATGGCCAAAACCGAAGACATATTCAACAGCCCGCGTGAAGACTATACTCGCACGCTGTTGGCGGCGTCCCATGTGCCACCAACGCCCACGCTCGACACTGATCGCAAGCTTTTGGAAATCATAGACGGGGGCACAGCATGACAAATACAGAGGTTGCCACCGAAGACGAAACCGGCCCCGTGGTTGTGCAGCGTTCCTCTGCCAGCTTGACGTTTCGCAGGTTAATGCGCGACCCGGCTAGCCTGACAGCATTTCTCTTCATCGTCTTTCTGTTCGCATTTGCGCTTCTGGCTCCATCGGTTGCCGAATGGACAGGACATGGCCCGATTGACCAATACCGCGACATTGCCATGTCGCCTGTTGGGCTGCCGGTTGGCCCGAATGGGGAATTTCTGTTCGGGGCAGATCAGCTTGGCCGCGATATCCTAGTGCGTATCGCGTATGGTGCGCGGGTGTCCTTGCTGGTGGGAGTGATTGCATCGATTGCAGCCGCGACAATCGGGGTTACCATCGGCATGACGGCGGGGTATTTTGGCGGCTGGCTGGATACGGTGCTGGGCCGGTTCATGGATCTTGTGATGTCGGTGCCATTCCTGTTGTGCGCGCTGGCGCTGGTATCAGTGTTTGGCGCATCGCTTTTGCTTTCGGTCAGTGTGATCGTATTTTTCACATGGACACCGATAGGCCGTGTCATACGAGCCGAAACAGCATCGCTGGCGCGGCGTGATTTTGTGCAGGCCAGTCGGTCCCTAGGCGCAAGTCACAGCTCTATCCTGCTACGAGACATCCTTCCTAATCTGTCGGTGCCGATCATTATTTATTCTACAATGATGATCCCCAATGCCATCGTGTTTGAGGCGACACTGTCTTTCCTCGGCATGGGAATCGCCCCCCCTACGCCGTCATGGGGCGGCATGTTGGCTGAGGCGGGGGCGAATTCGATGTATCTTGTGGCTTGGTGGATGGTGTTCTTTCCCGGCATGGCGCTCTTAGGGGCGACCTTGGCATTCAATATTTTGGGTGACGGACTACGCGACGCGCTGGACCCAGCAGGCCGCCGTATCGCAAAGCACGCCATGGCCAAGGCAAAGGGGTAAAAGCATGGCAGGTTTCATTGCAAAGCGCCTTGGTTTTGGCCTGATGGTGCTGTTCACGCTCAGCATCTTTGTCTTCTTTTTGTTCTTTGTCGCACCCGGTGATCCGGCCCGTATTGTCGCGGGCGAAAAGGCAAGCGCGGCGCAGTTGGAGCAGGTGCGCCAGAACCTTGGGTTAGACAAGCCGATGATCGAGCAATATTTCAGATTTGCCGGGCGCGCTTTGCAGGGTGATTTGGGATTCTCCTATCGCAATCAGCAGCCTGTGACGGAAATTATTTTGCGTCGGATCCCCGCCACCTTGTCCTTGGTGCTAGGAGGTGTGGTCTTTTGGTTGGCGCTAGGGGTGCCCATCGGCATCATGTCGGCCCGCTATCCCGGAACGTGGAAAGATCGCGCGGGGCAAGTGTTCATCTTGCTGGGCCTGTCATTTCCAACTTTTGTTCTGGGGATGTTATCGCTTTACACGCTGTATTTTCTGCCACGCAAAGCGGGTTTTACGCTGTTCCCACCGGGCGGGTATAGACCCTTGCTTGACGATCCCCTGATCTGGGCGTGGTATCTGGCTTTGCCGTGGATGACGTTGGCGCTGGTGACAGCAGCGATTTATGCCCGGCTGACCCGGGGGCAGTTGCTGCAAGTCCTCAGCGAGGATTACATCCGCACCGCCCGTGCCAAGGGATTGAGCGAGCGCAAGGTCGTTTACAAGCACGGCTTACGCGCCACCCTGACGCCGCTTGTCACACAGCTTGGCGCGGATATCGCCATTTTGTTGGGCGGCGCGATTGTAATTGAACAGGTTTATGGCTTGCAGGGCGTAGGTGCGCTGGCGGTGCAGGCCGTGCGCAACCAAGACCGCCCGATTATCATCGGTGTTGTGCTGATGGGTGGGTTGTTCATCGTCCTGTCCAATATCGTGGTCGACCTGCTTTATGCAGCACTTGACCCCAGAATGCGCTAACAGAAAGACCAAAACATGACGCAATATCACATTCCCGCTTACGTTATCCGCGATCATCTGGTGTCAGTGCCACTGGATTGGAACCAACCCGACGGCGAAACCATCAAGGTTTTCGCCCGTGAAGTCACTGCGCGCGGGCGGGAGTCGGACAACCTGCCGCTGCTGGTCTTCTTGCAAGGTGGACCGGGCGGCAAATCGCCGCGCCCGAATGAGGGGCCGGGCTGGCTGAGTATTGCGACCAAGCGGTTTCGTGTGCTGCTGCTGGATCAGCGCGGCACGGGTCAATCCAGCCCTGTGCAGGGGCGTAAAATGGCTACGATGGATGGGGAAACCGGCGGGCGCTATTTGGCGTGTTTTCGCGCCGAAAGTATCATCAAGGATTGTGAGCGTATTCGCAAAACGCTTTACGACGGCGCGCGTTGGTTCACCTTGGGCCAAAGTTATGGCGGCTTTCTGACCCTTAGCTATCTGTCCTTTGCACCCGAGGCTTTGCTGGGCTGCTATGTGACAGGCGGTATGGCAGGCATCAATGCCAGTGCCGAAGATATTTACCGCCACACCTATCCGCGCGTGGCCCATAAAAATGCGCTGTATTTCCAACGCTACCCGCAAGATCGGGCTGCACTGGACCGATTGGCTGATCACCTTGAAACGCATGACGTGCGGCTGCCCGATGACGACCGCCTGACCGTGCGCCGACTGCAATATTTGGGCATGAACCTTGGCATGTCTAACGGGTTTGAGGTGATCCATTGGCTGCTGGCAGAGGCGTTTTGCGATGACGGCGCGCTGTCTGACAGCTTCCTTGCCGCCATTCAGGTCGAAACCGGGTTTGATCACAACCCGCTATTTGCGGCGGTCCATGAGGCGATCTATGCCCAGAATGGCGCGCGCACCCGCTGGGCGGCAGATAGGATCTTGGCCGATCTGCCCGCGTTTGATGCCAAGGCGCGGCCGATCTTGTTCACAGGAGAGATGATCTATCCTTGGATGTTTGACGATATCCGCGCGCTGCACCCTTTTGCAGCGGCTGCCCACGCACTGGCCGAAATGCCACTGGACGCCCCGCTTTATGACACGGCAAGACTAGCCGCGAATGAGGTGCCTGTCTGGGCCGCAGTCTATACCGATGATATGTATGTTGATGCTGGGCTTTCGCTGAAAACCGCGCGGGGGCTTGGCAACGTGCGGATGTGGCAAACCAGCGAATTTGAACATAACGGCTTGCGCCAAAGCCCCCGCGTTTTGCAGCATCTTTTTGATATGGAGCATGATCTTGCAGGCCAAAACCACTTCATCGGCTGATCGACTGGCGTGTTTGCGCCGTGAAATCGCGGCGCAGGGGCTGGACGGCTTGATCCTGACCACCGCCGACGCCTTTCAGAATGAGGAAGCCCCGGCGCATGACCGAACATTGGCGTGGCTGACGGGGTTTTCAGGCTCACTTGCCCATGCACTGGTTTTGCCGGACAGGGCGATTTTTTTGGTGGATGGGCGCTACCGGATCCAGGCCGCGCGACAGGTCGAAGCGGCGCTTTGGGACTTTGGACATCTACACAGCGAACCCTTGGCGCAGTGGTTGAAAGGGCAGCGGGGCAAGATCGGGTTTGATCCGATGTGCTGGACAGTTAACCAAATTGAGCAAATGCAAACCGAAGCCCGAGGCGTAAGCCTGCACGCCTTTGCCGATCCTTTCGCTGCAATCTGGCAGGACCGCCCGCCACCACCCTGCGCCCCGTTGCGGGCGCTGCCCATCTTGGATACAGGTCGCAGCACGGAGGACAAGTTACGCCACTTGCAGCGGGAAACGATCGCACTCCAAGTCGATCTTTGGGTGGAAACCCGTCCCGACAATATCGCGTGGATGTTCAACGTGCGTGGGGCCGACATCGCAATGAATCCCCTGCCCCTGTCTTTTGCAGTCTTCCCAAGCTATGGCCCGGCGCAATGGTTTATCGACCCTGCCAAGCTGACCATTCCTTTGCCCGAAAATGTGCAAACCCATCCGCGAGATCATTTCCTGTCATGGCTGCAAACCCACACCAAAGGGCAGCGTGCAGCATTTGACCCCACATTTACACCGGAAGCGGTGCGCCTGTGCCTGACGAAAGCAGGTGCGCTGGTAATCCCCAGCCGCGGCCTGATTACGGTCGAAAAATCCCGCAAATCCAAGGCCGAGCTTGTCGGTTTCCGCAGCGCCCATCTGGCGGATGCTGTTGCACTGGCGCGGTTCGGACATTGGCTGTCAATGGAACTGCCAGCGCGAGAAGCTACCAATCAACCAATTGATGAAGCCGAGGCAGCCAACATGCTGGAGCAGTTTCGCAAAGCGTGCCCCGCCTACCAAGAACCGAGTTTCACTACCATTGCCGCTTCTGGGGAAAATGCGGCACTTTGCCATTACGCCCCACCAGCGCAAGGCAGTGCCCCGTTGCTCAGCAGTCAGATTTTTCTGTGCGATTCCGGCGGGCAGTATGATTTCGGCACAACCGACATCACCCGTACTTTTGCCTTTGGGCCCGTGCCGCGAGATATTCGCCCCATTGCAACCGCGGTTTTGCAAGGATTTATAGCTCTTTGCGCCGCCCGCTTTCCTGAAGGCACCATGCCACACCAGCTTGACGCATTGGCCCGCGCCCCACTTTGGGCGCTTGGACTGGATTATGACCACGGCACAGGCCACAGCGTTGGTCACAACCTTTTGGTGCATGAACACCCGCACCGCATCGGTAAAGCCGCGAATTCATTTGGATTGATGGCCGGTCATGTGCTGACAATAGAGCCGGGGTATTACGAAGAGGGCCACTGGGGCATCCGTATCGAAAATCAGGTTGAAGTGGTAAAAACCGGCCCTGGCTTTCTTGGCTTTGACCCGATGACCATGGCCCCGATTGATCTTTCCCTCTTTGACCTTGCGGCCCTGTCGCGGGATGAGCGGGATTGGCTTGATGCATATCACGCCCGCGTCTGCTCAAACGTCGCACCGGAACTAAGCGACGTAGTAAAAGACTGGCTGATTACGGCCACGCGACCGGTATCGATGTCTTAAAATGGCTAGGCGAAACGCCCCACCTAACGACCAATATCTTTTCTGCGGGCCTGCAATCCTTTGATTATGCATCCCAAGGCTACTCCAGCCGGATGCCGCAGATATGGTTTTGTCTGCATTGATGCTTGGAAATTGTCGCTGATCAACTAAGGATTGCCGCTTATTTGCTGCCCAAATTCGGCGGCGCGCCCCGGAGATTTGCAAAGCAAATCTGCCGCGTGGGGGGCAACATCTTCGTCGCCTCGCCGCAGAATGTGCCAAAACTTCCGCGCGCCGTAAAGTCTGCGGTTGTGGGTCCAAGCCTTATCGATCTTAAGGCTCAGGGCGGCATCAGACTTGGCCCGGGGCCAATGCCCGCTCCGTATCGCGCAAGATGGCACGCCGTTCATAATACGTGCCCTCTCGGCAGAATTGCATTGCAATTCGCCTGCCCGCTGCCCGGCAGTGCATTGAAAATGCACGAGAGGGGGTAACAGAATGGACAAAATACTAAGATCGAACTGTCCCGACTTTACCGCAGGGCAATTGGTCCGTGTTACGCGACCATATCGAGCGTATTCAGGTTTGCATGAGACAGGCCGGCGTTGTCAGACAAATCCGAACCAGCCTCAGCTATGGCGGAGGCTCTCCCTATTACGCCGCGCAAAGGCCGCGCCACTCGTTCAGAGCAGCGGCACGGTTGGTCTTGAAAGTGTCCCGAGAATAGAGGTGACGTTGCTGGTTGAAATGATCGTAGACGGAGGCGTGAACCGAGACAAACTTCTGCAGACCTCGCATGCCCCGAAATCCAAGCATCGCCCGCTCTTGTCGTCGGAAGGGCAAGTGTGAATTCTCAGCGCGGTTGTTTATCCAGCGGCCAGTTTCCTGCCTTTCGACACCACCCGTCTCTTTCAGCGGGGCACCGTATGAGCGGAGCTTATCAGTGACGAAAATCTCAGGCTGGCCATGTTTACGCATTGCTTTTCTGATGAATTTCAGCGCCGCCTTCTTGTCACGACGCTTGGTAACATAGCTTTCCAGAACCTCGCCCTCGTGATCCACGGCCCGCCAAAGATAGTGCTGCTTGCCGTTGATCTTAACGAAGACCTCGTCCAGATGCCAATGCCAGCGGCTCGATTTCAGGTTCTCGATCCGCCGCTTCTTGATTTCCGCCGTGAACATCGGGCCAAACCGAAGCCACCAATATCGGACGGTTTCGTGGCAAACGTCGATGCCCCGCTCGTGGAGCAGATCTTCGACGTTGCGAAGCGACAGTGGAAACCGGACATACATCATCACCACAAGGCTGATGATCTCGGGGCTGGTCTTGAAGTATCGAAAAGGCGAGCGCTTGGTCATGCAGAAAGCCTACGCATCCACCCTGCCCCGCTCAAGCCAGTTTCTTCTGACAGAGACGTTGCGTCGCTCCAGCGGCCCTTGCAGCAAGGAGGCAGAGAATGCCGATGGGGCCGACGCCAGTGACCAGCACGCTGGACCCGGCGGTCACGCCGCCCCGATCGCAAGCATAAACGGCGACAGCGGTGGGTTCCACCAGCGCAGCTTCTTCTTCCGATCTTTATTGCGATCAATGTCGCAACGACGTATCTTTGGCCTTCGGGCGTGCAGTACCACATTCAGAATACTTTGAAAGCCAACGCTACTCGTAAAGAAATACTTGAGGTGATGCAACTGACATCAATCATGGGCATCCATTCCATATCGATGGGTGTCCCTATATTGCTTGAAGAAATTGAATGGAAAAAATAGTGGATAATCAACTTCGAAATGACGGCGAGAAAGTGCGGCGGGAGGTTCTGGGCGATAAATATGTTGATCGCGCCAAGGATCAGGCCAATGAATTTTCCGGTCCGCTTCAGGATTTACTGAACGAATATTGCTGGGGCCAAGTTTGGACGGATACTGCGCTTTGAACCGCCCCTTGTTTGCCGGAGAGCGTTTGTTTCGAATGTTAGGCTGCTTTTTCATTTGGGTTCAAGGTTGCATAGAACATCTCCTCTGCTTCATGCGGCGTGACATATCCGATGGCACTGTGCAGGCGCTTGGTGTTGTACCAATCGACCCATTTCAGCGTTTCCCATTCAAGCTGGCCCATTGATTTCCATGGGCCGAGCAACTTTGTAACCTCAGTTTTGAACAGGCCAATGATGCTTTCAGCGAGGGCATTATCGTAGGAATCTCCCACGGTTCCGACAGATGGATCGATCCCAGCGTCCGCCAATCGCTCAGTGTATTTAATGGACAAATATTGAGATCCGCGGTCGGAATGATGTATCAACCCGCCGCCTTTTTCAGGGCTGCGCTGACAGATCGCCTGGTTCAAGGCATCGAGCACAAAGGCTGTTGTCATCGATGTTGAGACCCGCCAGCCGACGATCCTTCGAGAGAAGACGTCGACAACAAATGCGACGTAAACCATGCCCTGCCATGTGGAAACATAAGTGAAGTCACTGACCCAGAGCTGGTTTGGGGATTGTGCTTTGAATTCGCGGTTCACTTTATCGTCCGGACACGGCTGAGAGGCATCGGGGTTCGTCGTGATGACTGGCTTGCCGCGAACAACGCCCTGTAATCCCATAACTTTCATCAAGCGTTCGACAGTGCATCGGGCGATGTCCTTGCTCTCACGGCGCAGTTGGTGCCAGACCTTTCTGGCGCCATAGCGGCCACGACTTTCATCGTGAACGCGCCGGATTTCCACGCTGTCCGTTACGTCTTGGCGCGCCCTGTTTGAGGCGAGCCGGGGATCTCGTCTGATCGCCGAATTTGCATAGTAGGACGATGGTGCGACCCGCAAAATCTTGCAGATCGACCCGACACCAAAGTCCGTGCGGTAATCTTCAATGAATGAAATCATTTCCTGAACGGGCGGTCGAGTTCCGCCTGAGCAAAATACGCAGAAGCCTTCTTCAGAATCTCATTTGCTTGGCGCAGTTCCCGAACCTCACGCTCAAGCTCTTTGATCCGGGCCTTCTCCTCACAGGTGGGACCGTTGCGGGCACCAGCATCGCGTTCAGACTGACGGCACCATCCCCGCAGGCTATCAGGAGCACAGCCCAGCTTGGGTGCAATTGCCTGATAAGCAGCATTGTCACTGCGATATTCCGAGCGTTGTTCATTGAAAAGCCGAACGCCGCGCGCGCGGAACTCAGCCGTATAAGACGGGATATGTTTGCGTTGTGTCATAAGGGTTATCCTTGGAGAGTTTTACTCTCCGGTAAACCCGGGGCGGTTCACTTGATCGCAAGCAACGCAGTCTCCTTAACCTTGGTATGCTTGCAGCGACAGGCAAAATGCATGAGTTTCGGACCCATTTTCGGGGTGCAATTCGCAATGGACTGACCGAGGAAGAGCTGCAGGCAGCGCTGATACAAATTGCGGTCTACTGTGGTGTCCCTACGGGCGTAGAAGCGTTCAGGGCAGCCAACGATGTTCTTGCTGACCTTAAATCGGAACGCAATTCAGAGAAGGACTGAGCACAATGGTAACAAAGGTTTGCCAACGAAATTCACTACCTTTGGGGCTTTGTTGCGTAGGCTCCAGACCCATTAATCGACTTGAGCCCGTCAGGCTTGCATGATTCAAGCTCCCAAATCTTGGGGGCGTTATGAGCAATCTTTACTGGCTGACGGAAGACCAGATGGCGCGGCTCCGGCCGTTCTTTCCGAAGAGCCACGGCAAGCCGCGCGTGGATGATAGGCGGGTTCTAAGCGGAATTATATTCATTAATCGCAATGGTTTGCCTTAGTGCGACGCTCCGAAAGAGTATGGTCCTGCCAAGACGCTTTTGTGGTTGCCGCCCATATTGCAAGAAGTTTTTGACCCTGTTGGGCTGTGATCGAGTGCGAACTTTTGTCAGGCCTCAAGATACGGCATTTTCAAAAGCCGCGGGCCGGGATGGTGATCAGCGGATCGGGTCCAAATCTCTACACCGAGCTTTCTTACTCTCAGGGTCTTACTGGTTTTCCCTATCCGGATCTGTTCGATCGTTTTGCCCATTCAGGTCGTCGTCTTCTTACACTCCCTTGGCACCGTCGCTAGCAGGTTGACATGAACATCATGCCGAGCCCACCAGCGCCGGATCCCTGTAATCTTCGTTCTTCGTTAGCATCGCCCATATCTGACCACAGAGCGTCATAATCGGCGACAGGGCAATACTGTTCCATAAAGGCAGCAATCAGGCTGCCTTTGATACGCGCCGCGCCGGGCGCCCAAAGCGGTTGTGTCATTTAGCTTTCCTGCGATCTTTCAGGGTTTGATCCGATGTATCAAAGCGTCTACCGCCCTCACCCCATCGTGATAGACAAACAGTGGGTTGATCTCGATCTCAGCGACGGTTCTGGCATGGTCCATCGCGTAATTACCAAGTGCTGCGAGCGTCTGGGACAGACGATCAAGGTCCACCACTGGATTGCCCCGGAACCCGTTCAAAAGCTTGAAAAGCTTTAGCCGAGAGATTGCCCGTTTGATGTCATCCGCACTCGCGGGCAACAACAACGTTTCCGCATCTGCCAACAGCTCAACCAGAATGCCGCCGCTGCCAATTGTCATGGCCAGCCCAAATTGCGCATCGCGGCGAATTCCGACGATCATTTCGACAACCGGTCGCGCAACCATCTGTTCGACCAAAAAGTCATCCGTCACGGCATCAGCGTCATAGGCTTGCACTGCGTCTATCATGGCACAAACAGCCGCTTGCACTGCCGCTGCATCGCCCAACCCAAGTTTCACGGCCCCGGCCTCGGTCTTATGCGCCAATTTTGGACCCATCATCTTCAGCACAACCGGATACCCCAGTTTTTCAGCAGCTCCGGGGGCGCCCGCGCCGTTGACCAGCACCCCTTGGGGCACCGACAGACCAGCCGCGCGCAACAGGTCCTTACCTTCCGCCTCGCTGATCATCTCAATCTCGTCCGGCATCGGTGCAGATAACAGTGGCGCAGGGTCTGCCGCGACAATGCGTGCATGAGCTTGCGCCCAGTCCCGTCCGTGGCTGATCGCGTTCAAGGCCTCGTGGATGCCCTGCATCGGGGCGATCCCCGCAGCCATCAGGGCTGCACGGGTATCCGCGTCCATATTCTCGTGGATTGTCGAGCAGATGGCGGCTGGAACACCTGCCTGCTTTGCTGCCTCGCCAAAGGCTTCGGCATCGGCCAGATAGAAATGTTTGGTCTCGTCCAAACCCTGCGCCGGATAATCTTGAACCAGAATGGCCGCATCGACACCGGCGCGTGCAATCGCTTCGGTAAAGACTGGCAGTGTCCGCTCGGGCTGCCCCCAGATCGGCGTAGTGTAGTCGAGCGGGTTCGAGACGGTTGCGATGTCGGGCAACAGACCTTCCAAGATCTTTTTTGCGTCCGCATCAAACGCGGGATAGCTGAGATTGATGGTTTCCGAGTGATCGGCCAGCATCGCCGCCCCGCCGCCCGAGCACGTGAAGCCTGCTACGCGATTACCCTTGGGCGCCCCGGCAATGCAAAGATATTTCAAGGTCTCTATGAATTGCGACGGGCTGTCGACTGCGATCACGCCACAGCGTTCAAACAGGGCATCATAAAGCTCGTTCGCACCTGATAGCGATCCGGTATGGCTTTGCGTTAGCGCACTTCCAATAGCCGAACGCCCTGTTTTCATGGCGACAATCGGCGTATTATGTGACAACGCCTTTAACGCCATACGTTCAAACCGTGCTACATCTTGTAAACCCTCGATGTGCAGGCCAATTGCTCGGACGGCTGGGATTTCGCACAAAACATCGACAAAATCCTCCATCCCCAGCACCGTCTGATTTCCGGCCGAGATCATATGGGTTAATGGTAAGGAGCGTTGGCTCATCGTGATGTCGGAGGAGAACATGCCGGATTGGGTGATCACCGCCGCCCCATATCCGGGACATGATCCACCATGGGCGAAGGGCCAAAGCGCAGCCCCATCAAGATAGTTGATCATTCCATAGCAATTAGGACCGATCAACGCCATGTCACCCGCAGCCTCTAACAAGGCCTCTTCGCGTTTCACGCCACCGTCACCCGCCTCACGAAATCCGGCGGCATAGCAGACCACACCGCCTACCCCCATGGCTGCGGCTTTGGCAATAACGTCAATGGCCGCATTGGCAGGCACAGCAACAAAGATCGCATCCGGCGTTCCGGGCAGATCATCCAGCGACGCAAAACAAGGCAGCCCCGCCATTTCAGCGCGTTTGGGGTTCACGGGCCATATCTCGCCCGCATACCCGCGACGCTGTGCTTCGTTAATGGCTACCCCTGCATCCGTCCCGCCGATGAAAGCGATTTGACGCGGTCTCAATAGCCGGTTGAAATTCTTGCGCTGTGCTGGGGTCATGCGCCTAGAGGCCTCAGGATTGAACGGGTAATGATATGGCGCTGGATTTCGCTGGTGCCGTCCCAGATCCGCTCAATCCGGCTATCACGCCATAGACGCTGCACAGGCAACTCTTCCATCAGACCCATACCGCCGAAAATCTGCACAGTGTCGTCGGCAACCTTGTTCAGCATTTCGGAGCAATAGACTTTAACCATAGCCGCATCCTGGTCCAGCATCTCACCCGCATCGGCGCGGCGCACCGCGTCCATGACAAGAAGATCAGCCGTGCGCAGCCCGATGAGCATATCGGCCAGCCGGAAACCAGTCGCTTGGAATGTGCCAATCGGCTTGCCAAACTGTTTGCGGTTGGCGGCCCAGTCCGTGGCCAGTTCCATCATACGTTCGGCCTTGCCACAGCAGGTGGCCCCCACCCAGATGCGCCCCATGCCAAGCCATTTACCGGCCAGCTCAAACCCGCGTCCCTCTTCGCCCAAAACCTGTCCGGGCCCGAGGCGCACTTTGTCAAAAACCAGCTCATAGGTTTTATAACCACGGTTGCTGACGCATTTATTGCCTTCGCGGAACGTCACGCCGGGCATGTCGCGGTCCACCAAGAAGGCCGTGATGCGCTTGCGAGGGCCGCGTTTCGTCTCGTCCACACCTGTCACAGCAAACACAATTGCAAAATCGGCCATGGTTGGCGCCGAGATAAAGTGTTTGGAGCCGTTCATTATCCAGTCACTGCCATCAGGCTTGGCCGTGGTTTTCATGCCCATGGCGTCCGAACCCGCTTCGGGCTCCGTAAGGGCGAATAATTCGCGTTTTTCGCCCGTGATGCAGGGCAACAGATAGGTCTCGACCTGATCACCTTCGCAGGCCAAAAGCAGATCAGTCGGGCGCGCGATCCAAGAATGCAACGCATGGCTGGTGCGGCCGAATTCACGCTCGACAATCGCCATCTGCGTATGATTGAGCCCGCCACCGCCGAATCTTTCCGGCTGGTTCATCGCATAAAGGCCCAATTCTTTCGCCTTGGCCACAATATTCAAGCCGAGCTCTTCAGGGACTTCGCCCAAGGTATCAACCAGTGCTTCGTGCGGGATAACTTCGTTCTCAAAGAAGCTGCGGACAGTGTCGCGTAGCATCTCGTTTTCATGGGAAAGAGCGATATTCACGGGATTCTCCTGAAGGTTTTATAGTTCTGCCGCGCGCACCCGACGGCGCGCCAGCATAAGTGAAATGCCAAAGGCGGTGAGCGTGACTGCAATAAGGACCACCGCGGCGGCGGCCACTGTTGGGTCAGTGTTTTCACGGATACCGTTCCACATACGGCGCGGCAGGGTGTAGGTATTGAATTTTGAGATGAATAGCGTGACCACGATCTCGTCCCAGCTAAGGATAAAGGCAAAGAGCCCGCCCGCCAAAATCCCCGGTTTAATCGACGGCACGATCACCCGGCGCATCGTTGTCCAAGCGTTAGCGCCCATATTGCGCGACGCCTGTTCGAGGTTGGGGTCGAAGTTTGCCAAGGACGCGCTGACCGTGATCAACACCATTGGGGTCGCCAAAATGGTGTGCGCCAAGATCAAACCAAGATAGCTGTCCAGAAGGCCAAGTGGAATCCACAGCCGATAGAACGCCATCGCTGAGATGATTTGAGGGATAATCAGCGGCAATAACAACAGCGCCCGCACAGCATCGCTGTATTTTGATGTGATCCGCCACAACCCAATCGAACATAGGGTTCCCAAAAACGTTGCAAACAGCGCTGTGCTGGTCGCGATTACCGCACTTTGATAAAGGCTCGAGAGCCATTCCGAACTTGTGAACAGGTTCGCGAAATGCCGCAACGACAGGCTGTCTTCAGGGAAAGAGAGGAACCGTTTGGGCGTGAGCGAAACGGGGATTGCGACCAGCGCAGGCAGCACCAGAAACGCCAGGAACAGCCAGGCAAGAAAGTCGATTACGCGGGACATTAAAGAACGCTTCATGACGAAGCCCCCCCAAACGCCGTACTAAGCTTCATAAAGCGCGACATGATGTAGAGCAGTGCCATCACACCAAAGAGCATCAGCGCCGCCAGCATCGCAGCCGTGCCCCATTTCAGCGTCACCAAAAGCTGGACAGAGATATATTCAGCCACCATCAACACTTTTCCGCCGCCCAAAATGGCAGGGGTAACGTAAAAGCCGAGGCTGAGAATAAAGACCAACAGCGACGAGGCGACGAGGCCCGGCTTGGTCAGCGGCAGATAGACCTTGCGGAACGTCTGCCCCCCTGTGGCGCCCAGATTGCGCGACGCCTGAATAACACGGGTATCAAGGCCTTGCATATTCGCCAGAAGTGGAAGCACCGCGTAGGGCACCATATAATGCACCATGCCGATCAGGACGCCCAGTTCATTGCGTACAAAAGCAATGGGTTCACTGATGATATTCAGCGCCTCCAAAGAGTTATTCAGCAGCCCATTGGTCCCCAGCAGCATCAACCAAGAAAACGTCCGGACCAGCACCGATATCCAAAAGGAAATGAGCAGCAGCGCAAGCATGGCGTTTTGCTTTTTCTGGTTTGCATGAACCATCGCATAGGCAATGCAATAACCTATCAGCACGCTGAAACCCGTTGTCAGCAGGCAGACCCGTACCGTTGTCCAGATGATACGGGCCAATGAATCACTTGTGATCAGCTTTTCATAGTTTTCCAAACCCGGTGTCGGGTCCGTAAAGCTAAGCCAAAGGATATTAAGGATCGGCCCAAAGTACAGAGCCAGCAGCAGCAGCAGGAAGGGGGCAATAAGCAACCAACCCGGTGCGATGTATTTGCGAAGCATTTGGGGCAAGGGACACGACCTCATTGTTCAGTGAATTCGTCGATCTGAAAGCGGATGAAATACTCAGCCGACCTCAGTACAAAAGACCAGCGAGGCGGGAGAAACAGCCCCGCTGGTTCGGGATTAACTGATGGCTTCAAGATATGCGTTAACCGCATCGCCACCATGTTCGGCCCACCACTCCGGATCGTTAAAGATCACCTTGCCGATGTTCTGTTCCGATGTAATCGCATACGGCATGGCATCTGCCGGGATCTGGGAAAAGGCATCAGGATTGGATGGTGTCATGCCCAGACATGAAAGAATCGCCAACTGGCTTTCAACCGCCTGCGCCTGTGCGATGAATTTCATCGCGTCCGCACCCGCAGGGTTCCCCTTGGGTACGATATAGGCCCCGGGCATTGCGATCGCCTCGTTCATCACCAACTTGAAACGACCGTCTGTATCCTGCTCGATAGAGCGGGCGCGATTTTGCCAGACCATAGCCATCGACACTTCGCCATTAACGATCATCGAATGCGCTTCGGACGCGGAGCCCCAATAGATGGTATCGTCCCGAATTGATTTGATCTTGGTCAGCGCGCGGTCCAGATCCAGCGGGTAAAGCGCCTCTTTGGCCACGCCATCCGCAAGCAAAGCCCCCTCGATCGCACCATTGGCCCATTTATAAAGCGACCTTTTGCCCGGGAATTTGGCGGTGTCAAAGAAGTCCGCCCAGTTGGTCGGCGGCGTGTCACCATAGACTTCGGTGTCGTACATAAAGGCATAGCCATAGAAGACCACCGTAACCCCATGCTCCCATGCAAAGCCTTCCAGAACCTTGGATTTATCCACAACAGAATAGTCAATAGGTTCGAGATGCCCGGTTGCACCAAGAGCGATCGCGTCAAACGCATCCGCATCCGCCACATCCGACGTGATATTCCCGGAATCGACCATAGAGCGAAGCTTGCCCTGCAGCGGGCCAGAGGTATCAATACGCAGCGCGATACCGGTCTTATCGGTGAACGGCTTGCCAATGGCTTCGCCATGGCAGCGCTCGGCATCACCGCCCCAGTTCCACAATACGACCTGATCCGCCGCGGCATGGGCATCGCCCACCATCACGGCCGAGCTGGCTACACCAGCCATCCCGCACATCACCAGGAAAGATCGACGATCCAACTTGCCGGCCTTAAAAGCTTTGGCGCCATCAACGAGCGTTTCCCGCATCATCTTTTGGTCTGTCATCTTAAACTCCCTTATCAAAAAGCTGGGCATCCAGCCCGATTTGCGTGATGCGGTTCGATCCGCATTCATGAGTTATCAGTCTTGCAGTCTGACCATTGCATCCTGCGCCCAGGTCAAGTCGACCTGCTGCCCTTGGATGAAATCATGCCTGCTGCGCCACACGTCCACGTCGACCTCGAAATCATCTTCACCCTCCACGGCGATCATGAATTTCAACATCGGACCGAAATAGGTAATCGAGCGGATCGTACCCGTTAGGCGGGTGTCATCCCCCCCCTGCCCCTGCGGTGCCAGATCAATTTTTTCCGGGCGCAGCGCATAAACGCCGTTATTGTGGTGCAGGAAATTGCTCTTTCCAAGGAAACCGGCAGAGAACCTTGTGTTGGGCCGCTCGTAAAGCTCGGTTGGTGACCCAACCTGCTCGATCATGCCTTGCTGCATGATGACGATCCGGTCGGACATCGACAGCGCTTCTTCTTGGTCGTGCGTTACGAAGATAAAGGTCGTGCCAACCCGGCGATGAATCTCCTTGAGCTGTTCTTGAACCTCGATGCGCAATTTTTTATCCAGCGCACCCAATGGCTCGTCCAGCAGCAGCACAGGGGGCGAGAACGACAGCGCGCGGGCAAGGGCCACGCGCTGTTTTTGTCCGCCTGACAGCTGGTCAGGTTTGCGGTCGCCGAACGCGACCAATTGGACCAGTTCCAACATCTCCTCAACACGCGCAGCTATCTCGGCGCGGGGCCGTTTACGAATTTCAAGCGGATAGGCGATGTTCTGGCGCACAGTCATGTGCGGGAACAGCGCATAGCCTTGAAACACCATGCCAAAGTTGCGTTTTTCGGCCGGCACATTCGCGATCGAGTGACCACTTAGCGAAATATCGCCAGAGGTGACGTCCAGGAATCCTGCGATCATCATCAACAGCGTCGTTTTTCCAGACCCTGAAGGGCCTAGCAGTGTCAGAAACTCGCCTTTACGAATTTCAAGATCAACAGACTTTACTGCCTCGAATGCGCCGAAGCTTTTCGAAAGCTTCGTCAGCCTAAGATTACCGTTGGCATGCCCTGCCTCCATGGTTCAGCTATCCCCCCCGCGCAATTTCAACTTAGTGCGCGCTTCCTGCGCAGTAACCGCACGCCCCCCCATACGCTCAATGATCTCAACGACACGGGTGACAAGCTGGCCATTGGTGGCCAGAACGCCGCGATCCAGCATCAGGTTGTCCTCAAGCCCGACCCGAACGTTGCCTCCCATGGCGACCACAGCAGCAGCCATCGGCATCTGCATCCGGCTAATTCCGAAACCGGCCCAGCTTGCATCTTGCGGCAGGTGGTCTTTCATCACCTTAAGCGTATCAACGCTCTGATCCGCGCCCCATGGAATGCCAAGGCAGATCTGGAACATCGGTGGATCGGCGATCAGACCTTCCTTGACCATCTGGCGCGCAAAGCGAATATGGCCCAGCTCGAACACTTCCATCTCAGGCTTTACGCCCCATTCACGGACTTTCTGAGCCATATGGCGCAAGGTCGGCGGGGTGGAGATATAGATATTATCACCGTCGCCAAAGTTCAGCGTTCCACAATCGAGTGAACAGATTTCCGGCAGGCATTGTTTGATATGGATGAGCCGGTCATCGGCGCTAATCATATCGGTGCCGGGACCAGGCATCGCAGGGTTGTCCGCATCGGGAACCCAGTCCCCCCCCATACCTGCAGTGAGATTGATGACGACATCAGTGCCACTGTCGCGCACCCGGTCGACGACTTCTTTAAACAGCTTGGGATCACGCGATGCTTTACCCGTTTCAGGGTCCCGCACGTGAATGTGGGCAATCGCCGCACCGGCTTTCGCGGCCTCTATCGCGGCATCTGCAATTTCCTTTGGGGTGACAGGAACATGGGGACTGCGCCCTCTTGTATCCCCCGCGCCGGTGACTGCACATGTGATGATTACTTCGTAGTTCACGCTTTCCTCCCATATTCGCTTGCACCGAGAATTCAAGTAAACGGGCGCTGCAACTTCTTTTTTTACGACGTAATTCATGAAGGGGTGGCGTAAAAGAGCTGAGTAATATCATCTCCCCAAGCAAGACTTATCTATGGAAGTTGAAATGGAATCACACACCCACCCATGGCACTGCCTCTTTGTGCTTATCCCCAGATTTAACATGATGACGCTGACTGCATTACTTGAACCACTACGCATTGCGAACTACCTCTCGCATGAGCAGATTTATTCTCATGAATTTTGTTCAATTAACGACGAAACCGTCTCTGCCAGCAACGGCATGCGCCAGATCTGCCAGCCCTTGCCGGAGACGGTAAAGCGCAACACAACAATTTTTTTGCTCGCCAGCTGGGGGGGCGAAGCCTATGCGAACCCAAAGTTACTGGCCTGGCTGCGGCTCCAGAAACGTAACGGCGTTCAAATTTGCGGGGTAGAGATTGGGACCTATATCCTAGCGCGCGCCGGACTCCTCAACCATCACACAGCGACAACACATTGGTCTTATCTCCAGGGATTTCAGGAGAAATTTCCAGAGGTTAAGGCAGTTGAGCAACTCTATACGGAGATGGGCCAGATCATGACCTGCGCAGGTGGTACAGCAGGATTTGACCTCATGCTCAGCTTCATCAGCCGTTACCGAAGCCAGACACTGGCAGGCGAGATCGCCGATCAGATAATGCATCATCCGCTGCGCCCTGCGGCCGCTCCGCAGCGGGTCACCCATGGCAGAGGCGTTGACTCACTGCCACTTGGGGTGCGCGAGGCGGTGCGGATTATCGAAAGGAATATCGAAGACCCATTGCGTGTCGCAGATATCGCCAAAAAAGTTGGCATTTCACAGCGACAGCTGGAACGGCGGTTTGTTGCAAACTTTAACTGCTCGGTCGCGCGGTTTGGGCAGTTGATGCGGCTTCAGCGCGCCCGTGTCCTGCTTGTCTCTACCGATCTAAGTATCAGTGAAATTTCAACGGCCTCCGGCTTCAACACACAGTCGCATTTCAATCTGGTTTTCAAAAAGTGTTTCGGACGAAAACCAAGACACTACCGTATGGCTTGGCCGGACAGCGAAACCGCCCCAAAATGGCCCGGCACGCTGTCGTCCTTTCTCAACTCAGTCCGAAAAACTTCTGATAAGAAAGATAAATGCGTCACGGTCGATCCAGATCGACCGTGACGCATTCTTTTCGAGCCTTGATTCAAGCGCTGTCCCGAAGCGCGTTCAAAATAGCGACAATCTGACGATCGCGCTGTTCGGCCATGGCCTCAAAACCGCGGCCCCCCGCAATAGCGTTGCAGCCGTCCACCATACGATCGCGCAGCGCCTGCGTCAGCTCGGGGGCTTCTAAGCGCGTCCAGGGCAGTTTGAGCGCGGGGCCAAACTGATCCAGATTGGTAGCCATACCCCCCGCCCCGCAGGCGACATGAAACGCCATGCACTGCCCCTGCACCGCCATTCGCGGTGCAGGGCCGTTGATAAGCGCAATATCAATGTCTGCAGGTGTGGCCTCACCATTGGCGACCATATGCAGGGCCTCCCGCCACAGCGCCTCTTGCAGGCGAGTCGCTACGAATCCCGGGATCTCTTTCTTCAACAAAAGCGGTGCCTTCCCCGCGAGCTTGTAGAATTCGCCGGCCCATTCTACCGCTTCCGGGTCCGTCTGTTCGCCACCGACAATCTCGACCAGCGGTAGCAGATAAGGCGGGTTGAACGGGTGGCCAATAACACAGCGTCCGGGCGTGGCGCAGTTTGCCTGAATCTCCGTCATCATTAGACCTGAGGTGGACGATCCGATGACAACACCCTCGGGCACGATTTCGCCCAGCTTCTTATAAAGCGCCTGCTTCATGCCAAGATTTTCAGGTGCGCTTTCCTGAATGAACTGGGCGTCGCGTACGGCCTCTTCAAGGTCGTGAACAATCCTGAGCCGGTCACGCGATGCACCCGGCGCCAGTCCAAGATTGGTCAGGCTAACCCAGGCAGTATCCAGAATCGCCTGAAAGGCCGGCAATTCCTTAGGGTCGTGCAAATACAAGGTAACATCATATCCCCGCGCCAAAAAATGCGCAGCCCAACCACCACCGATCGGACCACCTCCGATGCTGGTGACTTTGGTTACGTCCTGAGGGGCCAAAAACATAATCAACGTCCTTTGAAAATTGGCGCTCGTTTTTCGACGAACGCAGCCACGCCTTCCGCTGAATCTTCAGATTTCAGCATTTTGCGATAAGTGGTCAGGTCTTCACCGCGCATTTTCTCAAACGCGGTTTCAAGCGGTTGGCATTCAATGGCGCGGAGCACTTCCTTTACGCTTTGCATCGCCAGCGGGGCAGATGCCGCGATGGAATCAGCCCATTCACGCGCTGCTTCCATCAGGTTTTCCTTGGGGACCACCTTGTTCACCAACCCGTAATGCGCGGCTTCCTTTGCCGTCATTCGACGTCCCAAAAGGAACATTTCGACAGCGATGTTGTGCGGAATGCGACGAGGAAGCCGTTGCAGAGCACCAGCATCTGGCACAATCCCCAGCGGCATTTCAGGCAAGCCAAACTCCACATGGTCGGCTGCAATTAAAAGGTCACACCCCAGCGCAACTTCAAAGCCGCCGCCAATGACCAGACCGTTCAGCGCGGCGATCACCGGCTTGTTGAGGGTCCAGTTCTCGGTCAGGCCGGCAAACCCTCCGTCGCCATAATCGGCAGTTTCCCACCAGTTATCCAGCTGCATCTCACCGGAATTCAGCGCCTTGAGGTCCCAACCTGCGGAAAAGATTTTATCCCCTTCCGCCGTCAAAATACCCACCCACAGATCTGGGTCGTCGCGCAGTTCAGCGAAGGCCGCTCCCAGGGCCTGGCTCATCGGAATGTCGATAGCATTGACCTTTGGGCGGTTCATTTTGATTTCAAGAACCCGGCCGCGCCGAGTGACTTCAACACCGTTTGTCACGATTTATTCTCCTTAAGTATTTTGCTGATTTAGGCGAATGCCGGAATGACGCGCTCACAGAACAGTTCAAGCGAGCGCTTCTGTTCTTTGTGTCCCAAGCCCAAGCTTGCGTAATATATGAAGCTGTCAACGCCGATAGCTTCATAACCCTTAATTTTCTCGATCACCTGCTCGGGGGTCCCGAACATAAGGTTTTCGGTCAGCATGTCCGCGTCATATTCGGCCCGGTTTTCCAGACTGTCCAACGGGATTTCTTTTGCAAATCCGTTTTCAACATCGCCCAGATTCTTGAAGTAATTCTCGAACTGTCCCAACTGACGGCGTACTGCGGCAAGCGGGACCGCACGATCTTCCGGGCGTTCATAAACCGCTGTATGGCGCATCATCGCGATTTCTGGGCGCTTCTTGCCCGGATTATTCGCAACCGCTTCGTTTAGGCGCGACATATAAAGCTCCGCCTCGCTCATGGGGCGGGTCAAAGGCCAGGATTGGATATTATAGCCATTCTTGACAGCATAATCGAAGGTGATCGGGGCCCGTGCTGCGACCCAGATTGGCATCTCGGCCTGAACCGGCTTGGGTACAGATGTCGCGGTAGGGAACTGCCAAAACTCGCCGTCATGGGCATAATCACCGGCCCAGAGCGCTTTGACCGCGGGCAGCATTTCTTGCATGTAACGCCAGGCATCCGATTGCTTCAGACCCGGATGCATCCGATCAAATTCACGCTGATAGGCCCCGGAGCCGATACCGAATTCCAGACGCCCATTGCTGAGCAAATCGGTCATCGCAGCTTCGCCCGCCAGACGGATCGGGGACCAGTAAGGTGCGACCGCAACAGCTGTTCCTAACCGGATGGTGGTGGTGTGTTCAGCCCACCAAGTCAACAACTGGAACGGGTTCGGGGCGATGGTCATTTCCATCGCATGATGTTCCGCCGCCCAAACAATTTCAAAGCCGCCCTGCTCGGCCATCTTGACCATATCCAATGTGTGGTCACGAACGGTTTTCATATCGAGGGAGGGGTCCAAACGCTCCATATTTATGGCAATTTGAAATTTCATATCTTCTCCATTATCCTCTTTTTTCTGTGGTCGTGGATCAGCGTTTTCAACGCATCACGAACGGGTTTGCCATTGGTTCATCAGATGTGTTCATCCAGATCGTCTTTGGACGGGTGTAATCGTACATGGCCTGAAAGCCGCTTTCGCGCCCGTAACCCGACCCTTTAATCCCGCCGAATTCCGCAATCGGGGACACGGCCCGATAGGTATTCACCCAAACGATACCCGCCCGCACCGCATTGGCGACCCGCAGCGACCGCGCACTGTTGGTGGTGAAAATACCGGCGGCCAACCCGTGTTCAGTATCATTAGCCAGCGCAATCACTTCTTGCTCGGATTTGAACCGCTGCACACAAAGCACAGGACCGAACAGTTCGGTATCAACGATCCGCAAATCCTGACGCGGGCATTCAATAATAGTCGGCTCATAGAACTGGCCAGCCAGGCCTTCGGGGCGTTTACCGCCGGCCAGAACCTTACCACCTTCGGAAATGGCATAGGCGACCTCGCGCTCGATGTTCTCCAGCTGCCCAGCGGTGCAAAGCGGCCCCATCTGGGTTTCTTCCGCCAGCGGGTCACCGATTTTGACGCTTCTGGTGATGGCGATCATCTTTTCGAGAAACGCATCGGCAATATCTTCATGCAGATAAAGCCGAGATCCGGCGACACAGCTTTGCCCCGCCGCCCCAAAAATCCCGGCGATGGAACCGTTCACGGCGCTTTCTATATCTGCGTCATCAAAGACGATAAACGGCGATTTCCCCCCCAGCTCCAGCGAGACTTCGGCAAAGTTGTTCTTGGAATTATCCAGCACATGACGCGCCGCATCCGGCCCGCCGGTAAAGGAAATTCGCGCCACCAGCGGATGCGAGGTCAGTGATTTTCCGCATGGATCGCCATGGCCGGTGACAATGTTGACAACACCCGGCGGAAAACCCGCCTTTTCTATCAGCGAACCAAATTCCAAAATTGCCGCAGATGCGTATTCACTGGCTTTCAGCACCACCGTATTGCCAGCGGCCAACGCCGGGCCGATCTTGACTGCAACCAGGAACAACTGGCTATTCCACGGCACCACCGCAGCAACCACGCCCAAAGGTTCGCGTTTGGTAAAGACAAACAAATCCGGCTTATCGATGGGCAATGTCTCTCCGCTGATTTTATCAGCACAGCCCGCATAGAACTGAAAGAACTCGGCAATATATTTCGCCTGCCAGCGAGTTTCCTTAAGCATTTTACCGGTATCGATGGACTCTGTGCGGCCCAAAGCCTCGGATTGATCGGCCAGAAGATCCGCCAGATTGCGCAGGCACTTCCCCCGTGCGCTTGGTGTCATCTCGGCCCATGGTCCGCCCAGAAAAGCACGGTTGGCAGCCTGAACAGCGCGGTCCACATCTTCTGCAGTGGCCTCAGGCACTTCGCTCCAGATATCTCCGGTTGTCGGATTGATACTGGTGAATGTCCCGCCATCGGATGCAGGAACCCATTCACCATCTATCAACATTTTATACTTTTGAATGTCGCTCACTGCGGAATCTCCCCTGTTGCTGGGATGATCCTGAGTGAGGTCCCAGATCGAAACTTGCGTTTTTTCGCCATCGCATGACGGCAAAACCATAATTGCGACGCGGCGGATGCGGTAGTTTCGGTGAAATGCTGCTCAGGGAGGTGCGCCATGACAAAACAGGTAATCGGGGGGCCACTGGTCATTGATGGGCGCAAGCTGTCCCTGTCTCGCGCCATTCGGGCAGGGGATTTTATTTTTCTAACAGGCCAAATTCCGATGCAGGACGGCGTGCCGATGACACGCGGCAGCATCGAAGAGCAGACCAGAGCAATTCTTGAGGACATTAAAGCCACGCTGGCAATGGCGGGCTGCGAAATGCACGACGTGGTCAAGGCAATGGTCTGGCTGTGCGATCGCACCGATTTTGCCGGGTTCAACGCGGTCTATGGTGAATATTTTCCGATTGAACCGCCGACCCGTTCGGCCATCGTCAGCGATCTTCTGGTTGACGCGCGGGTTGAGGTCGAAGTTGTGGCTTACAAGCCCCTGAAAGCCGGAGGTTGAGATGATCAACGGCACTGCAGTTCAAAGATTGGGCCCCAAGGCGGCTCCGGCGGTTGTTCTGATTCATGGCCTGGGACTGAACCGGGACTGTTGGCAATGGACCACGCCTGCGCTGCTGGCCGCAGGGTATCAGGTTATCGCCTATGACCTCTATGGCCACGGTCAAAGCGATCCGCCGCCCGAAACACCATCGCTGACGCTGTTTTCCCACCAACTTTTGGCGGTGCTGGATCATTTTGGCATTCAAAAAGCAGCAATCACCGGATTTTCCTTGGGCGGCATGATCGCGCGGCACTTTGCGCAAGAACACCTTGACCGAACCACCGCTATCGCCATCCTGCATTCTCCCCACCGGCGGACGCCTGAGGCACAGCAGGCGATCGTAGCACGCGTCGTTCAGGCCCGCCTTGACGGCCCTGCCGCCACCATAGAGGCCGCGTTGGAGCGTTGGTTTACGCAAACATTCCGGCAGGCGCACCCCGAAACGATGGCTCTAGTGCGCAGCTGGGTGCTGGCCAATGACCGCGCGATCTATCACACGGTTTACCGCGTGCTGGTGGATGGGATCGACGAAATCACCGCGACACAGCCACCCATCAGCTGTCCTGCGATGGTGATGACCGGCGACGAAGATTACGGCAACGGCCCCGAGATGTCCCAAGCCATCGCTGCCGAAATCCCCGGCGCCGAAATACATATCCTGCGGGGCTTGCGCCACATGGCGCTCGCCGAAAAGCCCGATGCGGTGAACACACCGCTTGTCGCATTCCTGAACACAATGATTTCGCGGGGAAACGCTGCATGACCACTCAATCTGCTCCAAACGGTATTTTACATGGCATTCGGGTGCTTGATCTATCGCGAATGCTGTCCGGTCCCTATTGCACGATGATGCTGGCCGATCACGGGGCAGAAGTCATTAAGATCGAGGAGGCGGGGGGCGATACCAGCCGCAACAATGGCCCTTACCGCGATGATGATCCTGACCATGAATGGGCAGGGTATTTCGTCAGCCTCAACCGTTCCAAGAAAAGCGTCGTGCTGGATCTCAAGTCCGACAAAGGCAAAGCAGCGCTTAAACAGCTTGTCGCTAACGCTGATATTCTGGTCGAAAACTTCCGCCCCGGCGTGATGGAGCGCCTCGGGCTTGGTTATGAAACCCTGGCGGAGGTCCGACCCGGGCTGGTCTATGCGGCGATCCGCGGTTTTGGCGATCCGCGATCGGGCGCCAGCCCCTATGCCGACTGGCCCTCTTATGACATCGTGGCGCAGGCGATGGGTGGCATTTTGTCCCAAACCGGGCCAGATGCAGACACGCCAACCAAGATCGGTCCGGGCGTCGGCGATGTCTTCGCCGGGATGATGATGAGCTTTGGGATCATGGCCGCCCTGCGCCAGGCCGAAGCAACCGGTAAGTCACAATTCGTTGATGTGGGGATGTATGATGCCATCCTAAGTCTGTGCGAACGCGCGGTCTATTTTCATGATATCCAAGGCACAGTGGCCGGGCCAGAGGGCAATGAGCACCCGTTCCTTGCACCCTTTGCCTTGTACCCGGCGCGGGATGGTCAGGTCGCCATCGGAATTGTCGATGACACGTTCTGGCGTGCCCTGACGCGAGCGATGGGCACGCCCGATCTGGCCGATGACCCACGCTATGCCACCCGCGCCGACCGCACCGCGCATCGGCGCGGCATCAACGATCTGGTCGCAAGCTGGACGGCTCGGCACAGCAAGGCGCAGCTGGCAACCCTACTGGGCGGTGTCGTACCCTTTGGCCCACTCAACACCATTGCCGATATCGTCGCCGATCCGCATGTAGCGGCGCGCCGGATGCTGACGCAGGTGCCGCACCCCAATCCTGCCGCCAAACCCTGGACCGTCGCCGCCAATCCGCTACGCTTCACCGGCGCACCATTGCCGGCGGCCCGCACGCCTTCGGCACTCGGCGCGGACACGCAAACCTATCTTGCCGAACCAGCCCCCGTTCCAATGTCGGACGAGGAAAAGCGGTCTCTGCGAAATGCGTTCGGCGCATTCCCCACAGGGGTCACTGTCGTGACCACCCGTCAACCCGACGGCACGCCGCGCGGGTTCACCGCCAATTCCTTCACTTCGGTATCGCTTGATCCGCCAATGCTGCTGATCTGCATCGCCAAGAATGCGTATAGCTGCGAAACGTTTATGGCCGCAGATCATTTCGCCGTAAACATCCTGAGTGAAGATCAAAAGAATGTCTCCGGTCTTTTCGCCTCTCGGCAGCCTGACAAGTTTGAAAACGCCGACTGGTACGCGGGCCATGCCGATATGCCCGTCATCAGCGGATCACTCGCCAGCCTTGTCTGTTCACAGGAAAAGTCAGTGGATGCAGGGGATCACATCATCCTGATTGGGCGGGTCGAGGATTACGCCACCAATGTCGGCGCGCCTTTGGGCTATCACGGCGGGTCTTATTTCCGGGTTGGGGCCGAAGACCCGCTTGTTAAGGCCGCAGCGCGCGCCAGCAATGTACGGATCGGTGCAGTTCTGCGCCGTGATCAGGAAATCATGCTGCTCAAAGCCGCCGATGGCACGTTCGCTTTGCCCTGTGCGCCCGATGGCACCCATAGCCACGAAGGATTGCTGGCCTATCTGACGGATCAGGGGCTGCAACCCGGGCCTCAAACACTTTACGCCGTTTATGAAGACACCGCTGCAGGCGCAACCGGCATCTTTTATCATGGCACCATGCAAGGTAACGCGTCCGCCTCTGCCGAGTTTGCCCCCATCAATGCCCTCCCTTTTGACCGGATCAGTAACGCGTCGGAGAGAAGAATGTTGCAGCGCTATGCCAAGGAATACGAGCACGGCAGCTTTGGCATTTACCAGGGCAATCAAGACACCGGCACCGTTCATCAACTGGCCCCGGTCACCCCGCAAACACGATAATACCACTTCAAAAGGAGACGACTATGCTTCCCGAACTCAGAAAAATTGTGACCTTTGACGAAGATATCTACCGCGATGGTGAAAAGGCCGCCGATCCGGTGCTGCGCGTCATTGGCGTTGCCGCCGTCGTCCGCAACCCGTGGCATGGCAAAGGCTATGTCGAGGATCTAGGCCCGGAAATCAGCCGCATGGGGCCGGTTCTGGGAAAGGTCCTGACCGATCGCTTGATCGCGCTGGTCGGGTCCGGCGATGCGATTGAAGCTTATGGTAAAGCTTGTGTGGCTGGCACCGATTGCGAACTGGAACATGCATCGGCCTTGATCCACACGTTGAAGTTTGGAAATTTCTACCGCGAAGCGGTCGGTGCAAAAACCTATCTTGGCTTTACCAACACACGCGGCCCGGCCAACATCCAGATCCAGATCCCGCTAATGGACAAACATGACTCCGGTCGCCGGTCGCATTATTTGACGTCGCAGTTCTCGATCTACGACGCACCGGCGGCAGATGAGCTCGTGGTCGCCCTCGGCGCCTCGACCGGTGGACGCCCGCATCACCGGATCGGGGATCGCTACAGCGATCTTGAGGATTTGGGCCGCACTGTTGCGAACCCGGCAGACGTATAACAGCAGCCTTAGCACAACATCATCAGATCGGGCGGATTTACGGTGCATCCGGCGGATGCCCGGACATTCGTAAAACCGCCCATCTCACAACGGCCTGAGGCCCGATGGTATCAAATGATGCACGGAAATTCTCATGTAGCCGCGCAAAAACATCCATTGGAAGCCCGGACCGGCACACACCTGAGACAGGTGCAGCAGGTGTGTCCTGCCTCAAAACGGAGACCGCAAAATGAAGGTACTGGTACCTGTCAAACGTGTGATCGACTACAACGTGAAAGTGCGCGTGAAAGCGGACGGATCGGGGGTAGACCTCACCAATGTGAAGATGTCGATGAACCCGTTCGACGAAATCTCCGTCGAACACGCTATCCGCTTAAAAGAAACCGGTCAGGCCGATGAAGTCGTGGTGGTTTCGATCGGCGTCAAACAGGCGCAAGAAACCCTGCGGACAGCCCTGGCAATGGGCGCGGACCGGGCGATCCTAGTTGTAGCCACCGATGACGTACATCACGATATTGAACCACTGACCGTTGCCAAGATCCTCAAGGGGATCGTTGATGAACAACAGCCGGGTCTGGTGCTATGCGGCAAGCAAGCGATAGACAATGACATGAACGCAACCGGCCAGATGCTCTCGGCACTGCTCGGCTGGTCGCAAGCGACTTTCGCCTCAAAAATCGAGATCGAAGGCGACAAGGCCAAGGTCACCCGCGAGGTCGACGGCGGACTGCAAACCATCGAAGTCAAGATGCCCAGCGTCGTGACTGTCGACCTCCGGCTTAACGAGCCACGCTATGCCTCCTTGCCCAACATCATGAAGGCCAAGAAAAAGCCGCTAGATGAAAAGACACCGGGCGACTACGGCGTGGAAATCTCAAGCCGCCTGGAAATCGTAAAGACAGTCGAGCCTGAAGCCCGTGCTGCAGGCATCAAGGTCGGCTCGGTTGATGAACTGGTAACGAAACTCAAAGATGCGGGGTGCGTGTAATGGCCGTTCTTCTCCTATCAGAAGTGACTGATGGAAAACTGGCAATGGATGCAACAGCAAAAGCTGTGACTGCTGCCAGGCAACTAGGTGACGTGACCGCGCTGTGCTGTGGTACCCATGCTGCCGCCGCGGGCGAAAGTGCCGCTACGATCGACGGTGTGTCCAGGGTGCTGGTCGCAGAGGACGCCTCGCTCGGTCACCGTCTGGCCGAATCCACCGCCGCGCTGATCGTCAGCCTCGCCGGTGACTATGAGCACATCGTCGCCCCCGCCACGACCGATGCGAAAAATGTAATGCCCCGCGTCGCGGCGCTGCTTGACGTGATGATCATCTCAGACGCTTCTCGCGTGATTGACGGCGATACATTCGAGCGGCCAATCTATGCCGGAAATGCCGTGCAAACCGTCAGATCAAAGGATGCGAAAAAGGTCATTACATTCCGCACCTCGACCTTCGAGGCGGCCAGTGACGGTGGCGCGGCTTCGCTCCAAACTATCAATGTCCCCGAAACTCCGGGCCTCAGCTCTTGGGTCGAAGACAAGGTCGCCGCAAGCGATCGCCCCGAGCTGACCTCGGCCGGTGTGGTCGTCTCGGGTGGTCGCGGTGTCGGCTCCAAAGAGGATTTCGCACTGATAGACAGGCTCGCGAACAAGCTCGGCGCCGCCGTCGGTGCCTCGCGTGCCGCCGTCGATTCCGGCTATGCCTCGAACGACTGGCAAGTCGGCCAGACCGGCAAGGTTGTTGCCCCCGCGCTCTATGTCGCGGTCGGTATTTCCGGTGCAATCCAGCATCTTGCCGGCATGAAAGACAGCAAGATCATCGTTGCGATCAACAAGGACGAAGAGGCGCCGATCTTTCAAGTTGCCGATTTCGGCCTAGTTGCGGATCTTTTTGAGGCCGTGCCGGAACTGATCGAAAAGCTCTAATTGGCGATACTAAAACAATCTGTGCCGACAGCGCCGCAGAACGAGTTGATCCGGACGGACAGTAAACGCGCCACAACTGTGCCCGCGCTAAATCAGCACAGCGAGACGATTTGCGCGTGACACGCGCCAACCTCACAAAGGAGCCTCAGGTGAAACGTTATGGACTTTACATAAATGGCAGCTGGAGCGATCCGGACACAGGTATATGGTTTGACACCCAAAACCCCTATACCGGCGAAGCTTGGGCAAAAATCGCACAAGGGAATGCAGCGGATGTAGACCGCGCTGTTGCCGCAGCAAAGGCCGCCTTCGAGGGAGTTTGGGGCACAATGAAGCCCACTGAGCGGGGCAAGCTTCTGGTCCGTCTGGCCGAGTTGATCGAACGGGATGCCGCCCGTCTAGGCGGGCTGGAAGTATGCGATAATGGTAAGCTGATCGCCGAGATGGGTGCCCAGACCAAATATATGGCGGAATGGTATCGCTATTACGGCGGTTTAGCCGACAAGATCGAAGGCGCGGTGATCCCGACCGATAAACCCAATATCCTTAATTTTACCCGGTATGAACCCCTTGGGGTCGTGGCGCTGATTACACCGTGGAACTCCCCCCTGCTGCTCTTGGCATGGAAGCTGGCCGCAGCACTGGCGGCAGGCAATACTACGGTGATCAAACCGTCAGAATTCACGTCCGTCTCGACCCTTGAATTCATGTCACTGTTTGCAGAGGCGGGATTCCCTCCCGGTGTCGTCAATGTAGTGACCGGCTTCGGGTTAGAAGCCGGTGCGCCGCTGGTCGCACATCGCGATGTGGAAAAGGTAGCGTTTACAGGCTCCGACATCGCAGGCCAGAAAATCTATGAAGCGGCAGCGCGCAAAATCATGCCGGTTACTCTGGAATTGGGTGGCAAATCCCCCAATATCGTGTTCGCGAATGCGAATTTTGAGGCCGCCATCATGGGCGCGATCTCCGGCATCTTCGCTGCGAGCGGCCAAACCTGCATCGCCGGTTCGCGCCTACTGGTCCAACGATCAATTCACGACAAGTTCGTCGCGAGATTGGTCGAAGTCGCAGGAGCTGCTAAAATTGGTGATCCGATGTCGACCGAAACCAATGTGGGGCCAATAACGACGCGGCCGCAATTCCAAAAAGTACTCGACTATATCGACATAGCCAAAGACGAGGGGGCGACCTGCGTGTTGGGCGGCAAGCCCTATACAGGCAAAGGTGCCCAAGGCGGTCAGTTCATTGAACCTACGATTTTTACTGGCGTAACCAATGACATGCGCATAGCCCAAGAAGAAGTGTTCGGGCCTATTCTATCAGTTATTCCATTCGAGGATGAAGCTGAAGCCATAGAAATTGGCAATGACATCGACTTTGGCCTCGCAGCCGGCGTCTGGACCAGTGATATCGGTTGTGCCCTGCGCATGTCTGAGCGGCTGCGTGCAGGAACCGTCTGGGTGAATACCTACCGCGCAGTGAGCTTCACCTCGCCCTTTGGCGGCTACAAGCGTTCAGGCGAAGGTCGCGAAAGCGGGAAAGATGCAATCAAAGAGTTTCTTCAGGTCAAATCCGTCTGGATTGCCCACGAAACCACACCTCAGAACCCTTTTATCATCCGATAAATCGGCCCCTGTTAATTATCTGCCGGTCAGCACAATCAGCAACACGACGCGCGATACCATGTTGGGGCGGGGTTTGGTCACGCCGGAACGGCTCAGGATGCGAGGTGTACGATGACCATGCAACGATCGATCAACAATCGGGTACGGTCTTCCGTCCCATGACTTGATCGTATCTCCGCAACACCGCATCCTTGTCGGCGGGGTCGGACAACTGCATCAGGTCTTTGCCACCGAGGCGTTTGCGCCCGCGAAATCTCTGACAAGTGTGCAGGGCATCCGCCACATGCAAAGCAAGGCCAAAATAACATGGATTCATTTCGCCTGCGACCGCCATGAAGTTGTAACCGCCAACGGCTGTTTGTCGGAATCCCTATTGCTCGGGCCTATGGTCTTGAACGGATTGCAAACCGTCGAACGTAACGCGCTGATCGATATCTACGGACCTGCACTGACGCCAGACGTGGCCCTGAACGGCCCACCTGCACGGGAATGTCTGACCGTTGGCGCGGTCAAACGCCGCATTTCCGAACACTTCAAGGAAAAGGGTAAACTCGTCGCCAAGGAAATCGAGAAATGGAACGTGGATGCAGCGTTGGAGAAATATGAGGTCGAGCAGATGCGCTTGGCGAAATCGTCAGTTCAATCTAACATGAATACAATCCTCGTCGCGCAGGCTTCGCTTCGGCGCGTCCAAGAGGACTTTAGCTGCGGTTCAGAAAAATGGTAAGTTTGGGCAAAGGGCCGTCCCTGTTCAGGCTGGCAAGGTGTGCAATCACCGAGCCAGCCCTAACCGACACCTGAGCAGCATACCCAAGAATGGCTATGTCCCAGTTAACATGCAGTGTGCGGGTCGTGCAACTGCGCATAGAGAGCCGCTTGTGGATGGAAAAATTAGAAGACCAGTTAATGTTTGCTTCTGGGAAGCTGCAGCGCAGCATGGGATGGCCGGTCAAAGTCCGCATTGGTGTAGGTTTCTCGGACGCCACGCGCAACATTTGTGTGACGCGGATCGTTGCCTGGCGTCGGAGAAGCGCTCAAGCGGGAAATCGCGGGTTTGCGCTTGATGGGGCGTTTGTTGCTATGGGGATTTGGCCAGTGGACTTGTCTCGGATCCGGCCTGATGGACCCGATGAAGGAGCCCCGTCAGGCCGAGCGCGGGGCGCGATTTTGCACCATATGATGGTCAAGGCATGCCCAGTCAGCCTCATTTCAGAAAAGATAATCGAAAAACAAATTCAAAGCCGTTGAGGGTCCAGCAGGCTGCTGGTCGCAGGGATCGTGAGATGGGGGTGCCCCATTGAAGGATTTTGAGAAGGGGTCTCGGGGGTATCCCCCGAGCGAGCGGTCTTGTTGTCATTTCGGGGTGCCCGAAATTGCAACAAGACTAGTGAGTAGGTGGCCAGCAATTCTTCAAAAATATTGTGAAATTAGCCGCGGGGATTTTCGCGATCATCGGTGACACTGGAGATGCACAGATATCCGAGGTCCATCATGTCCATCCAGCCAGAATTTGACAACCCCCAGATTGCAGCCATCCGGACAATACCCATCGTGTTGCGGTTTCAGGGACTGCATCCCGGCAATCTGGGCCGGTTCGTGATGCATGATAAGCGCAAGGGCGGTGATCTGTCCCATGTCGATCTTGATGCCACGAGTTTGAACGAGCCCCTCTTCGGCGAAGCGGATTGGAAGAAGACCCTGCTTGCTGAAATCAAGCAGGCCAAACATTCTAACCTGCGCGTGCATATCGAGGCGCTGCAGGCAAAGTCACGCAAGAAAGAAGCGTCCCAAAGGCAATTGGAAGGCTTGCTCGATCCGTGGCAGCGCTGCGCCAACGGCCCGCTGCGCGAAGGCATCATCACGGTCAACAAGAGCTGGTTCGGCGGCACGGGTCACGCGGGTTGGGATCCCGAAAAAGTAGATCAGTTCCGTGACGCCGCACTGTCGTTTTTGGAACAGCATTTCCCGAACGGCGAACTCCGCTATGCCAGCGGTCATGCGGATGAGGAAGCCTATCACATCCACTTCGTTGTCGCGGTTTGGAGAGAGCGGTTTACGCTCAACCGCGGGCTTCAGTACCTGCTGCAGGCCTCGATGAATCCTCTCATCGCCAGCTACGAGCATGCTCAAAACCTGGCGGGAGAGGCGTTCACCGATCTTGGGATCACGCGGGGCGAACGCCGTGCCGCGGCGCGGCGGGACGCGAAAGCCGCAAATGAGCCAATGCCGGAAAAGCGGCGCCATGTGTCACCTTCGCAATGGCGTGGTGAACAGGTCGAACAGGCACACATGGAAGCTGGGAAAATCGTGTCAGCAGCGGAGGCGACCTCAGTTGAAGCACAGGCGGCACTATCTGACGCCAAGCAAGTGCTGGCGGCCTCAAAACAGACAGCAGAGACTATTATTGAGGACGGGCGGACCCTCGCCAAGGCGACGGTCCGCAAATCGCGCAAACGCGCGATTAAAGAAGCCCATGCGCGAAAGGCAGCAATGGAACGTGAGAACGCGGCAGAAACACAGCAGCTGGAGACGGTGAAAGCACTGGCGGCGCAAAAGGCCATCGCAGCCCGCGCTGCCGAGGAAGAACAGGCGGCCGCCGCCGCGATGCTCATCGAATATGTAAACAAGCTGTCTGCAGCACAGGACAAAGCACAGGGCTGGTTTGATCGGACGCTTGTTCAAAAAGCCGCCGAAACAGAAGCCTTGAAAGCGGCACAGGAGGAGAGGTCAAAGCTCGAATTGGCAAATGAACAGGCAAGTGGAGAGGTCACGGCAATTAACCTTGAAAAAGGCAGAGTCAGTGCGGGGCTTCAGGAGGCAGCACGAGATCTGAAAACAGTTCAAGACGAAGTCCTCGCAGAACAGGCGGCGGTACAGACAGCGAAAGAGGCATTGGAGGTAATCAACCGCAGGAAGGTTGCCGGGGAAGAAGCGTTGGAGGACGTTCAACTGGCCCTCAAAGACACCGAGGCCAAGAAGGTAGAAGTGGAAAGCATGATCATCGCCGTGGAGGACGGTATCAAGCTAATAGCAGATGGTATGATCCTCCGGAATGATATGCCCGGACAGGACAAGCCACTCAAATGGGGGCCCGCCGCGCCAAAGGACAAGGAAGCAAGGGACGGTCTTCTCAAGAAGATCAGGCCAGCCTGGTCTCTGATCAGTCGGATTGCGAAGGTGATCTCAGAAGCCGTGCAGACCCTTGTGAAGGCCGAGCGGCAGAAACTGGCTCAAGAGGCCGCCTATGTTGCCGGATTGCGCGATGATTGGGATGCCGAACAGCGCGCAAAACTGGAAGCGATCAGCAAGCCCCCTGCCCCAGATTGGTGATGCATCCAAGGACGTCATGTTTCGATTCACCAAGGGGCAGGTCACACTGCGCGAAGGCAGAATCTCGCCATGATAACAACCAGTCCTTTGCCCGACGAGCACCCTGCCGTTGCTTTGTCGCGGCTCTTACGTTTAGCGGAGTTATCGGTTTCTTGACCGCGTTTGGAAACGCTTCCATGGAATAGAATCGCCGATCCCGTCGGCCGTACGCGCTGGTAATCCCCCCCGAAAGTAAGGGGCTGCGGAAGTAGAATTTTCTCGGCAAGATGAACGAGGAGATTTTGAATGAAAATGACCAGATATAGCGAACCCCAGATCCTTGCGATCCTGCGCCAAGCCGAAGGTGGTGTGCCGGTGGCCGAGCTTTGCCGTGAACATGGCATGAGCAATGCGTCGTTTTACAAATGGCGTGCGAAGTATGGTGGCATGGATGCATCCATGGTCAGCCAGATGAAAGCCATGGAGGAAGAGAACCGCAGGCTGAAGCGGATGTATGCAGATCTGAGCATGCAGGCGGACTTATTGAAGGAAGCCCTCGGAAAAAAGTAACGGGGCCATCTCAGCGCCGCGAGATGGCCGAAACGGCGGTAGAGCGACGGGGCGTCAGCATCGCGCTGGCGTGCCGGGCCTTCGAGGTCAGCGAGACCTGCTATCGTTACAGCCCGAAGCTGAAAGACGAGAACGAGGTGATCGCCGATCTGCTGACAGGGCTGACGGATGCGCGCAAGACTTGGGGATTTGGCCTGTGTTTCCTGCATTTGCGCAACGTGAAGGGGCATCCGTGGAACCACAAGCGGGTCTACCGGATCTACTGTGAGCTGGAACTGAACCTGCGCATCAAGCCGCGCAAGCGGCTGAAACGGGAGAAGCCTGACGTTCTGGCGGTCCCGAACAGACCGAATGTGACCTGGTCCATGGACTTCATGGCGGATCGCCTCGGCGACGGCAGGGCTTTTCGGCTTTTGAATGTGTTGGACGACTTCAACCGCGAAGGGCTGGGGATCGAGGTTGATTTCTCGCTCCCTGCCGAACGGGTCATCCGCAGCCTTGATCGCATTATCGAATGGCGCGGAAAACCGGGCACGATCAGGGTCGACAATGGGCCGGAATATATCAGCGAAACACTGAGAAAATGGGCTGAGAAACATAGTGTTACGATCCAGCACATCCAACCCGGACAGCCCCAGCAGAACGCCTATGTCGAGCGCTACAACCGGACGGTTCGGCATGAATGGCTGGATCAATACATCATCGAAAGCATCGAGGAGGCTCAGGATCAGGCCACACAATGGCTCTGGACATATAACAACGACCGCCCGAACATGGGCATCGGCGGCATCACACCCGCTATGAAACTGAAAATGGCCGCGTAAGTTCTACAGATGCACCCCGTTAAAAAGGGGGCGATTACCCGCTGACGTCAACCAACGCGCCGTCAGCGGGTGTTTGCTCGGCGAACTGGATGCCGTTGTCCGTGAGAATGGTATGGACTTGGTAGGGCACGGCTTCGAGCATGTGCTGCAGGAACTCCCAAGCAGTGCGCCTGTCAGCTTTTTCGACGAGTTGGGTCACAGCGAACTTGCTGGTGCGGTCAATGCCGACAAATAGATAGAGCTTGCCTTCAGCTGTCTGAACCTCAGCTATGTCGATGTGGAAGAACCCGATGGGGTATCCGTTGCCACATTGTGATGCTGCGAAAAATGCAAACTGCAGCTTTGCGTATACGGCCAGGGTAGGTAATGCTCGTTTCCAATACTCCATTGAGTGTCAGAAAATTTATAAGGTTCACCACTTATTAACCCTAAGGTGAAAAGCTGGTTTCGCGATGTTACATAGCAGCATCAGCCAATAAACTTATCAACTTACTGTAACCAAAACTTAATCTGACCTAAGGTAAGGGCGTGAGGAAACTCTCTCCCGCCCCTTGGTGCATTACGGCCACTCAACTGGGCATGTAGTGCGACTTGATCTTGCTATAACAGTTGGGGCAGCGCAACCTCGCCTTCACATAATGTTGGATCAAAGCGTGTTGAAAAAATTTTCGTCGGTTTTCTCTGCGGCAGTGATGTGTGCATCCTTGGCCGCTTCTGAAACATCTGTCGTGGATGGAGACACCATCGACGTTGATGGTATTAGAATGCGGATCAACGCAATTGATGCTCCCGAGTATGGCCAGAAATGCGGGAAATGGGCATGTGGAAAAGCCGCGACTGAAGAACTGGCTAGACTGATTGGAAGCACAAATGTCACATGCAACGTTCTTGGCGATGATGGGATGGGCCGCGAAATTGCGACTTGTTTCGTTGGTGAAGTGGACCTCGGCCGGGAAATGGTGCGCAACGGACTTGCATGGGCTTTTGTGAAGTATTCAGAAGAATACACCCCTGATGAAGCTGAGGCGCGACGGCAAAAGCTGGGAATCTGGGCTACAACGGCAATTCCACCGTGGGAGTACCGAGCCGCGAGATGGGCGGTAGCTGAACAAGAAGCTCCTGATGGCTGCCCCATTAAGGGAAATATTTCTAAAAACGGAATGATATATCATGCGCCTTGGTCACCATGGTACAAGAAGACGAGCATCAATGAAGCCAAAGGAGAGCGTTGGTTTTGTAGCGAAGCGGAAGCTGTCGCAAACGGTTGGCGCGCACCACGTTGGCGCTGATTTTGACGCGATGCAGTTTTTTTTCGGTTCAGTATAAAGTGGAGGAAAAAATGAACTTCAAGCGCTCGACGCTGAGCCCCATTGAAACCCTAATTGGGTTTGCAGGGATCATAATTGGGTTGGTTCTAATTTGGGGTGCGTTTCACGTGGCCCGCACGGTTTATATGTTGCTCCTATAACGCTTGATTGCGCTCATTAGGAGCCGCAATTGAGATATAGCTAAAAGTTGGTGATGGCCCCTGTATACCCAATTTTGAATGACAACAAAGCCCTCAGAACGGGCCTAGAAGACCGTTCCAAAAGGCAAGGGTTTTTGTCCGCAGAATAAAGCGCACGTCTAGTGTTGAACTGATCTCCAAAGCCACCGTGAACCGCCCCGGGTTTACCGGAGAGTAAAACTCTCCAAGGATAACCCTTATGACACAACGCAAACATATCCCGTCTTATACGGCTGAGTTCCGCGCGCGCGGCGTTCGGCTTTTCAATGAACAACGCTCGGAATATCGCAGTGACAATGCTGCTTATCAGGCAATTGCACCCAAGCTGGGCTGTGCTCCTGATAGCCTGCGGGGATGGTGCCGTCAGTCTGAACGCGATGCTGGTGCCCGCAACGGTCCCACCTGTGAGGAGAAGGCCCGGATCAAAGAGCTTGAGCGTGAGGTTCGGGAACTGCGCCAAGCAAATGAGATTCTGAAGAAGGCTTCTGCGTATTTTGCTCAGGCGGAACTCGACCGCCCGTTCAGGAAATGATTTCATTCATTGAAGATTACCGCACGGACTTTGGTGTCGGGTCGATCTGCAAGATTTTGCGGGTCGCACCATCGTCCTACTATGCAAATTCGGCGATCAGACGAGATCCCCGGCTCGCCTCAAACAGGGCGCGCCAAGACGTAACGGACAGCGTGGAAATCCGGCGCGTTCACGATGAAAGTCGTGGCCGCTATGGCGCCAGAAAGGTCTGGCACCAACTGCGCCGTGAGAGCAAGGACATCGCCCGATGCACTGTCGAACGCTTGATGAAAGTTATGGGATTACAGGGCGTTGTTCGCGGCAAGCCAGTCATCACGACGAACCCCGATGCCTCTCAGCCGTGTCCGGACGATAAAGTGAACCGCGAATTCAAAGCACAATCCCCAAACCAGCTCTGGGTCAGTGACTTCACTTATGTTTCCACATGGCAGGGCATGGTTTACGTCGCATTTGTTGTCGACGTCTTCTCTCGAAGGATCGTCGGCTGGCGGGTCTCAACATCGATGACAACAGCCTTTGTGCTCGATGCCTTGAACCAGGCGATCTGTCAGCGCAGCCCTGAAAAAGGCGGCGGGTTGATACATCATTCCGACCGCGGATCTCAATATTTGTCCATTAAATACACTGAGCGATTGGCGGACGCTGGGATCGATCCATCTGTCGGAACCGTGGGAGATTCCTACGATAATGCCCTCGCTGAAAGCATCATTGGCCTGTTCAAAACTGAGGTTACAAAGTTGCTCGGCCCATGGAAATCAATGGGCCAGCTTGAATGGGAAACGCTGAAATGGGTCGATTGGTACAACACCAAGCGCCTGCACAGTGCCATCGGATATGTCACGCCGCATGAAGCAGAGGAGATGTTCTATGCAACCTTGAACCCAAATGAAAAAGCAGCCTAACATTCGAAACAAACGCTCTCCGGCAAACAAGGGGCGGTTCATTCGGGCGGTGCCTAAAGTCCTGGTTTCCGGAATAAGTTAAGCCATTCGAAGACGGTGGTTTTTGGAATCGAAGGATTAACCTTCATTGGTCTTGAAGAGATCTGGTGGCCTCTTCAAGACCTTTGTATGGTGCATCACCGGCTTCAACGCACAAAGGTACGAAAGATGCGATTATTCCAAAAGGTTTCAAACTCTTATTCTTATCTGCGCAACTGGCGTGTTTTACAGGCCAGGCCAGTCTTGCTGATAGCGCTTGTGCTTCCGGTACAGGCTTGGTCAGCAGACGTATCGGACCTCCCTGCGCCACTGCAAAAGATCGTCAATGAAGCGGCACAAACCTGCGCCGAATTCGACAATGGTGAATTTGCGCTGGACTGGGGCAGCGTGCAACGGGCCGACCTTGATGGTGACTTGCAAAGCGACTGGATATTGAACGATTCGGGGTTCTCGTGCTCGAATGCGGCCTCCCTCTATTGCGGGACCGGTGGTTGCATGTCGCACTTTTTGATCGGTGAAAACCTGAATTCATTGCTCAATCAAGGTTGGGAGGTTGTTACATTTGGACCGCACCGCGTGCTTCTTGCGGATGTACACGGTTCCGATTGTGGTGGCATCAACCCGACGCCCTGTACTGTCGCCAGCATCTGGGACCCTGAAGAACGCGTTTGGCGTTCAACAACGGCAAATTGGTAAAACCCGGCAACTCCGACCGCCAATCGAAAACACTATAGCTGCCGCCATTTCAGATCAGATGCTTTCCACCTTTGGAACGACTACGTTCCCGACATGGCCGCCTGACTGTCGCACACAGCAGCTATTGCTATCCATGTCTAACAACCTGGCAATGCCATATCATGCAGCAATGGCGTTTAGCCTATCACCCGGTGCAGCATCTGGCGACCTGGTGTCAGCCCCTGCACCTTTTCGACGATCGACTGGGCATCAATCCCATAGTGACGGTAAAGATTTGCAATGGTGCCTGTCTGGCCAAAATGTTCAACGCCCAAAGGCACTGCTTGATGACCTTTAACCGACCCAAGCCAAGACAGGGTTGCCGGATGGCCGTCGATCACTGTAACCAGCTTGCAGTCGCGCGACAATGCGCCCAGCAATGTCTCGATGTGGCTTTCTGCCGCTGCATTGCCCCGTGAACGGGCACGTTGTGCAGCGGTCCAGCCCGCGTTCAGCCGGTCGGCAGAGGTCACAGCAAGAACGCCGACATCGCGCCGCCCTTCGGAAATCATGCCTGCGGCCTTGATCGCCTCGGGGGCCACAGACCCTTGATAGGCAATTACAATTTCACAGTTCGGCCCCGGTTCGCGCAGCCAATAGGCACCGTCAATTGCGCCTTGGCGGAAATTTTCGTCAACGCGTTTGCCGGGCTGTTCGATCGGGTTGGTCGTCAGGCGCAGATAAACCGATCCGCCGGTTTCATCGCGCAGCCATGTGCGTTCATCCGGGTCGCCTTCGCCATCTTTTTGCAGATATTCAAAGGCCCATTTCATGATCACGGCCAACTCATCGGCAAAGGCGGGTTCAAAGCTGGCCAGCCCGTCCTGGCTCATCCCGATCAGGGGCGAGCCGATGGATTGATGCGCCCCGCCTTCGGGGGCCAATGTTATTCCAGATGGCGTGCCTACGATCATGAACCGCGCATCCTGATAGCAGGCATAGTTCAGCGCATCCAGACCACGGGCAACGAACGGATCGTAAACCGTGCCAATCGGAATAATCCGCTTGCCCCACAACGAATGGGATAGACCGGCAGCGCCCAGCAGCAAGAACAGGTTCATCTCGGCAATGCCCAGTTCGATATGCTGGCCTTCGGGGGTGAACTCCCATTTCGCTGTCGACGGGATCTTTTCGTTGATAAAGGTGTCGGCCTGTTCTTCGCGGGCAAACAGCTTGCGCCGGTTCACCCACGGGCCAAGGTTGGTGGTGCCCGTAACGTCAGGGGACATGGTGACGATCCGCGCCGCCAGATCACTATCGCCCTTGGACAGATCATCCAACACCTTGCCAAAGGCCATTTGTGTTGAAATCTCGCGGTCTGTGGCCAGCTCAATCGCCGGGACGTCAATAACATCGTCGGAATACCGGCGGCGGCCCTTTGAAAAGAATGCGGTCTGATCAAGGAAGGCCTGCAATGCGGCCGGATCAGCGACAGTTGCGAATTTCTCCCATTCCTCACCTTCGGCCACCCCCATGTGGCGCTGCCACTGGGCCATCTGGGTCTTGTTCATCAGCCCGCCATGGTTGTCCTTGTGACCCGCAATCGGGGTGCCCCAGCCCTTGATGGTATAGGCAAGGAAGCAGACCGGGCGGTCATGGTCGATGGCGTCAAAGGTTTCGGCCATGGTCTGCACACAGTTGCCGCCAAGGTTCTCCATCAACTCGGCTAATTCATCGTCAGAACGGGCGTCGATCAACGCGGTCACATCGCCTTGGTCACCCAAGGCTTCCATCAGGCGTTTGCGCCAGACCGCACCGCCCATAAAGGTCAGCGCCGAGTAAAGCTGGTTGGGGCAGTTGTCGATCCAATCGCGCAGCTTGTCACCGCCCGGCTCTTTGAAGGCCTTGCGCTGCAACGCGCCGTATTTGACTTTGACAACGTCCCAGCCGAAAGCATCAAAAATCTGTTCGATGCGTTTGAACAGACCTTCGCGCACCACACCGTCCAGCGACTGGCGATTATAGTCGATGATCCACCAAGTGTTGCGCAGGTCGTTCTTCCAACCTTCTTGCAGGGCTTCATAAATGTTGCCCTCATCCAATTCGGCATCCCCGACAAGGGCAACCATACGGCCCAAAGGTACATCATTGCCCCAGCTTTTAGCAGAAATGTAATCCTGCACGATTGACGCAAAAGACGTGATCGCCACCCCAAGCCCGACCGACCCAGTAGAGAAATCCACATCGTCGATGTCCTTGGTCCGGCTGGGATAGCTTTGAACGCCGTGATAGCCACGGAAGTTTTCCATTTTGTCACGGGTTTGATTGCCCATAAGGTACTGGATCGCGTGGAAAATTGGCGAGGCATGGGGCTTCACCGCCACCCGGTCCTCTGGGCGCAGCGCGCTATAATAGAGTGCCGTCATGATCGACACCATCGAGGCCGAAGACGCCTGATGCCCACCCACCTTGATCCCGTCCGCCTTGGGGCGGATGTGGTTGGCATTGTGGATCATCCAATGCGACAGCCAAAGCAGCCGCTGTTCGATGGTCTTGAGGTGGCTTTGATCAATCTGGGACATGGGGATGGCTTTCTGGTTGTGAGGGCAAGGCGTGACGGGATGGCAGCGTGTGCTAGCCTTGGCTTTGGGTGCTGATGATTTCGCCGCTCAGGCCAACCGGGTTCAGGATGGTTTGGGCATTTGGGCTGTGCGCGACGGATTTGCGGTGCAGTTCGGCAAACTGGTCCGGCGTGGCGTTACCGGTGACGTGTATTTTGTAGCGGATTTCGGGAAACCCGACGGTCGAATTGGTGCCCAGCCCCATGAACCCGCGCAAGTCGAGCGTTGCGTCGAAGTCGATCTTTACCGATTCAAGCTGTATGCCCTCGGCGGTGGCCCCGGCGATAAAGCTGACCATCATGCATGACCCGAGCCCCGACAGCAGCAATTCCTGCGGGTTCGGCCCGTGGTTGTTGCCCATCAACTGGCGTGGCTCATCGGCCTTCCAGCTGAACGAACGGCTGACCTGATGCGGCCCGACCTTCATCGGCTTGGTGTCGGTGCGCGAGCGGGTGCCGCTTTCCCAGTTGATTTCGATACCATAGTCCATCAGCGCCTCTTCGGGCGCGTTCGCAACTTCGTTCACAAATTCACTAAGGGCGGCGGTGGGGATGCTGTTACGCATGTGCGTTTTCCTTTGTTGCATAGATGGCGCCAAGGGCATTTTTAAAATCTGCGATCAGATCGGCGGCGTCCTCGATCCCGACGGACAGGCGCACACAGCCCGGATCAATCCCCACATCTGCCCGCTGGCGGGTGGTAAAGGTGGCCTGCGAGGTGTTGAACGGCAGGCTGATCAGGCTTTCGACCCCGCCAAGACTGGTCGCTTGTTTCGGGATGCGCAGGGCATCCACCAGACGCAGCGCAGCCGCATCGCCACCTTCGATCACAAAGGTGATATTGCCGGTGCCGTTTTTCAGCAGGCGTTTGGCGGTGGCGTAATCCGGGTGGCTTGGCAGGAATGGATAGAACACCTTTTTCACCTTTGGGTGGCTTTCCAGATACTGTGCCAGCGCCAGCGCGCTTTCTTCGTGGGCGCGCATCCGCACGGCGAGGGTTTTCAATCCGCGCTCCAAAAGGAAACAGGCATGCGGGTCCAGCGAACCGCCATAGTTCAGCAGGCGTGGCCAGATCATATCAATCAATTTGCGCGGGCCGGCTGCCACACCGGCAATCAAGTCACTATGGCCATTGAGGTATTTTGACGCGGAATGCACCACCACATCGACCCCATGTTCAAGGGTGCGCATGGCAATGGGCGGGGCAAAGGTCGCATCCACAACCAGACGCACATTGCGGCGTTTGGCAATCTCGGCAAGACGCGGAATGTCGATGATCTTGAGCAGCGGATTGGTGATCGCCTCGAAATACATCAGCTGAGTATTCGGTTGGATCGCGGCTTCAATTGCGGCGAAATCATAGGAATCCACCATAGTGCAGGACATGCCCAATGTCGGGAATTCCTGATTGAACAGATTGAACGTACCGCCATACAGATCGCTTGATGCAACCACATGCGCACCTTTGTCCATCAGGGCCAAAACGGTGCTGGTGATCGCCGCCATGCCAGAGCTGAACACAATCGCGGATTCGGCCCCCTCAAGGGCCGCCAGCTTTTCCTGGACCGCCCATTGGGAGGGATTGCCGTAGCGGGAATAGATGAACCGATCCCGGGCAAAGCCGTCTTCGACGGATTGATACTGGTGGTCATTCAACACAAAGGTAGAGGCCTGATATATCGGCGTGCCGACAGCGCCTGTGCGCGGGTCGTCATGGGTGCCGGCATGAACCGCCATGGTCGACAGGCCGGTGCCGGGGGCGGGGTGGTCGGCCAGAAACGGCCCGGCGCCGCGCGCCCGGTTCAAATCATTCAGCCAGCCTCCGGTGGTGCGGTTCGGCGTCTTGCTGGCGGTATCGCCCAGGATTTTATGATCGGTCATGCGGTGCTCCGGCATGGGGTGGGATTAAAAAGGGTGCAAACGGTTGCCATCCTGCGCGCCCTTGTCTGCCAGGGAGGAGGAGGTCAGGCAGCCTGCATGTTATGCGCCGAAAGCGCGCCATACAGATCGTCTATGATGTCCTGGACCCCTTCGAGGCCGACGGACAATCGCACCAACCCTTCCGCGATGCCGTGTTCGGCACGCTCTTCGGGGGTGTAGGTGGAATGGGTCATGCTGGCCGGATGCTGGATCAGACTTTCGGCATCGCCCAGGCTGACCGCGCGCTGGATCAGGTTCAGCCGGTTCATCATTGCGATGCCGCCCGCCTTGCCGCCCTTTACCTCGAACGGAATCATCCCGCCGAAATCCGCCATCTGACGGCGTGCCAGATCCGCTTGGGGGAAGCTGTCCAGACCGGGGTAGCAGACCGACAACACCGCCGGATGCGCCTCAAGCGCTTGCGCGACTTTCATCGCCGTCTCGCAGTGCCGCGCCATGCGCAGTTCCAGCGTCTTGATCCCGCGCAGCAGCAGCATCGCTGTAAGCGGCGACATCACGGCGCCGGTCATGTCCTTTAGCCCGACCAGGCGCACCTGCGCCATGTCCTCTTGGCGGCCCACGATCAGGCCCGCCACGACATCGCCATGACCGCTTAGGAATTTGGTGGCCGAATGCACAACAATATCCGCGCCGTGTTCAATGGGCCGCGTCAGCACGGGCGTGGCATAGGTGTTGTCCACCACCACCCTGGCCCCTGCCTGATGCGCGATCTGCGAAACCGCGGCGATATCCACCAGACGGTTGTTTGGGTTCGCCGGGGTCTCGAAATAAACAATTTTGGTCCTGGCGCTGATCGCCTGGCGCAGGTTTTCGGGGTCGGTCATATCGACCAGTGTCACCGTTACCCCAAAACGCGGCAGCCCGTGGGTCATGAAGGCAAAGGTGCAGCCATAAAGCGTCTTGTCGATGATCACCTCATCGCCCGCTTGCAAAAACGTCCACATGGTCGAGGTGATTGCCCCCATGCCAGAAGCCGTACAGAGCCCCGCCTGCGCCCCTTCTAGGTTCGCAATCCGTTGCTCCAAATGGTCCAGCGTAGGGTTGGAAATACGTGAGTAGAAATGCCCCTGTGCTTCCCCGGCAAACATCTCGCCGCCCGCTTCTGCGGTGTCAAAGGTGAAGGTCGAACTCATGTAGACCGGCGGGTTCAACGCCCCTTGGTGTGATTGCGCATCGTACCCGTGGTGAATGGCGCGGGTAGAAAATTCCTGCTGTTTGTTGTTCATCGTGGCCCCCTTTATCTCTCGAGGCATTATCTGTTGTTTCGATGGGCATTTAGTTGCTATGTTGTGCGTGAAATACAGAAAGTTTGGCATATTATGCCCAAGAACCTCAAATTAGACGCCGCCGATCGCAAAATCTTAAGAGCGTTGCAGCGCAACGGTCGAATGACGAATCTCGATCTTGCTCAGGAGGTCAATCTTTCGCCGTCGCCATGCCTGCGCCGGGTGCGCCAATTAGAGTTGAACGGTGCCATCCACGGCTATAGCGTAGACGTAGATGCACAGATTTACGGGCTACCGGTCACCGTGATGGTACGCATCAGCTTGGAGCGGCATACCGAGGATTCGGTGGGCCGCTTTGAAGCGCAGATGAAAGAAATTCCAGAGATACTGGAATGTTTCGTGATGAGCGGGTTGTCGGACTATTTGCTGCGTGTGGTGGTCAGTGATCTGGAAGACTACGAGCGCTTTGTCCGGGAACGGCTGCACCCCATCGGGGGGATCGGTTCGATTGATACCAGTTTTGTCTATGGTGTCGTAAAGCGCACGCATGTCTTTCCCGACATTACCGGGTAACCCGCCAGACACAGGATTAGGCTAACTGCGCTGCGGCAGACATTGGCCAACCGATGCAGGTCGGCGCCCAATGCCACGTCAGAAATCCGGGTCTGGCTGAAACATATGGCGTAGCGACGCGTGCACGGAATTCAGGCCACCCGGCTGATCCAGCGCGCGGGCCACGAGCAGTGATCCTTCCAAAGCAGACAATACAAGCTGCGCTGCGGCAGCCGGATCGCGCCCCGCTGATACCTCACCGTTTTTCAGCCCATCGGCATAGACCGATTGCAGCCATTCAAGGTGGCCACGGAGAAAGCTGGCAAGAGCCGCGCGCAGGCTTTGCGGTATAATGTCACGTTCAACAGCCAGCGCGGCGCAAAGGCAGCCGACCCCCTGATCTAGCCCCTCAAGATATATCCGGCTATAGGCGTCAATGCGGTCAAGCGCGTTTGAATACTGCGCGCATATCTGAACAAAGGCCACTTTGTAGCGCTGGCAGTAGACGTCCAACGTGGCAACGACGAGCTGCTCCTTCGTGGCAAAGTGGTAGTGGATGCTTGGCTTTCGGATCTTCACCAAGTCAGACAGATCGGCATAGCTGAACCCTGCATATCCGCGCGTGCGGATAAGCGTTTCTGCGTGTTTCAGGATCAAATCGCGTGTGTCAGACTGACCTTGTTTTATCATTGCCCATTTATCCCGCCGTAAAAGGTACATAAGCCCAAGCGGTTGTCCCGCCTGGGCCCAGTATCAGCATTTCTGACGGGGAAGTTAACAGCCTTTACCGTCCAGGCCGCACATCTGGCCATCCATTTCGGCCAAAGCATCAGGGAAATGCCGGGCGAGGGCGGTGTTGAGGTTTGCTTTGATCCCGTCGAATGGCATGAAGCCACGGGCGATCGGGGTAAAGCGGTTGTCTTGCGTGCCGAGCAAAACCGCAGGGAAGCCTTGAACGCCAAGCTTTTCGACAAACCGGCGGTCCTCTATCACGCCTTGCTTGGCCGCAGGGGTGTTGAACTCCTTTTTGAACGCGCCAAAATCGACGTTAAAATCTGAAGCGATGGACCGATAGCTTGCGACATCCTGAAGATCATCGCCATCAAGATAGTATTTGCGCTGAATGGCGCTGGCCAAACCAAGTTCGTCCTTGACGCCGAGCAGTTTGAACGCGGTCATCGCGCGCGCCGGTGTCGAAGAGTTGAGGATGCGTTTCGAGGTGCGGTAGCCCTTGATTTCCCTGAGATAGCGTTTCCCGAATGCCTGACCGGATGTAACGGTCACATGCTGGTGCAGCGCCACTGGATCGGGGAACCGGCTAAACATATCGACCAGAGGCAGGTTCGACGGGATCATGCCCCCGTTCACGACGCGGATGGTTACGGACGCGGCATATTCTTTTGCCAGTTGGTTGATGGCTTTTTCAAAGCCATAGCACCAGATGCAATACGCGTCCGTGACGTAGATAAGTTCAGCTTTCATGGGTCATCCCTGCCTTGAAATTGATTGGGCGCTCGGGCTATCTGGGCTGCGCCACGTCTATCTGCCGACTAATAGGTAGGTAAGCGTGCGTCTGTCAATGTGCAAACGAATTCTTAATCACAGGCCACGATGGTATCGTGCCAGGTTGTTAGACATGGATAGCAATAGCCGCTGTACGCGACAATCAGGCGGCCATGTCGGGAACGTAGTCGTTCCAAAGGTGGAAATCATCTGATCTGGAATGGCGGGGCCTTCAGTAAACGGTCGCTTTTGAGCAGCCTTCTGTGACGCAGCTTCTGGTGATTTCAATCCCGGCTTTTATCCTCACGCACTTCTATAACGACCAAATTTGTCGCCCCCGGATGTAAAAGAAGGCTCTCGTGGCAGTCGTTTGTGGGGTCAACAGGCACCTGCAACATTATCCCGTTGCTGAAATGACCGGCGGGCGCCTCTTCGATTTCCAGAATGCGTCCATCGTTCAGGTGGATCGTGATTGTATCAGTCACGACGGTTTGGGGCTGCCCATCCGTTAAAAACGAGAGTTTCATCGTGTCACCCAATCGCGTGGCTGCAAAAACACCAGGGTTATATTGAAGGCGAAAAGTGTCATTTCTTTTCGGGCAGAGCACTTCAGCGAACGGGTCCGAGGGGTAGCAACCACTCTACCGACGGTGGCGCACGATGAAAGACGCGGCCAGCAAGGCGATGCCAGCCACCGCAAAAAGAAACGTGAACGGCAGGAAAAGGCTCTCCTGAAGCACACCTTCGGCATTGATGTCGCCATAAAAAAACGTTTCCGCCATCCAGAACAAAGAAGCGATAATCAGGGTGATAATACCCGCAACGCGAAGCCGGTTTTTCATAATAACCTCTTATTCAATCTTGATTGGATTTATGGACACTAAGCCATTTGAATTTCATTATGTCAGCCATTGCCTGACATGATCAACAGGACAAGCTGTTCAGCCTGGGCATCGGTCATCACAATGGTGAAGTTTTTCGTCGTCACTGCTTCGGCGATGCGAACCGTGTTGATCAGCTCGCCCCCGATCCGGATTTCGATTTGCCCGCCCACCGACTGTTCGGTGAACCCGTTCAGAGCAGCTGCGACCGCCGGATTTAGAGATAGGTGAACCTGCGTCTGCCCTTCGGTGGCTTGATCGGTCTCGACCCTGCTAAAGTCCTCTGCGGTCACCCGTATGGGGCCCAGCCAAAGGGCCTCTGCGGCACCATCCATGACGCAAATAGGATAATCGCCGGGGTTCCGCCCCCCGCCCAGATCCAAGCAAAGGTCGTCGTAGAGAGCGGCCTGATAGCTGACCCCGCCATAAAATGATAGCGCACCGACAAGGATCACCATAACACTGCTGCCCAAAAGCTTGAGATACATTACTTTGCTCCCTTCAGGCTCTTCTCGGCATTGCCCAGAGAGCAATTTTATGATGCCACGGTCGAGGTAGCAAGGCGGCTCGGTTTTCCTCCACCTCAATCGGCTGTATTTGGCCCTGCCATGCGTTCATGCCGCTTGATGCAGATGGGTATATATAAAGACCAAGGAAAAGGCCGACGCAGTGACATGCGTCGGCCGTCGGAAAATTCCTATCAACAAGCGATCAGTGCTTGTGTTCAGGCAAATCCTTCAATTGGTCTTTTGTCATAACAGTCGTCGCATGAACTTTGCCAGCCTCGTCACGCATGAAATTCAGGTTGGAGACCGGTAGTGAGACCGGCTTTGCGCCAAGACCCAGAAATCCGCCGACGTCTACGACAGCCTGCGCTGACTGGCCGGTGCCATGGAAATGTGAAACATCGCCGATATGGCTGTCACCGGGGCCGTAGACGTTGGCACCGTCAACGGCATCAGACGTAAGTTCTTCAGGGCGCAGTGGTGTGTGCTTGGAATGATCCATTTTAAGCTCGCTTTCATCAGTGGTTGCTACTGTCAAACTAACCTCTCGGAGGAAGATCGGTTCCAATCGCCAAGCGTCGTGGGCGGGAAGTTGCTTCAAACCGCGTCTCGATCATCGGCACAAACCAAAAGGTGCGCCCAGTCAGCCGGGCTATTTGAGGGCACCGATCGCAAATAATGTCTAAACGTGATTCACTTTAACCTATGTGGATGACAACCATGCCATGAGAACATATAGTGAACGCACGGCAAAGCAAACTTTAGATCAGAAGCTGGCGATTCTCAGCGATGCGGCAAAATACGATGCGTCCTGTGCATCGTCGGGATCAACACGGCGCGACTCTCGCGATGGAAAAGGGCTCGGCTCGAACGAAGGTAGTGGCATCTGCCATGCCTATGCTCCTGACGGGCGTTGTATCAGCCTGTTGAAAATCCTGATGACAAATTTCTGCATTTACGACTGCAGTTATTGCATCAATCGCGTGTCGTCCAACGTGACGCGGGCACGCTTCAGCGTGGATGAGGTTGTAAAACTGACAATCGAATTCTATCGCCGCAATTACATCGAAGGGCTGTTTCTGTCGTCGGGCGTGATCCAGTCGCCTGATGCGACGATGTCCAATATGGTGCAGATCGCTCGCAGGCTTCGTCACGAAGAAAACTTTCGCGGTTATATTCACCTGAAAACCATTCCCGACGCGGCCCCCGAGCTGATTGCAGAGGCCGGATTGCTGGCTGACCGCCTTTCGATCAACGTCGAACTTCCGACGGATTCTGCCGTGCAACAATTTGCACCCGAGAAGAAGCCCGAACAGATCCGCAAGGCGATGGCTGACGTCCGGATGCGCAAGGACGCGGCCAGGGACACATCGTTCACCGGCAAACGTCCGCCACGGTTTGCGCCTGCCGGACAATCGACACAGATGATTATTGGTGCGGACGGGTCAAACGACGCTGCGGTTTTGGGTCAATCAACGCGGTTGTATTCAAGCTATAAACTGAAGCGGGTCTATTATTCCGCCTTTTCGCCAATACCGGACGCATCGTCGAAACTGCCCCTGATCCGCCCGCCGTTGCAGCGGGAACATCGGCTTTATCAGGCGGATTGGCTGTTGCGGTTTTACGATTTTCAGCTGGATGAAATTACGTCTGTGACGCAGGATGGCAATCTCGATCTGGAAGTGGACCCCAAACTTGCCTGGGCCTTGGTTCATCGTGAGATTTTTCCACTGGATGTGAACCGTGCGAGCCGTGAAATGCTGCTGCGGGTGCCGGGGTTCGGGGTGAAAACTGTTAACCGCATTCTGACAACGCGGCGACACCGGACCCTGCGATACGAAGACTTATTGCGCATGGGCGCGTCGATGAAGAAAGCACGGGCCTTTGTCACGGCGGTCGGATGGTCCCCGCGTGGCTTGACCGACAGCGCGGATCTGCGTGCGCGCTTTACCCCGCCACCGGAGCAATTGGTTCTGTTCTGATGCACCGTGCGAATATACCGTCCATAGGTGCCGCCAAAGCGTGGCGGGACCAGGCGCGTGCCTTTCTTGCTGCCGATGTGCCACCGGACCAGATTATGTGGGGGGATCACACGTCTGAACCCGATCTTTTCGGCAGTGAAACTACACTGCGATCGGGGCGCGCGTCCTCGGTTCCGCGCGGTTTTGTCACGATGGCGCAAACCGTTGTCTGGCACAGCGACCCTGAACGATTTGCGCGGCTTTACGGGTTCTTGTGGCGCTTAAAAGACAAGCCGCATTTGATGATGGACCGCGGCGATGCGGATCTGTCCCGATTACGTCAAATGGAGAAAAATGTGCGGCGGTGCCGGCACAAGATGAAGGCGTTCGTCCGCTTCCGCGAAATCGGCGCACCCGATGCCGGGCGACGCAGCTTTGCCGCGTGGTTTGAGCCGACCCACCACACAGTCGAGCCGACAGCAGATTTTTTCGTGCGGCGTTTCGGCGATATGGATTGGCGCATCATTACGCCCGATATTTCCGCGGTTTTCGAAGACGGGGCCCTGTCGTTTCAGAAAGGCCACGCCAAGCCCGACCTGCCCGAAGACGCGGCTGAACAGCTCTGGATCACCTATTTTCAAAACATTTTCAATCCCGCACGCTTGATGGTGAAAGCAATGCAATCGGAGATGCCAAAGAAATATTGGAAGAACATGCCGGAAGCGGCTTCAATCCCCGATATGATCGCAAACGCCCCTGCCCGTGCGCGTGCAATGGCCGAAGCCGCTCCATCCCTCCCCCCTGCCCGCATGGCGTGGCAATTGATTTCAAGAACTTGAGACGTGTCATGTAGATCTCCCTATCTATTTGGTAGCCTCTTTTTTCGAACCCGCCGTAGAGGCTAAATAAACAGGTGTTTTGATACTCTTAGTCTTAAGGTGTCTTCGCTCATGTGAAATCAATCTCTGTGCCGGTGCGAATTTCCGATGATTCATGCGTTGAAATTTTTGAAATTTCGTCTTTTTGCAGAGACGCTTGGACTGCCCCGCGTGCTTCTATGCGACGGCAATATGCAGAAATGTTGGTGAAGCTTTCGAAGGGCGTCAAACCATCAGATGGGCTTATATCCAGGTACCAACGCACCATGACATAGAAATAGATATCGCAAAGCGAATACCCGGTACCAACGACAAAAGACTGTCGAGACAGCCGTTGGTCCATTTCTGCGAAATAGGCAGAAATGGACCTACAGCTCGCGAGAGAAGTGGACCCGGCATCTGTGTCTTGGGTTGAATATCGCTCAGGCGTAAACAGCGGCATGAACCTCGCATGAAGATTTTCGACCATATCAATCAAGGCCGCATAACATTTTGCGCGTTCCACCCAAATTACAGGAAGCAGGCCACCTTCTGGATGCCTGTCGGCCAAGGCGAGGAGTATGGCTGGCGACGGCGCGATATGCACCACAGGCCCATCGTTGTGGCCCACCGCCAGTGTTGGAATTTGCCCCCGTCGGTTAAGACCGAGATACCAATCTGGTGGTGAAGGCGATAACTCCACCTCCTCCACCTCATAGGGCAGCCCCAGCTCTTCAAGAGCGATCCGTGGAATCAATCCGGTTGACTCAGTGGTGAAGGTCTTTGTCGTGTAATAAAGTTTGTACGGTTTCGTCATCTTAAGTCGCGGGGAACGACTGAGGAGTGGAAGGCTTCATGTTCATACTTTCATCTCTGTTCTTGTGGAGAGTCTAGTGTTGTAATTTCTAAATGAAAGCGATATTTGGTAACGTATAGCGTTAGGAAATATGGATATGTGCCGGTACCGATCTTTACAGGGGGCAAGAGATTGTGAAAATTCAGAACCTAAAGACGCTTGTAGCCGTATCTGAAAACCGAAGCTTCGTAGAGGCCGGCGAGGTCATAGGACTCAGCCATTCGGCAGTAAGTTTGCACATCAAAGCCTTGGAAGACGAGCTTGGAGTACTCTTGTTTGATCGAAAATCCCGACCGCCCACGATTACAGGAAAAGGTGTTGAACTGGTTCTTCATGCGCGTAAACTCCTGACGATATTGGACGAAATTTCGGGATTGAGCTCGCAAGAGAACTTGATGGGGTCGCTGACTGTCGGGGTCATACACTCGGCCTTGATCAACCTCGTGCCACCGGCCCTCGCATCGTTACGCCATGTGCACCCAAAGCTGTCGATTTCGCTGACCAAAGGCGGATCTAAGGACTTGACGGATCGCGTGCGGCGGCAGGAATTGGACGTGGCCATCGTCGCAGAGCCGGACAATCTCATTGATGACCTTGAATACCACCCGGTTTGTGTTGAACCCATGTTCCTGCTGATGCCAAGTTTCGTGCTCGGCAGAGATGTCCGGACCATCCTGTCGACACATCCCTATATTTGGTATGACCGCACAAGTTGGACCGGATCCCAAATTCAGCGCTACCTGCAAAGCCAGAAGATTTCGGTTCAGGACGGCGTGGAAATCGACTCCCTTGAGGCCGTCGAGCAACTTGTCCGACATGGGCTTGGCGTCTCGATCGCACCTAAGTCAACATGCGGCATTGACGATTTCTGCGACGAAATCAGAGTTGTTCCGTTGGATAACCCACAGCCGGTTCGCAACATCGTGATGATTAGCCGCAAACATAACCCACGTGAAAAACTGGCCCAGGGGCTATTGATCGAATTGCAGAAGCCAAAGCCGGAACAACTGACAGGCAATATGATCCCGCTTTCTGAATGCGGCCTGAAATTGCAACGACCTTCGCCAAATTGAGCGGGCTGTGTCTTGATGTCTCTCTGCGTATCTTGTGTCTCACTCTCTTGCGTCGGATTGTTGGTTGGGGCGCGGGTTTTAAGGTTGTATTAGCATGAGTATTTATCAATGATTTCGCGTCTTATCTAATATTTGGCCCCTGTCGGCGGATATTACAAAGCCAACGCGGGCATTCGGGAGCTTCCTGCACTTTCTCTAACAATCATCTTGATAATACTTCGCTTTACCATTGATCGCGATATTATATCCTCGCGCCAGATAAAGACGCCCAACAAGGATGCCCGAAATGGACTATTTCAACCTCGGAACTCATACACGCAAGGTCACGACAAACTCCGAGGAGGCACAAAAATGGTGCGATCGCGGGATGCTTTGGTGCTTTGGCTACAACCACGCAGAATCCATTGCATGTTATAAGAAGCCATAAGTACTCGGCACAGAGTAATCATTGGTTCTATAGCGCACCAGAGATTGAGAACTCACCCGGCCCGTTGCCTTATGGCAGGCTTGGTAAGGCGTTGCGGGAAGGGGCGACATTGCGGCCAGATCCCGTTCCAGACGTTCCCCAATTGTCTCTCGGTGGCCATGTAAGATTGCCGACTGGCGCGCGCGACATTGCTCTTCAAGCCAGGCGTTAAAACCTTCCAGATCCGGGAACTCCGGTAGCGGCACCATCAGGTTGCGTCTCGACCACCCCACCAGACCTTCGACGTTCCCTTTATCATTCCCCTTGCCCGGGCGGCCGTAACGGTCATCGAAGAGATAATGAGATAGCATCTCGGTGAACATCTGTGTGCGCCGACGCCGTCCGCCGGCTTCGATCTTCGCAACAAGGCAGCTGTCATTGTCATATACCACCGAGAGCGGTACGCGCCCGAAGAAATCAAAGGCGTGAACGTGGCCGTCCATCCAAGCCTCTGTTGTCGCCGCATGATAAGCACGCACATAGCATGCATCGCTGTAGGGAAGATCAAAGGCAAAGAAGTGGATCTTCTGTTCTACGCCACCGAGAATGACAACGGCCTCACCGAAATCGGCCGGTAATCGCCCCCTTTTTAACGGGGTGCATCTGTAGAACTTACGCGGCCATTTTCAGTTTCATAGCGGGTGTGATGCCGCCGATGCCCATGTTCGGGCGGTCGTTGTTATATGTCCAGAGCCATTGTGTGGCCTGATCCTGAGCCTCCTCGATGCTTTCGATGATGTATTGATCCAGCCATTCATGCCGAACCGTCCGGTTGTAGCGCTCGACATAGGCGTTCTGCTGGGGCTGTCCGGGTTGGATGTGCTGGATCGTAACACTATGTTTCTCAGCCCATTTTCTCAGTGTTTCGCTGATATATTCCGGCCCATTGTCGACCCTGATCGTGCCCGGTTTTCCGCGCCATTCGATAATGCGATCAAGGCTGCGGATGACCCGTTCGGCAGGGAGCGAGAAATCAACCTCGATCCCCAGCCCTTCGCGGTTGAAGTCGTCCAACACATTCAAAAGCCGAAAAGCCCTGCCGTCGCCGAGGCGATCCGCCATGAAGTCCATGGACCAGGTCACATTCGGTCTGTTCGGGACCGCCAGAACGTCAGGCTTCTCCCGTTTCAGCCGCTTGCGCGGCTTGATGCGCAGGTTCAGTTCCAGCTCACAGTAGATCCGGTAGACCCGCTTGTGGTTCCACGGATGCCCCTTCACGTTGCGCAAATGCAGGAAACACAGGCCAAATCCCCAAGTCTTGCGCGCATCCGTCAGCCCTGTCAGCAGATCGGCGATCACCTCGTTCTCGTCTTTCAGCTTCGGGCTGTAACGATAGCAGGTCTCGCTGACCTCGAAGGCCCGGCACGCCAGCGCGATGCTGACGCCCCGTCGCTCTACCGCCGTTTCGGCCATCTCGCGGCGCTGAGATGGCCCCGTTACTTTTTTCCGAGGGCTTCCTTCAATAAGTCCGCCTGCATGCTCAGATCTGCATACATCCGCTTCAGCCTGCGGTTCTCTTCCTCCATGGCTTTCATCTGGCTGACCATGGATGCATCCATGCCACCATACTTCGCACGCCATTTGTAAAACGACGCATTGCTCATGCCATGTTCACGGCAAAGCTCGGCCACCGGCACACCACCTTCGGCTTGGCGCAGGATCGCAAGGATCTGGGGTTCGCTATATCTGGTCATTTTCATTCAAAATCTCCTCGTTCATCTTGCCGAGAAAATTCTACTTCCGCAGCCCCTTACTTTCGGGGGGGATTACCGGCCTGCCCGTGACCCGGCGGATGTGCGAGTGGTATAAACATCTCCCGCGACTTTTGACGATGCCCCCGAACATAGTCCTTCACGGTCGTATAACCGCCAGTGAACCCTTCTTCGTCCCGGAGCCGTTCGAAGATCCGCTTCACCGTGTGACGTTGCTTCTTCGGGCCGCTCTGATCATCCTGTAGCCATTGGTCTATTGTATCGGTAAATGCTTCGAGCGTCGGCCGCCGAACCTTCTGGCTCCGGCGATAACCAGGTGGAACCGAATACGCACACATCTTATCGACCGTTCCACGCGCCAATCCAAAATCCCGGGCAATTGAACGCTTGCTACGTCCCTCATCAAAATGCGCACGGCAGCACACCCTTCAGAGGAGTTTTCGATGCAACTTTTTGCAATCCTATCCGCCCTGTTGCTTAGTGGGTGCGCGTCGCTTATCGCAAATTTCGAGGATGACCGCGTCGGTTCCCGGCCTTCAGTCTTTCCTACCGGATATCCAGACGACGAGATTAGATTCAACTCTTCGTTTCAAGGGGCAGTCAGGGGCTACCCGATCGCCGACCCTACCGGTCTTCGTAATGGGCAGAAATCGCTTGAAGTCATTGGAAACTCGTCTGTTTCTTTCCTCTCGGAACCTATTTCAGAATCTCAACAAGCTAGCCGTCACTCGGTTTCATTTTTATTCACTGACCATACGGCACGCGGGAAATCTATTTCATTCTCTCAAGGAAACGGCACAAGAGTGCATTTTCGGTTGGAGGGAACTCAACGTCAAGGCCGCGATGAAGGCGAAGCGGGTTTTAGCGTCGCTCTTCAAAGCCTCGGCGCCAGCTGATAGTAGGCCCGCACGTTGTCCAGCCACGAGCGATTGAGCATATCAAAGTACTCGAGCGGCGGCGCTTCGCGTAGCAGCTTCTCAGTCACGTCCATCACCACATGACTGCCGTCCTCGGCCAGATGAAGCAGCCGATCATATGGCACGACCATCTGCTGCGCAGAAATAGCCGCTCCGGTATCGATCACCAGATGCGCCAGGGTTCCGGTCTTAGGTTCGAATACGATATCGATCAGGGTACCGACTTCGCCCTTCTGCCCGAAAACGGGCAAGCCCAGCCAGTCCCCTAGACGCGCAAATCCGTCCACTTTCAGATTTCCGAGCCCCTCCGGATCGCCTTGCGCTTCATGCCGGTCAAAAGCTGTAAAACCAGCAGAGCCCCCGCCTATTGGACCAAACATGATCGGCGGCATCGGCGCCATCGCCGTGCGCCCCAAGACCTTAGGGTCAGACCATTCCGGTGCGGCCTTGATGGCGTCGGGACTGATTTCGACTGGCCATTCGCGGTTGCCTTTGTCAGGTTCGCCCATCAAACGCGTTGAAACAACCACCTCGAGATTATCGAACCACCCGCCGACGTCGATAGCAACAAATCGCAAAATACCCTGCCCGGGATCAAAGAAAAGTTCCTTGAGGGGAAAACGCGCGCCCTTGGCGGAAGCATTATAACGCAGCATGTCGGTCATTGCGAATAGTGCCGGAGACACCGAGGCGTCTGCGGAATTGTTTGCGGTTTTCGATGTGAATGCAGTCATTTTCCGATTTCCTTCTTGATTTGAGGACAAGCGAGCCGTGTGAAGATAGGGGGGTAGCCCAAGATGTCTTTGGTCAAAGCGGGCGCGAAGGACGTGCTGACGCCAATGGCGAACAACAACCGGTCAAATGTAAATCCGGAGACAACGCCACTGGTTCGGCAGCAGGATGAGGGGAGTCTCGTCCGGCGGTCAAAATTACGCTCCGTCCCTACGGATCGCTCACCAGATGAAACGCTACGGTGAAAAAGCAGTATGCTAACGTAGTGCCAATCGTTTGTGTTCATGCGGCATTGAAACAGCTGTAGTTGGTCAAGCCGCCTGTGGATCTTCCATCTGGGCAAGCATGTACGTAGGCTCGCCCATTTTCTCGAGCATACTTATCTGACGGGTCAGCCAATCAACGTGACCTTCTTCTTCGATCGCTATGTCCTCAAACAGACGCGCTGTGCCGATGTCATTGTCCTTTGCCGCGTCTTGGGCTGCCTGTGTGTAGAACTGCACCGCGCCGCGTTCCTCGCCAAGATCGGCGCGAAACAGCGCGTCGAGACCTTTTGCCTGCGTCGGTGCCTTAGCAGCTTCTACCTTGGGTAATCCCTCAAGATAGAGAATCCGGTCAATAAAACGGCCAGCATGGCCAAGTTCCTCGCCCATTTCTTCGCGCATCCTATTGGCCAACCGGTCAAGCCCCCAGTCGTCCAAAACATGGGTGTGCAGCAGATACTGCTGTATCGCTGTCAGTTCCATCGACAGCGCGGTTTGAAGGTTCTCGATGCTTTTACTCGTATCGCTGTTGGTCATGAGTTTTAGTCCTTCCTCAAAAATTTTCTAGGGTGGCTGATCAAAAATTAGCTAAAACGAGCCATCGCCTTCCCAACGGCAACGCCCAGATCATGCAAGGCAGAATTCACGCTATCCATGGCCTCAGATGATGCGCCTTCTTGCATTTTGCAGACATCATCATATTGCTTCTGGGTTTTTGCGAATTTTTCCTTCAGATCTTCGACATCGCGCAAATAAGCTGGCTTTGCCTCTTCAGAAGCACCTGCAGCTTTGGCTTCAAGGTTTGCAACTTGCGTCTTCCATTCAGCGAATTGGCTATCAAATTTCTCAAATTGAACATCTGAAGTATTCATGTGCTTGTCTCCTTGGCCTGTCCGTGTTGCCGCTCACCGGCGCCTCCTACTCATAGGAATTTCTTAATAATAACGCGCTGATCAAGCCCCGCACTAATGTCGATCATGTCTGACAAAATTCAGTTTGAGTGTCCCCTTCAGGGGGCATATCGCCTGCTGCGCCATCGCTGGTCGAGCGTGTCAGTCGCTTTGCAGTCGTTTCGAAGAACCCCGGACAGGCAATCAAAACTCGTGATGGAAAGCCTGATCGACAGCCTTTCTCCCCTGCCAGCTGAAGCATGTCGCAGCATCACCTTTGACCGTGGCACAGAGTTCAGTGCCTGGCAGCATTTGAAAGATGGTCTGGGCGTTGAACCGTGGTTCTGCGATCCTCAGTCGCCGTGGCAAAAGGGCACGGTCGAGAACATCAACAATCGCCTGCGCCTATACCTCCCCCGCAAGGCCGACCCCACGGCGTTCACAAATCGATATTTAAGGTCGATTTGCGACCGCCTAACGCAACACCGCGAAAGTGTCTGGGGTATCAAACACCGGCCGAAGTCTTCCGCGCAAAATTGATGGAAGGAGAGCCGTGATTCAGATAAACTGAACAAACAGAAATTGCGCTTCGGCCTGAGTTCACATGATCCAGCGACTGGTCAGCATTTGTTGGAACAGAGTTTTGTCGAGACCGCGCCGGGATCTGTAATCCACGTCCTCGGGTGATGCACCGACATGGCGCAATTTTGCGGTGTGCATGCGGCTCTCAAAGCGTTTGGTCTCTCGGCTATCTGCCCTATAACGACGAATACTTCAGAGCCGCTACCATCGGCTGAGCTGTTTTTCAGGCCGGAGGCGCGCCGTAAGGGGCACCGCTTCGCGGCGGCGATTGGCTTTATCCTAGCAGATACAGCATCAGATAAAGTGTTACCCCGCCTGACAGGATCGCAGCCAGCACATTACGGGTCACAATGCCTGCGATAAGCGTCGCTGCCGCCGCCAACATACGCGGCGCATCAAACGCACCGCCCATTGCCGGAGGCCAGGCCACCATCGGAGCCACGAGCGCAGGCAGCACCGCAACAGCCGTATAGCGCAAGTGCCGCAGCACCCACGGCGCCATTGCGCGATCCCCCACAATCCCTAAAAAAACAAAGCGCAGGGCAAAGCTGCCCACGGCAAGGCAGACCAGCACGATCCAGATATCCAGTGCGGCGACATCCCTCATGCCAGCGCCGCCTTGCGTGACATCAAAAATTCGACCTGTGCGCCGACAATCATACCCAGCGCCCCCGCAATTAACAAACCAAGGCTATAGGGAGCAGACGTCAGCATCAGCGAGGCGGCTATGGCCACAAAAGCCGCAGCAACATGCGCAATGCTGCGCAACATTGGCGCGACCATCGCCAGAAATGTGATCGGCACCGCAAAATCGAGCGCGAATCCAGCTGGGATTGCGCTTCCGGTGATCGCGCCGACCATAGTAAAAGCCAGCCAAAGCGGAATGATGGACGAACTCACGCCGAAATAATACGCCAGCTTTTGCGCAATGCTCCATTGGGGGTGTTTCTCATATGCCAGAATCGCGCTCGCATAGACCTGATCGACCATCAGATAAGCCACCAGCGCCCGCATACTTATAGGGGCCTTCCCCAGATGCGGCGTCAGCGACGCCGAATACATCGCCATACGCAAATTTACAGCCAGCGATGTTGCAATCACTATCACGGTCGGCGCGTGCTCAGAGAGGAGTTGCACGGCGGTGAATTGCGACGCGCCTGCCACAACAAAAAACGAATAGGAAAACGTCTCTAGCAGGGTAAACCCGGCTTCTGTCGCGACGACTCCGAAGAGTATCGAGAAGGGTGCAATCACAAGGATAAAGGGTGCGCCAGCGCGCAGACCCTGCCAGTAGGTGGACTTGGTAGATTCTGGTGGCATCAGCGCCTGCCCTCGGGAAAGGAACTATTGCCCCACCCATTAACGGCTGAGCCAAGGAGTTGCAATTCCAGCCCTTACGAAATGGACTATATCGTCGCTGCGCTATGCGGGAATTTGGACGGGGTGTTTTGAGAGCACCTTCTCGATGCTCTTCCGATTGATGAATTGTTGCTGCATTTTGATGATCGCTTGGGACGCCCCTCGAGAGATTTGCACATCGTCGTTGGCGTGCTTCTCTTGCAGCAACTGCATGATCTGAGCGACGCGGCCACGGTTGAAGCTTTGACCTTCAACAGGGCTTGGCATCACGCGCTTGATGTGCGCGTGGAGGCGGATTGTTATTTCTGTGAGTAGACCCTACGGAATTATCGGCGTCTTTTCATAGCCGAAGGGTTCAACGGAGTTCTGTTTCGCCGTATGACAGATCGCCTTGTGCGTGCCTTTCCGTCGATACCAGTCACCAACGTATGGATTCGACAGCGCTGCGCTCAGCCATGCGTAGCTTGACGCGGCGCTCGGCGGGACTTTAGCGTATGAACGCGAATTCAAGGCAAGAAGTGCAGGTGTCAGAACGCATATGCTCGTCGCTGTCGGCGCTGCTCTTTTTGTCATTGGACCATTACAAGCCGGGATGCCCCTTTCCGATATGTCCCGCGTCTTGCAAGGGATCGTTCAGGGGATCGGCTTTTTGGGTGCTGGTGCGATTATTGTTCGCACAGCGCAACAAAAGGTGCAGGGCCTGACAACCGCAGCGGGCATCTGGGCGACCGCAGGCATTGGCGTTGTCGCAGGTCTGGGGTTGGAATCCACTGCCGTCCTATCGACATTTATCGTGCTGATGATCCTGGCCGTGGTTCCGCTGCTCGTTCCCTCGCCCAAACATCATCCCGACGATCAAAACGATCTGGAAGCCTGATTAAAGCTACATGTCCTGTATAGGGCGGTTGCAAATTAGGCCACGGTAGCGCCGGCATTGTGTTGGTGCGGGCGGCTTAAAAGTCGTCCACTTTTGCTCTCACTGATTTAGCAGGGAGGGCCGGAGGATTTTCACCGTGGAAGTTTATTTAGCCGTGCGCCGTGCGCATTTTGATGAGGGACGTAGCAAGCGTTCAATTGCCCGGGATTTTGGATTGGCGCGTGGAACGGTCGATAAGATGTGTGCGTATTCGGTTCCACCTGGTTATCGCCGGAGCCAGAAGGTTCGGCGGCCGACGCTCGAAGCATTTACCGATACAATAGACCAATGGCTACAGGATGATCAGAGCGGCCCGAAGAAGCAACGTCACACGGTGAAGCGGATCTTCGAACGGCTCCGGGACGAAGAAGGGTTCACTGGCGGTTATACGACCGTGAAGGACTATGTTCGGGGGCATCGTCAAAAGTCGCGGGAGATGTTTATACCACTCGCACATCCGCCGGGTCACGGGCAGGCCGATTTCGGTGAGGCCGTTGTCATTCTCGGTGGCGTAGAACAGAAGATCCACTTCTTTGCCTTTGATCTTCCCTACAGCGATGCATGCTATGTGCGTGCTTATCATGCGGCGACAACAGAGGCTTGGATGGACGGCCACGTTCACGCCTTTGATTTCTTCGGGCGCGTACCGCTCTCGGTGGTATATGACAATGACAGCTGCCTTGTTGCGAAGATCGAAGCCGGCGGACGGCGTCGGCGCACACAGATGTTCACCGAGATGCTATCTCATTATCTCTTCGATGACCGTTACGGCCGCCCGGGCAAGGGGAATGATAAAGGGAACGTCGAAGGTCTGGTGGGGTGGTCGAGACGCAACCTGATGGTGCCGCTACCGGAGTTCCCGGATCTGGAAGGTTTTAACGCCTGGCTTGAAGAGCAATGTCGCGCGCGCCAGTCGGCAATCTTACATGGCCACCGAGAGACAATTGGGGAACGTCTGGAACGGGATCTGGCCGCAATGTCGCCCCTTCCCGCAACGCCTTACCAAGCCTGCCATAAGGCAACGGGCCGGGTGAGTTCTCAATCTCTGGTGCGCTATAGAACCAATGATTACTCTGTGCCGAGTACTTATGGCTTACGGGACGTGACGATCCGTGCATTTGTAGATGTGGTTGAGATCGGTTGTGGGGGTACGCCCAATGAGCCAACGGCAGCGAGATGATATGGTCCTTCTCGCCCACATCCGTGAGCAGCATCGGCTTAGCCTGCAAAGCTACGGGCGACCGCGGATGACTGAAGAACTGCAGGAGCTGGGGCTGAAGGTCGGTCACGGGCGTGTGGGTCGTTTGATGCGCGAGAACGGCATCAAGGTCATCAGGACCCAGAAATACAAGGCCACAACAGATAGCGACCACACGTTCAACATCGCGCCGAATCTGTTGGATCAGGACTTCACTGCGGATGGTCCGAACCAGAAATGGGCCGGTGATATAAGCTACATCTGGACCAGCGAAGGCTGGCTATATCTGGCTGTCATCCTCGACCTCTACTCTCGCCGCGTCATCGGTTGGGCAGTCAGCAACCGCATGAAGCGGGACCTGGCAATCCGGGCGTTGGACATGGCTGTGGCGCTACGGCAACCGCCCGAAGGCTGTATTCACCATACGGATCGCGGGTCGCAATACTGTTCCAACGAGTATCAGCGCCGCCTGTCAAAGCACGACTTCAAGGTCTCGATGAGCGGCAAAGGCAATTGTTACGACAATTCGATGGTGGAGACATTCTTCAAATCCATCAAGGCAGAGCTGATCTGGCGCAATCGTTGGGACACACGCCGTCAGGCAGAAGGCGCGATATTCCAGTATATCAATGATGGGGTGGATGCCCCACCCGGCGGCATCGCAATGTGCCAGAATGATAGCAGCTTAAACTGTCATACAAAGGAAGAGCATCCATGGAGAATGTTAGCATAGTAGGAATTGATTTAGCAAAACGGAGCTTCCAGCTGCACGGGGCTGCCGCTGATGGTTCTGTCGTGTTCCGCAAGAAATTGTCGCGCCCTCAGCTTACCGCGTTCCTGAGTGAGCTTCCAAAGTGCGTTGTTGCGATGGAGGCTTGCGCTACATCCCATTATTGGGGGCGTGAGATTGGCAAGCTTGGCCACGAGGCGCGCCTTATTCCACCTGTTTACGTTAAGCCGTTTGTGAAGCGTCAAAAGAACGACGCAAATGACGCAGAAGCGATCGCTGAGGCGGCATCGCGCCCGACGATGCGCTACGTCTCGGTCAAAAGCGCAGAACAACAGTCGCAGGGCATGGTCTTTCGAACACGCGATTTATTTGTCCGCCAACGCTCCCAGTTGGTAAACGCTTTGCGGGGTCATTTAGCAGAATACGGTGTCGTCGTCGCTCAAGGGATGGTTCAGTTTAGACGAATAATAGCCAGCTTTGATGAAGTCGCGGTTGACCTGCCCGCGCAAATTCTAAGCCTTTGCCAAGCATACATTGATCAGATCGCTCTTTTTGACGAAAGGATTGTGGTGCTGGATCACGAGATCAAAGGCCGAGCAAAAACAGATGAAGCAACATCACGGCTTATGACGATCCCCGGAGTTGGGCCTATGTGTGCTACGACCATTCAGGCCTTCGCGCCACCAATGGAAGAATTTTCTAATGGGCGTGAGTTTGCAGCTTGGTGCGGGCTTGTACCAAGGCAGAAGTCGACCGGTGGGCGACAAATCCTGGGTAGAACCTCAAAAATGGGGCAGCGCGATATAAGGCGATTGCTGATCACAGGCGCAATGGCCGTCATCCGTTGGGCCATCCGGAAAGGTCCACCACCTGGATCATGGCTTGCCAAGATGCTGGCGCGCAAGCCTCGTATGCTGGTGGCGACTGCCCTGGCAAACAAGCTTGCCCGTACCGTTTGGGCGTTAACAACCACAAAAGAGAACTATCGAATTCCACCGCTGGCTACATAAGCTTTGCACCATGCGTTGGAGTAAACCGGCAATGTGAGAAGGGCGAAGGAGAGTAAGGAACAACGGTCATAAGACGGGGTTGGGAAAACCAGATAGAAGCCAGGAGCCTTGTGCTCGCATCAACGATTTGGACCCGATCCACGGACACCATACAGGCCAGCGGCGTGTGAAAGCCGCATTCAAAGGCCGGACACACGACTGCACTGATCACTTGTTCCAAGCAATCTGAAAAACTTCTTGCATTGAAAGGGGCATCCACACATGGCTTCTATAATCCACGCCGACGTCACTCATCGCTCGGCGGGAAAAGCCCCTTGGCATTCGAACGAAAGGCCGCATAAATGAGTTGAGAGGCCGGAACGTAACCGTGACAAGACCAAATCGAGCCCGACCGTGATAATCTCCGACATGACCGCTCCCCTTTGTGGATCCTAAGTGACCCACCTTGGCACACAGATGCCGTCAGGGGGCGGTTACATCATCAGCGCCGTGGGGAATAAGAAAAAGACCAATGGTCGTTCTGTTTGCCATCGCATTTCCCATAGGGGTGGGTTAAGGACGACAACTAGTAAAATTGCCGCGAGATACTGGGATGAATTTAGTGTTGTATGGTGTGTCTGTCCTAATCGCAGGTCTTTTGACCTTGGCTCAGTTTCTTGGAATTGGGTTCGACGTAGTCGGGCTCTTAATCTTAGTTCTTTTGTTGCATTTGCCCTCGCTTATTCCTGTAAGCGTAGCTCGTCGTTTTTCGGGCATTAAATTGGGGCGTTATCCGGAAGTGGTATTCCCGGTCTTCATCTTATTGGGGTGGGTGGCCGTCGCGGGCCTTCATGGATCGATACGATATGCGCTGATAGCTGGAGTTACTTTCGCTCTCTCGGTCGGCGTGCAACTCGGTGTCGTTAGAGCAATTGACATGGTGGCAAAAGGGACAAACTTTGTCGGGAGTCATAACCCGAATTTTGAGGCTACTAGCTTGTTAGCAGGCTTAAAGAGAATGTGTTTTGGCACAAGGGCGGGGACAGCGCTTTTATCCCTTGTGGTGTTTTGGACGTTTTTGGCGCAGGGACAGGACTCTTTTTGGTGGCTCCCGCCAGCCGTTCTGGCACCTGTGCTCTCGTTTCTTGCGGCTGCCGCAATGTGCTTCAATCTCAAAACTGTGGCGGAACACGCTGCAAGCACCGCTGCAAAAGGCATTGCTACCTCAGTCGTAGGCAATCCACCCAAATGCGTGATCTATTACTCGTCCTCGAAGTCCGCGCGTCACGTTCAGTTGAAGCCTACAGTGAAAGAATTTACGGATGCAGGCATTCCGGCCGCGCTACTAAGTCGAGAGCCGCACTCGGTGGCAGCATGCAAGGCGGCTAAACCCGACTACTTATGGCGCGCGTCGACCATCGATACGCTGGACGCATTCGCACAGCCTTCACTAAAGGCAGCAATATACATAAATGACGCCGCTAAAAATACGCATTTCATTCGGTTCAATACAATGGCGCATATCTTGCTCACCAAAAGAGGGCCGGTCTCCAAACTGAAACGACTGACACACAATATGGCAGTCTATGATGCAATCATTGCTCCAAACATCGCGACAGCTGACTTGTGGTGTCGAACATCAGAACCCGAGGTTGCATCGCGCGTGGTTGTTGTTGATCGCAACACGGCGACACTCCCCAAAGCAAAAAGAAACATCGAACCATTTTCCAGCCTTTCGTTGTCGTTGAAACCAAATTTCTTGGCGATGCAAGATACCTATGAGGGTGTAAAAGTGATCCGCGCATTGCTTTCCTGGATCGCATCCGACCAATCCCGACACTTGTCAGTCTCAATTCGTGGCGCAGATAAGGACGTTAGCGTTCGAGCCTTTCAGCAAGTCTTAGAAAACGCGGCCGAGGCTTCACAACGAGTCACTATTTTAGAAAACGCGGATACTTTAGCGCACACAGAGAGCGACATATTAATTGCCACGGGGGCCGATGATCTGTGGAACTTTGCTCAATCAGAGAAACCAGTGCTCATGATTGGATCTCAAGGCATGACCGATGGGATTGGACCTCTTTGGGGCAGCAATGAGGAAGTTACTAAAAGTTTGAATGCGGCCAGTAAGGGCGCTTATATCCTTGCCCCAACCGCATTTAGACGCCGCCGATATAACTCGCTTGAGTCGGTGATAGATGGCGTGCTGAAGGCCAAGCATCCTGAGGGTCTGCAATCATGACTGATATATTTTCTGCGCTAATCTTCATACTATTGGTCGAACTCGCTTGTGTCGCCATTCACAAGCGGGGGGTACGGGCGACTCGGGTATCTGACGTCCAAGGCACCGACCATACTTTGCTTCCGATTTCTAAGATTCTCGTTCTTGCGGTGGGCGGAGGAACAGCCTGTTTAGTGATCGTCGCGGCATCTTTGGATCAGGGGTTTTGGTCACTTATCGCCACATTACTAGTATATCTGTTAATTCGCATTAGTATTGCGCTTCAGGACGTGAGCTATGCCCGCAAAACTAAGAGTTTGCGATTGCTGGAAGCACTTTCTGCTCCGGAAACAGCAACGGCTAGGTTCGCATTCTTTTTTTCTGGCCCGCATATGCTGGACCCTTACCACGTGACAATGTGGCTTGAGCCACTCACTTCGCTCGGACACAAGTTTGTAGTTGTTGTGGCGGAACAGAAGCACCTGGCGAACATTCCTCCTTCTGAGGCATACCATCGTATTTCTTTCGCCGGTCTATCAATTAATCAGAGAGTGCTTCCTTTGTCGTGCCGCGCCGTGTTTTATGCAAATAACTCAATGACTAACATTGATGTGATCCGGAGAAACCCTTCCCTCGAGCACATACAATTGTTGCATGGTGATAGTGACAAACCGCCAAGCTTCAACCCAGTTGCCAAGGCGTATAGCCGACTTTTTGTGGCTGGAAAGATGGCCATCGACCGGTATGCTCGAAATGGAGTTCAAGTATCAGATGATCTATTCGTGGTTGTCGGGCGCCCGCAACTAAAACCCTTTGAAACTACGAAAAAAGATGCAACGACAGTGGTTTACATGACGACATGGGCGGGTAACTTTGAGGACACCAACTTTTCATCCTTTACCCAGGCCATCGACATACTAAGAGCGGCTTCTGAGTGTGATGGTGTTGATGAAGTTATATTTAAACCGCATCCTGTATCCTATAAAGATTCTAACTGGGAAACAGTTCGTCAGCGTTTCTCGGAATTGGCAAAGAACTCCAAAATCCAAATTAGATGGGCTGAACATGATGAGAGTCCCTTTGAACTCTATGCTAAAGCGGATGTACTAATTTCGGACATATCTTCAACGATCATTGACTATCTTTATGCAGGTAAACCCTACATAGTTACGAATCCACAAGGTTTCTCGAACGAGGAACTGAAGAAGTATCCATCTGTTGCCGGAGGATATCTTTGTGAACAAGATGTTGGCAATGTCGGCAAGCTTTTGAGGCTGGCCTTAAGCGAAGACCCGGTTGCCGAAACGCGAGAAGAAGTGCGCCAATATGCCTTCGGTGATCTAAACCGTCCGATAGGCGCAGCCTTTCGCGAGGCATGTTGGGAAATCATTGGCAAGCCGGTAGAATAGCGCGTCGCAGCGGCGCAATCGCAAAGGCCATTCCATACGAAGAGAAAGATCAAATTTCAGGTGGTATTGGGATTGAAGCCGGTGTGTTTACGCCAAAGCTCTATTTTTCCAATGATCGGACCCTCTACAAGTGGCAAACTTATGCGGGGCGATTTGACGAGAAAACAATCGACAGCCATCTCTCGGCGATCCGGTATTGCGAGGCAATCTGTGAGGGAAAGCGGTTTGAGGATTTTATAATTGAGGACGCCGCACGGGTTCGCGATGATCTAAAACGGCGGGTGCGCAAGGATGAAGATGACAACCTATCTACCTCGACGGTAAAACACCGCGCGTCGCATCTCATCTCGTTTTTCGAGTGGTGTTTGAAGCAGGATGACTTCTCGCGTCTTGCCAAGGATTTGCCGACATATTTTCAGTTGCCTAAGGCTGCCTTTGCATCGGCTGCGGCTCGCGTGATGCCCACCTTCCCGACCATAGATGATGAATGCTGTAGCGTAGCACGAGAGCTGTCCCTCTGAATACGCCATGTGGTTCCATGGGTGTGGAGTGCCAAGATCGAGGCCATTGCCAATGAGGACGAGACAATCCGAAGGTTACCCTCGTCATTATGTACCACAAGCAAACCCCGCACCCAACACGCTGGACGCGCGCGCTCAATCAGGGCAAAAGGGAAGCTCGGCCATTCGAGGACATGTGCAACAAGGTCGGTGGGGTGTGTTCAAGATCGCTCAAAACGGGAAGCAGTTGAACAAATTTTCCACTATAGGTATATCCTTGGATTCACATATATAATACTTTCGCTTCAAACATAGCGCGGCCTTTAGCGTGTTAAACCCATCCTCACAATTGAGTATCTTATTATGAAGATTGTTATTGACTTGGATCAAACGATAACGGCTCCGAAACCAGGCGAAACATACGAAAATGCCTCGTGTAACACGGCTGTGGTCGCCAAGCTCAAAGAATATCAACAGCAAGGGTTTACGATTGCCATCCATACAGCACGCAATATGCGTACCCACTCTGGAAATCTAGGGAAGATCAACACCGACACCTTGCCGCTGATTATCCGCTGGCTGGATAAGAACCAGGTGCCATACGACGAAATATTCGTTGGAAAGCCTTGGTGCGAGGATGGCGGTTTTTATGTGGATGATAAATCAATCAGACCCGACGAGTTTGCAAAACTTTCGCTAAAGGAAATCTATGAATTGATCGGGGAGACATCTCCGCAATGACAACTGGAATAATCATGTCCGGGACGTATGTTCAGACCGGTCTCATTGCAGAATTCGGAAAAATTCCCCCATCGTTTTTGCCGCTCGGAAATAGGCGACTGTACTGGCATCAAATCGCAATGCTGCAATCCCATTGCGATCAGGTTTTTCTGACAGTGCCTGACGATTTTGAGCTACCGCAGAAGGATGTCGTGGCGTTGGCTGAATTGGGCGTGCAGGTTTTGCCCAGTGATCGGTCACGCACCATCGCTGAGGCCCTCCTTGATGGCATATCGAGTATCCCGACGCTCGACGGCCCATTGATTGTCTTGTACGGTGACACATTGTTCTCGGATCAAGCCGCGTTACCACCCGACTTCTATAGCGCACATGTTGCCGTTGATGAGTATAAGTGGACACCTGCCGCAATGATCAGCGGTGCCGACGCTCAGAACGAGCCTGGGCTCGTCGTTTCAGGGCTCTATTCATTTTCATCCACAAGAATATTATCCGACGCGCTGTTAAACTGTTACGGCGACATCATAGAAGCCCTTAAAATCTATGATCAATCCTCGCCCCTTCAGATGCTGACCCAAGGGAGCTGGTTTGATTTCGGACATGCGCAAACCTACTACACCTCATGCGGTTTTATTACGACACAGAGATCCTTCAACTCATTGAAGATAACGCGGCAAAGCGTCGAAAAAAGCAGCGATGACATTCGAAAAATGGAAGCGGAAGCAAGCTGGTTCGAAGCTCTGCCTGCTGAAATGCGCGTATACGCCCCCACGTTTCTTGGCCGAATAGAAACTGACGGAAAAACGACCGGCTACCGCACGCAGAACACCTATCTTTCCACGCTGGCAAATCTTTCAACCTTCGGACGGCTTAACAAAAACACCTGGAGCAGTATTTTTGCAGCCTGCAAAGAGTTCTTGGATGAAACCGCCCAAGTCGCGGGTCCAGCTCAAATGCCCATCGATCTGGAAGGCTATTATCAACCCAAAACAGATGCCCGGCTAAAGCGGTTCTCCGACGAAACGGGCTTTGACACGACCAAGGCCATTACTGTCAACGGCCTTACCGCGCCGTCGCCAGTTCAGATGAGCCGTGAGACCGGCACAATTATTCTGGCGTCATCGGCCCCTAGCCCTACACTCATGCACGGCGATTTCTGTTTTTCCAACATATTTTTCGATTTCCGAAGCCGACTGGTCAAAGTTATCGATCCGCGAGGGATCGCACCGAGCGGCGAAATTACAGCCTTCGGCGACCCGCGTTACGATGTTGCCAAGCTGTCTCACTCTGCATTGGGGCGATACGATGCCATTATTTCTGGCCACGTTACGGCCGGCCAGAACGGCCATCACTTCACCTTGAACAGCGGCGACCTGAATACGTCTACGTGGCAGCAAATTGAAGAGGCGTTTCATGAAGCGGGGTTTCTCGCGAACAGTGAAAGCCGAAAAGTTAATCATGCAATAATGGTGCAGCTGTTTTTGTCCATGCTCCCGCTCCACGCCGATCACCCCGACCGGCAGGTTGCGTTTTTGGCCAATGCCGCACGGCTCTTCTTACAGATGGAGGAATAACGATGTTTGTGTTTCCAATGGCCGGGCTCAGCAGCAGGTTTACCAAAGCGGGCTACAAAAAGCCAAAATATATGCTTGATGCTGGCGGCATGACATTGTTTGAACATTCAATTGCGGGTTTCTCTGCCTATTTTAAGACGGAGCCGTTTCTGTTCATCTCGCTGAAAGGGGTAGTTGACCCCACATTCATTCGCGAGAAATGTCGGCGTCAGGGCTTGCCCGATGACCACATCATCATTGCCGAGCTGGACGCCCCCACAGATGGGCAAGCAACAACTGTCGCCAGCGGCCTCGCGGATATCGGCGTGGCGGAAGCCGAGCCGTTAACAATCTTTAATATTGATACAATCTATTCCAGCTTCCAGCATCCCGTATTGCCTGACGCACCTGATGTCGCGGGATATCTCGATGTGTTTGAGGGGCCGGGTGAGCATTGGTCATTTGTGCGCCCCCAACACCCCGACGAGCAATTTGGACGCGCCGTTGAGGTTACCGAAAAGCGCCGCATCTCGAACCTGTGCTCGACGGGGCTTTACCACTTTAGGTCCGCCGGACTTTTCCAACAGGAATTCGCAGCAATTCGTGATGTTCCAGCATCAGATTTGCAAGGAAACGAGCGCTATATTGCACCGTTTTACGACCGGATGATCAAGAACGGCAAACAAGTATTTTATAGGGTAATTGACCCGCAAAGCGTTCAATTCAGCGGAACACCGGATGAATACGCACAATTTGTCGCACAAAACGGCTGGGAGGCTGAAAGACCATGAAGCGGACATTGGAGAAGGTCACAGGAACTTTGGGCGGTAAAGCCGCGCCCGAAAAGAAAGGCAAGTTGCGGGTAGCGCTTTGCATTGCCGGCCAGATGCGCGGCTATGAAAAGGCGGCCCCATCTGTTTTGAAAAACCTCATCGAGCCACTGGACGCGGATGTATTCATCCATACATGGAGCGACATTGGCAGCTCGATCAACGAACACCGGCGAACGCTGCCCGTACCATTTCCAGAATACATACCAGGAAAAATCCAACATAAACGCCCTCAGTTTGACGCTATGTTTCCTGCATATTCAGCCAGTATTTCCGAGTCAGGGAAAGTAGACTGCAACAGGTTGGAAACACTGTATAATCCTGTTGCGGCAGTGATAGAAGACTCACCTGCACCTGAAGATTTTGATGATTTTTTCGGATTCTCCGTGCCGGAAAAACTATTGAATGCGGAAATAAAGTCGCAGTGGTCTCGGCAACTTTTCTATAAAATCTGGAAGTGCAATGAACTTAAGAAAGCTGCTGAGTTAAAAGGGGGCTTTACTTACGATTTGGTAATTCGGCTTAGACCCGACTTATCTATTGGAAACCCAATTCCAGAATCACACCTAAACGATCTAGAAAAAATTCATTTCCGCATCCGAAATATTGACGCAAATTTTCAGATGTCTGATCAGTACTTTTACGGGGGATCCCCGCAAATGGACATTGCTTGCGATACATTTCGCAACATTCCTGATCTGTGGAAAGAATACGATCAGGGGTCAAGACATCACAAGTATTATTGTGCGGAGGGACTTCTTTGTACGTCCGTTAAACGTTCAGGAAATTTTGAAATTGCTCCGTTCAGGACAGAAAAAGCAAGCGAGAAAAACACCTGTCTGTTGCTCTCCCACGGCCAAAAACGCTTTTCCTATCTAGAAGCAAAGGACGCGTTGCTGAGTGACATAAAATCTATTTCTGGTGCGCAGAAAGACCGGATAACGCTGGCTTTGGGTCGTACGCTGGCTGCCTATGTCGTGGCGGCAACGGCAAAAAACAAAGATGCGGGCGAGCTTGCTAACTTAGTCTTGGAATACGAAACGGAAACCGGTGCGCCCGCCGACTTTGCAAACTCCATCCTCTCATTCGCAAAAGAGGACCTTGAACAGGCCCGGGAACACGCCAAGAAAGCCTTGGCTCAGGAACCGAATTCCACAGCGATTTTAACGCATCTTGCGAAAGTCGCAAGAAAGCAGGGCCTACCAGACGATGCCGTAAAATTTGCAACGCGCGCGATTGAACTGCCCGATGAATACAAACGACAAAACAGGCCAAGCAAGTGGGTGCTTTTTGATACCTTGGGGTATGCTCAGGAGGATCTGAACAATTATGAGGAGGCCTTTACGGCCTATATGGCGTCATTTTCCCTGAACCCGGGCCGGGCTGCTTCGGCTTATCGAACAGGGAAGATGTTGTATAGGTTGGGGAAATACGATCAAAGCCTGTGGTTCCTGAGGCAAGCGCAAATACTTGATCCCGATCACCATGCAGCCGCCTACATAGAGGCGCATTGCCTGTGCAAAGTCGGTATGTACCTCGATGCACAAGCAATCACGCTAAAATTTGCCGGCACCACTCTCGAAGTGGGTGGCCGCAAAACCAAATTTCTTGGCCCACTGGCAATATTGCAGTTCAAACGTGGCATAAAGGCGGCGGCCGAGAAAACCATAGACGCATATTTGGCGACCGGAGCAACCCATGAGGACGAGGTCGTGGAGCTGACAAAGCTCTTGGTAAGCCTCAACCGGGTGTCGGATGCAAAAACCCTCGCAAAGCGGGGGCTCGCGGCACATCCAAATAGCCGATTTGTGCAACGAGGTCTGGATTGGTTAATTAACTAGTTAAAATCGGGGGGCAACCCAAACGAACGAATACAAGAATGACAAAGTAACGGAACTTTTCAGACCAGTTCAAATCAGATGTGGCGGTTGAAGCACTGCGCGGTGATGCTATTGATCTAACCCGGTGCCCGTCCGACTTCGACAACATCTTTCAGATTCTGAAATTTGCTGGCTGCCCAATCCTGTAGAGTGTACATCTTGACAGTCACAATGTCGAAACATCGGGGCGCGCGGCTACGGATATTGACAGCGGTAGACGTGACCTCAAAAAATGCAGAGATTATTTTTTAACGTGGTACTTTATGTGGTATAATTTATAATTACTATAAATATTATTATATATTTCAAAAGCCTACTTGAATCCTTCTAAGGACTGTCTCTCCGCCATTTACCTATTTTCATTATAAATCAATGACTTAGGGCGTGGCATTGACCATCATTGACCACCGTTATTGACCAAGTGTTTTTGGCCATATGATCGTGAGAGCCTCGGGCTGAGTTAGTCAGGCTATCTTTGGTGACCTTTAGCTGAGTGAAACGGTTTCATTTAGGTTACCAAGCATCCGTTGCGGGGACACCCTAATTCCGAATTATGGTGTGGCTTTGAAGGTAAGCGTGATGAACACGCTAAGGTGGCCCAGAGGGTTAGCGCGCTGAACGCGCTTAGGGTCAGGACTTCGGTAACGGGGACGTCTCAGTCAAGTGCTTTTTGACATACGCATCCGGCCGCATAGTTGCGGATTTGATGACAGTTGTTTTCTGAGCCGTTCTGCTTTCGCCACAGCCTTCTTTTGAGATCACCCCGGGTGCATGCTTCGGTCCGTGGTCAGCGCGATGGCTGCCAACATGATGCTGGTTCAAATGCAATTCCGATGTGCCCATCTCATAGGCGTGCTCGATGTTGGTCGGCAACAGTCCGGAGCACGGCATCATCGGAACCACGTCCCTAGGGGACCTCGAAGGCCTGCAGTCAGGCGCGTGACGGCAGGAAAAGCAATTTTTTAGACCGCATGGGGCACGGCAGTGTCTGATCGAAAGTCTGTGTCATCAACCCACATCCGGTGCAGGATCACCCCGATGCGCCGGGCTAACGCGACCATGGCGCGCTTACCACCTCTGCGGCGGGAGACTTGCGCTGCCCATGTTCTCAGCCAGGTCGAACGCCCGCGGTGCAACATCACGGTCGCAGCCTGACATAGCGCGCGACGCAGGTTGACATCACCTGCCTTGGTGATGCCGCCTGAGACATCGCGTTCGCCCGACTGGTTGCGTGATGGTGTGGTAATCGCCCCCTTTTTAACGGGGTGCATCTGTAGAACTTACGCGGCCATTTTCAGTTTCATAGCGGGTGTGATGCCGCCGATGCCCATGTTCGGGCGGTCGTTGTTATATGTCCAGAGCCATTGTGTGGCCTGATCCTGAGCCTCCTCGATGCTTTCGATGATGTATTGATCCAGCCATTCATGCCGAACCGTCCGGTTGTAGCGCTCGACATAGGCGTTCTGCTGGGGCTGTCCGGGTTGGATGTGCTGGATCGTAACACTATGTTTCTCAGCCCATTTTCTCAGTGTTTCGCTGATATATTCCGGCCCATTGTCGACCCTGATCGTGCCCGGTTTTCCGCGCCATTCGATAATGCGATCAAGGCTGCGGATGACCCGTTCGGCAGGGAGCGAGAAATCAACCTCGATCCCCAGCCCTTCGCGGTTGAAGTCGTCCAACACATTCAAAAGCCGAAAAGCCCTGCCGTCGCCGAGGCGATCCGCCATGAAGTCCATGGACCAGGTCACATTCGGTCTGTTCGGGACCGCCAGAACGTCAGGCTTCTCCCGTTTCAGCCGCTTGCGCGGCTTGATGCGCAGGTTCAGTTCCAGCTCACAGTAGATCCGGTAGACCCGCTTGTGGTTCCACGGATGCCCCTTCACGTTGCGCAAATGCAGGAAACACAGGCCAAATCCCCAAGTCTTGCGCGCATCCGTCAGCCCTGTCAGCAGATCGGCGATCACCTCGTTCTCGTCTTTCAGCTTCGGGCTGTAACGATAGCAGGTCTCGCTGACCTCGAAGGCCCGGCACGCCAGCGCGATGCTGACGCCCCGTCGCTCTACCGCCGTTTCGGCCATCTCGCGGCGCTGAGATGGCCCCGTTACTTTTTTCCGAGGGCTTCCTTCAATAAGTCCGCCTGCATGCTCAGATCTGCATACATCCGCTTCAGCCTGCGGTTCTCTTCCTCCATGGCTTTCATCTGGCTGACCATGGATGCATCCATGCCACCATACTTCGCACGCCATTTGTAAAACGACGCATTGCTCATGCCATGTTCACGGCAAAGCTCGGCCACCGGCACACCACCTTCGGCTTGGCGCAGGATCGCAAGGATCTGGGGTTCGCTATATCTGGTCATTTTCATTCAAAATCTCCTCGTTCATCTTGCCGAGAAAATTCTACTTCCGCAGCCCCTTACTTTCGGGGGGGATTACCATCGGCGGCATCACACCCGCTATGAAACTGAAAATGGCCGCGTAAGTTCTACAGATGCACCCCGTTAAAAAGGGGGCGATTACCGTGGATGCTGCGGCGGCGGCTTTGCCAAAGTATCGCAAAGCCAATTTGGCTGCTCAACCGCGCGCAACAAGGGCAAAGCGGTGTGCAGCAACATGGCAACGATTGGTCAGTCCGAACTGGAGCGGCGCGTGCTCGACGCGCTGCAACACAATCTAATGGATCAAGAAGCGCTGACGGTCTTCTGCGAGGAATACGCCCGCGAGCGCAACCGGCTGCAGGCCGAAGCCTCATCCAATCGGGGCGCAATGGAGCGCGCACTGGCAACGGCAAAAAGCGACCATTCCAAACTGATCGATGCGATCATTGCCGGTGTCCCCGCCGAGCAAGTCAAAGACCGCATGATCGCACTGGATGCACAGCGGATCCAACTGGAGGCGCAGCTCAGTCGCGAACCTGCCCCCTCCCCTATCAGAATTCACCCGAAGATGGCCGGGACTTACCGCGCGCATGTGGGCATGCTGGTTGAGCAACTTCAGCAGCCTGACGGGATGCTGGAAGCCAAGGAAGCATTACGAGGATTGATTGACCGGATTGTGCTCAAACCACAGGCCGAGGGCGGCAAGCTGAGCATCCACCTGGAAGGCGCTTTGGCGGCGCTGCTTTTGCTGAGTTTGGGGTCCAAAACGCAAAAAGGCCTGAGCTGCAAAACTCAAGCCGTTGAATATATTGAGGAATTAGTATTGGTTGCGGGGGTAGGATTTGAACCTACGACCTTCAGGTTATGAGCCGTAATTCACCGATTAGGCTAACACTAGCCTTTTCAATAGCTTACCGGCAAATCACTGATATCACAAACTGACTTCGCCATGTCCGGTCGTGTTTCGCCGAGTTTCGAAGTCTCACCAAGTGCTCGAAACTGTATTCGCGTGTTGACCAGGCGTTGACAAGAGCAGTGGTAACCATATCCGAAATGCAATCGTCCAGCGTCACCTCATGATCATGTGCTTGCAAACCTTCCGGTCGGTCTAGGCAGATATCCGCGTTCACTACTTCATCACTTGAACATCTTTTCAAAACACACTATCTATTTCTCTAAGAGGGAATACCTCACCGGCATAGACGGGCTAAGCATTAGGTGCTGCCCAATATATTCAGAGGCCGCCCGTAAGCACATGCTTTGTCAACGTGCTGGCGGCGGCCTCAATAGCGACATCTGATTTTCTATCGATGTTGCGAAAGAGCCAACTTCCAAAACGCGACAGCATCGTTTTCTTAAGACGGCGCTCGATTTCTGAAGCCATTCTCGATGGATCAATGTCCGAATTGGCAACTATCGTCTTCAACGTTTGGCAAAGTTCTGCATCACGATCGCTTCCCTCAATCGGTATTAGATTGCTCAGCCGATCAATCATGGCTGCTGTAGAGAGCATGAGAGGGCTGCTGCCGGAAAATTTCTTGCTATCAATTTGGCGCGTGTAAAAAGAATGCCCAAATGCAAGTGCTCGCAACTGCGTATAAAAAAGGCGTACAAATCGCTCTTCAGCAGATTCTTCATTCATTGACAGCTTCGACATAATGATGGTCGCATCTATCTCGCGCCCTTGGAGTCCGCTGCGCGACCCGAGAAACTCATAATCGCCGGAATACAGAGGGCGGCAACTTTTTGAAAATGAGAGCGGCGCTTCATTTCCGGATCGTAGGAAGGCATATGGACTTCCTACGCTGACATAGTCGACACCTACGCTCGCGATATCATACTGATTGATCATACTGCTCTTCGTGCTGCTGCTGAGATATGAATCTCGCAGAGCATTCGAAGCCCGAAAAAGGACACAATCTTCAATTCGGCCGTCGGGGAGATTTATCGAAACGTCCTTCTCGAGCAATTGAGAAATTACCTTTTCCGCGCTGTAGCTATATGCCAACCCTTTGTATTTAGAAGTTTGTGCGACGTCGTATATTGACGGTTCATTAAGTCTGAATCCAAATTCAAATCGACCGGACATTTGGCCATCAAAGAAAAATCGCCGATAGATTGGGTAGGCTAATATTGGCCTTTCCGATTGATCCAGGGCAGATACAAAGGTCTGGCTTGGATATTTAATAAGATTTTCGCAGTCTGAGTAGTAGTTTTCCCCTATGAACCCGTTTCCAGATTTGTTTCTATAGTGAATGCTTCCAAATCCGCGCATAAACTTAGCCTGAGGGTCTTGCTCGCCCCATTTTGGCTTATCTAATCTTCCTAGGGCATTTGAATGTAGTCCACGAAAGTCGACCAACGGAAACACAACTGACACAAACAAAGCTTTCTCCCATAGGCTAAATACGTTGTATGTTGAACAGCCGACACTCCATGTCAATCACCGAAGATATTTGAAATCGACCTGAATTCATGATCACGCAAATTGGTTAGGCGTGGACCAGGACTGGTGGGCACTAGGATGGGCAAGAATTCGGGCCATTTCTGACCCATCCAGCTCATCCTAGTGTCCACCCAGACTGAGCGCGGGCTCCAGCCGCTAACCCATTGATCTGGCTGTCCGGAATTGCCCAACCCTCTTCAGTTCCACCTTCTGCCTGTATTCCGCCCCCTGCCCCATGCTCTGACTTGATAAGGGCGTGGAACTACGCCTGTATCGTCGGGCAAGGAGACAGGACACATGGTCAACAGACTGAAATTGAACGAGAAAAATCTGCGAGACGCTGAACTGCGGGCGGGCGTCAGCTATCAGATTTTCGACACCGAGGTGATCGGCTTTGCCGTGAGGGTCCAGTCCTCGGGCGCGCGAACCTTCACGATCGATTACCGCCATGCCGGGCGGCAGCGGCGCATGAACATCGGACGCTGGCCGGAATGGAGCGTGACCGCCGCGCGCGAACGCGCCAAGGAACTGCGCCGCGCCATCGACGAGGGGCGCGACCCTCTGGCCGTGCGGGAGGATTTCCGCGAAGCCCCGCGCGTCAAAGACATGATCGACCGCTATATCGCGGAACATTTGCCCAAGCTGGCCAAGAATAATGCGGGCGATCAGGTCTCGATGCTGCGGAAAATGCTGGAACCCGCTTGGGGCAACAAGCTGGTGACCGAGATCACCAAGTCCGACGTCGCGCGGTTCCTTGATTTCGTGGCCGAGGGCCGCCCCCGTCCGTGTAAGGCCAAGCCAAATAACCGCGCGCGCAAGCTGCAAGGCCACAAGCCAACACCGATCCGCGCCAACCGCATGGGCGAGGTTCTGCGCAAGATGTTCACGCTGGCCATCGAATGGGAATGGCGGGGCGACAATCCGGCGCAGGGGTTCCACCGGCGCGTTGAGCAGGCCCGTGAGCGGTTTCTGGGGCCCGAGGAACTGACGCGGATCGCGGCGGTGCTCGACAACGCCGAGGATAAGCGCGGCGCGGCGATCATCCGCATGTGCATGCTGACCGGCGCACGCGTGGGCGAGGTGCGCACCGCACGGTTTGAGCAATTCAACCTCGACTATGTCATCTGGTCGAAACCCGCCGCGACCACGAAGCAGCGCAAAATCCACCGCGTCCCGATTTCGCAGGAGGTGGTAACCATCGTCCGCCAGCGCCAACTGGTCGTCCCGAAGGGCAACCCGTGGCTGTTTCCCGGCGAGGCCATCGGCCAGCCGGTGCGGGAAATCCGCCGCTTCTGGGCACGCGTCCAGAAAGAGGCGGATCTGCCAGATGTTCGTATTCATGATCTGCGCCACACCTTCGCATCCCTGCTGGTTAGCGGCGGTGCCTCGCTGGAAATGATCGGCAGGCTCTTGGGTCACAGCCAGATGCAAACGACACAACGCTACGCCCATCTGATGGATTCTCCGCTGCGCGCTGGAGTCGACACCGTGGCCAGCATCCTGCGCCCGCGACCGCGCCTTGTGCACGATGCAGCGCAGGATGAGGCGGACCTGACAAAGTCAGCATAGCCCTTAGGTCGGTTCTTCGCCGCGCAGCTTGCGCCAGAGTGCGGTCAGACGCTTGCGGATCGTACTTTCATCCGGCACGTCGCCTGACTTTGAGTTTTGTACGAACCAGTCTTGTACCAACGCTACCAGCGCCGTTTGCGTTTCGGGCACACCCTTCTCGAAAAGGAACCAGGTCAACCACGCGTACATCGCATCCCAATCATATCGCGGCGTTGTCCCTGTATTCGACGCAGGGCGGCGCATCAGGTCACGTTCCTCCTCAAATTGCTGCACAGAAAAGGCAGCCAGCAGCAGGTCCGACGACCGGATGGGCAGCCCGTCAGGTGGATCGGTCACCTTCAGCCAGACCTTGTTTCCAGGCGGCAGGACACGCTTCAGGCGGCAGAGCTCATCGCTTGGGCCATAGCGACGAAACATCGGCATCAGTTCTGCAATTGGCACTTCGACCAGCCCCGCAACGGTCTCGTCACCACAGCTAACTGGCGGGATCCCCGCAAGAACCTGAAAATGTCCAGCTGCCGCCCAGCCTGCCACATCGGCCGGAGGACAGCCCCAGCGCGCAGAGAGTTCGTAAATCGAGTAGAAAGCTATCGGTGGCAGAGGCATAAAAACATCCTTTCAAACATGCGGCTTCCTTCGGCCAAAGCCGTTGGGATGCGGGTAAAAAAACCCGCGATGCCAAGCATGCGGGCGAACTGGGTTATGAGCTTTAGGTCGAGGAAAACCGCCTGAGGGCCAGAGCCGCGTCCCTCGGGATGCTGGCGTCTGACTGTGTTCGTCTTATTCGATTCTTATTTGCTGCTCACGGTGAGAATACGCATCCTGTGGGCGAGTTGGCAATCACGAAACCGTGATAGTCGGTCTATCCAGCGGGTTTCCACAACAAGCTGTCGAGTGCCGTTGAACATCGGCGGAACACGACCGGAAATGCCAATTCCGGCCATTCCGCACCGCGCACATCCCGCGCGCCCCCCATCGATGCCGGTCAATGCGGCCTGCCAGAAGAATTGAGCAGCGTCACGCAGTGACCGGCGCTTGAACCCTTGCGGTATTGGACAAGTCAGGGGTCCTGACCCGCTCTCAACCACAGGGGAGTTTCCCTGAATCCTCAATAAAACAAGGGCCGGAATTGGTCAGCGGATTTCAATTCCACCTTCCGCCTGTATTCCGCCCCTCGCGGTCTGCTTCGCTGTCCCTGCCCCCGCGCGAGGGGCATGAGGCAAATGGAGCAGCCATGAAACAACCCCACACTGACGCACCATATGAACCGCTAAACCTACTGGCCGACTGGATCAGCCGCGATCAGTTGGCAGGCGAACTTGGCATCACAGCGGACACCCTCGCGAGATGGGAAGCGCGTCGCCAGGGGCCGCCATGTACACGCATAGGGCGAAAGTCACTTTACCGCCGGATCGCCGTTCAAGACTGGATCCGCGCGCAGGAGCAGGTGCATCCAGTGCGCAAATCACGGGGGCGGTCATGACCCTGCCCCTCCGCCTCCCCGCCCCTTGGCCCGCTGATCGGTTGGCCGAAGCCCGCGCCGTCATCGCCAATGTCGCCCATCACAGCGACCATCTGATCCGGCTCGCCTGCAATGTTCTGGTCTCGCATGGCGAAACTGCCGGTGAACGCAAGGACGCGCGCGCACTGCTGCTGGTGATCGATGCGCGACGACCGATCCGGCAGGCCCAGCGTGAGGGAAACCGGGAGGTCGGGCAATGAACCGCCGTGGTACTCCCGAGGCCGATCTGCAGCGTGCGGTCGTGCAAGCGTTGCGCGTTGTTCTGCCCCGAACAGCCATCATCCATCACTGCGCCAATGAAGTGACCGAACCCGGACCTCGCGGTGCCAAGCGCCAGGCAATCCTGGTCGGCATGGGCGTTCATGCGGGCTTTGCGGATCTGATGGTCATTTGCGACGCCCGAGTGTTGTTCCTCGAGCTGAAAGCCCCCAAGGGCCGCCTTCGTCCCGAGCAAGAAGGGTTTCGCGATGCGGTTCTCGCGCAGGATTTTGGCTGGGCGCTGGTGCGCAGTCTCGACGATGCGCTGGGCGCGTTGGCTGATCACGGCTTCACCACGCGCATTGCGGCCCCTGTCCGAAGGTCCGCGCCATGAGCCATGACGCCACCAACTGGGCCATCAAACAGCGCGGGCTGAAACCGACCACCAAAATCGTGCTCTGGCATCTGTGTGATCGGTTCAACCCGGACTACGGTTGCTTCCCCTCACAAGCGCGACTGGCCCATGATTGCGAGATCAGCCGATCAACGCTGAACGATCACATCGGCCAGCTGGAAGCCGGAGGCCTGCTGCGCCGTGTGTCGCGCGTCGATCCAGTGACCAAACGACAGCTACCGACCCGCTACATCTTGGGGTTCGAGCCAGGCTTTACACGCGCTGATGTGATTCCATGTCCGGAAATCGGACACGGGTGTTCGCCCTTCGGTCATTACGCCGAAACTGCTTCCGAAATCGACCAAATCGATTCCGTTTCGGTCGAGCCGTGTCCAGATTCCGGACATGGAATTGACGCTAAGCCCGTGTCCGGATTTTGCCCCGAGCCGTGTCCGGAAAATGACCAAAGCCGTGTCCGAAATCCGGACACTAACCTTGTAAGAGAACCACTAAGTAAACCAGTAAAGGAGGAGGAGGACGCGCAAGCGCGCGATTTCGAATTTGATCAGTTTTTCGAAGAGCTGATTTTGGCGCTGGGCCTGGACCCAGACGCCCTGCCCGGCTGGTGGCAAGGATCGTCACCCCGGTTGCACGTTCAGCGCTGGCGCACAGAGCTGAGGCTGACCGCGGCCGAGATCGTCGCTGCGGCCAAGGACAGCCGCAACGACCATCCCGAGCCGCCTGATGGCCCCAAGGCGCTCGACCGCGCCATGCAGCGCGCCGCCCAGCGCAAGACGGATGATGCTGGTCGGAAGCGCCGGAGGCGCAAGGCCGATCCGGTGTCAACCGCGAAGCCCATCGTCGACTTGCCGGTGTTCTACGCCGAGATCATCAATTCTGACCGCTACCTGCCCGTCAGCGCCATCAACAACACCGTCCGCGATGCCATGTTGGGGCGTGGGCTGGTAACAGCCGAACGGCTCCGGATGCGGGGTGTGCGATGACCCTGCAACGGCCGATCAATAGTCGCGGCGCACGCACAAAACGCGCGCTGGGCGTGCAAGCGGTGCTGGAATGGGCGTTCCGGGTTGAAAAAGCGCAGCTGGAGCTTCCGGTGCGCAAGGATGTGTCAGATGAGGGTTTTGGCTTTGGGTTGGAATATGTTCTGCTGCAGCGCGCCGCGCTGGGCTGCAAGGTGGACGGAGGTCAGCACAAGATAGGCAGCTACACCCATGCAGACGCCGAGGTAGTTGCCGCCACTGTCGCGGGGATGCCTGAACGGCTCGGCGGCATCCGTATGGCGATCAGCGTGGCCGAACTGGCACGCGCAGGGATAACACCCGACTGGATGCCCAGTGTTGTGCCACGCTGCGTGCCAATGGAGACCAAGAGCAACCAACATGGCGAACGGGCGACCACGATTGTAGTTGGCACCGAGCGGGTACTGACGCGGGGCAAATGGCGGACGGTCAAGGTTTTGGCCTGTCCGGTCACTTGGCGTCCGCATCCGGAGCAGATTGCATCTGCACGGCGCGGCTATGAGGATTGGTGGGAGGCGCTGGATTGGGTGCGCGACGGCCTAGTTGTAGGGGGAATGCTGCGGGAGGTTGAGGTGACGACGGCGATGCCGAAGTTGCGCCCATGGAAGTAATCGCTCCCGTATTCGACATCGCCCGCCATTCAACCCTGATTTGTACGAACGTTCCCATTGCATCTGGCTCAGCATACTGCAATTTTGTTTTTAAACAGTGGCCTCAGCGATTAGAGGCCGTAGGCCGCAAACAAAAGCCTAATGCTTTGGAGTTGAAATTTGAGCGAAGAAACCCTCGACCACATTGAGTTTGGTGAGTTTGTCGAACTCAGGGGGCGAAAATGGCTGTCTCAAGGTGCCAATCTCCTTGCGAAAGATCTGAACGTCTTGCAGCTTTCCTGCATTGAAGACGATGCGCAAGGAGAAGAGGCAACGGTAATCTGGGATGCCGAGATTGCTGCACATTCTGCGACCGATTCACTTTGGGGTGCAATAGGATCGACGGGAACCGACACCGCATCTACGTTTTCCGCGTGGCTAAAGACCGTCGATTGGAATTCAACTTCGGTTGCGGACAAAGGTCTATTTCAGGCACCATTTCGCGCGGGAATACGACTTGATCCGTACCAGCTCGCGCCGCTTCAAAAAGCATTAGACCTTCCAAGGGTCAACATGCTGATTGCCGATGACGTTGGCTTAGGCAAAACAATCGAAGCTGGGCTTGTGCTGCGAGAAATGCTGCTTCGCGGCCGAGTTAACTTTGTGGTGATCGCATGCCCACCTTCAATGATTATGCAATGGCATGAAGAACTTGGTCAGAAGTTCGGGATAGCGGCCACCATTCTGGACAGAAATTACTTGGCTCAGATTCGTCGCAGGCGTGGCTTTGGCACCAATCCATGGGCTTCTGGATCTTGCTTTCTAGTCTCTCACCGGCTTCTTGCTGACGAGACCTACGCTTCGGGCTTGCGAGAGATCCTCGGCCCTATGCGCTCAAACTCGATGCTGATCCTTGATGAAGCGCATCATGCCGCCCCAGCCAGCGGAAGTCGTTATGCGGTAGACAGCCAATTCACCCGGGCAATACGCGATATTGCGCAGGGTTTTGAACATCGTCTGTTCCTCAGCGCGACCCCGCACAATGGTCATTCAAACAGTTTTACCGCGCTCCTAGAAATTCTCGATCCACACCGTTTTACACGTGGAGTTCCCGTCGAGACGGCGGATTTAGAACCGGTAATGGTGCGGCGGTTGAAATCGGACCTACGTGCACTGGGCGAGCATTTTCCAGAGAGAATAGTCGAAGAAGTGAAAATTGATGGCCTGGCAACTGATGATGCCGATTTGCGGCTCTCGGAAATGCTGGAATCCTATGGCGCAATGAGAGACGCTCGGCTTCATGCGATGACCGCCCGCGAGCGGGCAGAAGGAAAACTGGTGTTTTCTGGGTTACAACAGCGCCTGCTATCATCGCCGGAAGCATTCAGAAAGACGCTTGAAGTGCACTTGCGAGCCATGAAAGCTCCAACCACGGCTGAGCATGCAAAGCTCAGTTCGTTGGCGACGGCCTTTGCAGATGGGAAGGAAGTTGACGGTCTTGACGAAGATGACCTCAATTATTCCACTGCCATGACCGATGACGTTGACGATGATGCGAGCCTTGTCACAGCGGCAACAATGGCAGGTCTGGCGGGGGCTACAGAGCCTGCAGTCGAAGACGAAAAATCATTCGTCAAATTGATGTTGGAGGAAGCACGCAAGGCCAGCCTGAAACCCGATGCTCGTGTCAGATGGATGGCATCTTGGATTCGTCAGAACATGACATCTGACGGAAATTGGAACGACCGAAGGCTGATAGTTTTCACAGAGTACCAGGATACACGGCTGTGGCTGCAAAACCGATTGCTTGAACTTCTTGACGACCTCGACCCCGACAATCACTTTGCAAGTCTGACTGGCATGACTTCTCAGGAAGATCGGGAGCGCATCAAATTCGCCTTTAACTGCAACCCTTCCGAAAGCCCTTTGAGATTGCTGATTTGTACTGACGCTGCGCGCGAAGGGATCAACCTTCAAAAGGGCTGTCATGACTTGGTCCATTTCGACTTACCGTGGAACCCATCACGCCTAGAACAACGGAATGGCCGCATCGACAGAAAGTTGCAGCCAGCTCCTACAGTGTTCTGCCGCTACTTCAGGTACGCACAGCGTCCCACGGACATTGTGCAGGCTGCCTTGGTTCGCAAGACAGAGAGAATCAGGAATGAACTTGGTGCCGTTGGTCGGGTCATCGAAGATCGCTTGATGAAACGGCTGACATCCGAGGGTATCAGACGAGACAGGGCCGTGGCGCTGGCGGCTGAACTAGAGAATGACGACGAAACCGCGACCTATCGCGCCGAGATTCGGGCATTGAACGGCACCGAGGAGAAACGTCGCAAGGCAGTTGGCGAAGAAAACGCCAAACTGCGCAAGACGCTTGAGGATTCACGTCGACGTGTTGGCATCCTGGGCAGCGATCTTCAGCAGGTCATCGGAATCGCGCTTTCGCAATCGGGTGGGCATCTGACGCATTCGTCGGTGTCGTCTGTGCCCAGCGCCACCGTCTTCACGATCCACGAGAACGATCCGGTATTTTCTGGAGCAGGATGGGCTCCAATCTTGGATGATCTGCGTCTTGCTCCACCTGCCAAAGGCCAAAAGCTGAATGAGTGGCGGGCAGCGCAACCGCTAAAGCGCTTATCCTTTGATCCTGTTATCTTGCCTGATCAGAGAGATGCACCCGAGGTTTGCCATCTGCATGTGGAGCATCGTCTGGTTCGGCGTCTTGTAGCTCGGTTTGTGTCGCAAGGTTTTCGTACCCGCCTGAATCGCGCTTGTGTTCTAATGGTTCCAAACGCACAGCGGCGTGTAGTCTTACTCGGTCGCATGTCGCTTTACGGGCCCAAAGGGGTGCGTTTGCACGAGGAAGTCATCCCGATCACGGCGCGCATTGGTGCAGATGGTCAATTGCGCCTGCTGCGCCCAGGACTGGATGCTGAAGCACTCACTTTGGCAAGCCTAGATGATTCACTCCGGGACGGGAAAGCAGCGAGTGACGCTATTTCCACCGAGGCCCTGAGCCGCAGAAGGGGCGATGTTGCAAGCCTGCGATCTGAGTTCGAACTGCGTTCTGCCCCTATTATCAAAGCTGTAACAGAACAGCTTCAAGAGCTTGGCAAGAAGGAAGAAGCGAGCATGCGTCGGCTGCTGATCGACCAACGCGCGCGCCTCCAGAAGCGAGCGCACGAACCGGAACAGAGTGAATTCAACTTTGAAGAACAACGCCAGGTAGATGCTGACCGTCGGCACTGGCAGAAGAAGCTGGACCGCTTATTGACCGAAATCGATGTGGAGCCGGCGAAAATCCGCAAAGGCTTTGACGTCGTCGCGTGCCGTCTGGAACCAGTTGGATTGATTTACTTGTGGCCGGAGACGACTTGATGATCATTGCCGAGCCATTAAAATACGCGCCATTTGAATGGCTTGACCACGTCCAGCGCGAAGGCTTGGTTTTCGCTAGGCCTATCCTTGAAGATCTTGGCATCAGTCCCGTTCAACAGACGCGCTTTGACAGCCAAGATGTGGCCGCCCATCTGGCCACCACCCGCGATGAGCCAGCGGTTGCTGATCCATTGGGTTTCCTACAGTCCGTACTTGGCTGGCCTATCAGCCGTATTGCTGGCGCTTCTGGCGGCCCATCGCTGCCGGACCTTGCGACGCTGGCACTTCCCGAACTGGACACGGTGCTTTCGGCTGACTTGGCTCTGATAGACACCCGGGCGGAGGATCGCGTCCTATTGCTTGTGCGCACCGAGGATGCGGAAACTGACCCGGATGCTCGCGGTGCCCTTGACGGATGGGAGGCATCCCCCCAGCAGCGATTTGAGCGCCTGCTGCGCGAGAGCGGTGTCGAGGTCGGCATACTCTTTTCCGACCTGCAGCTTCGACTTGTCTATGCACCACGGGGAGAAACAGCAGGCTGGATTGGCTGGCCTTTGCATGATCTGACCTCAGTCGCTGGTCGTTCCATGCTGGGTGGCCTCAAGTCGGCGCTGGGCACAGACCGCCTGTTTACTGCCCCTCAAAATATGCGGCTGAACGCCGTTCTGAAAGCATCGCGTGATGCACAGGCCATTGTCTCGATCACCCTTGCCGAACAGGTCCTTGGGGCCCTGCACGAACTTCTGCGCGGTTTCCTCGCGGACGACGATGCCCGTGAATTGGTCGAAATCCTGGCGGATGAAGACCCTGAACAACTCTATGAAGGCCTGCTGACCGTCCTACTCCGGCTCGTATTCGTCCTGTTTGCCGAGGACCGCGAGCTTCTCCCTTCGATGACCGAGGACTCTGCTCGCATCCTCTACGACGAAAACTATTCCGCCCGTGGCCTCTATGACCGCCTGCTGGAAGATCGCGCTTTGAACCCTGACACGATGGATGAACGGGTTGGTGGCTGGGGCCGGTTGCTTGCTCTATTTGGAATGATCCACAGCGGCCATCGCAGTGGCTTCATCCGGTCGCGCGGTGGGCGCTTGTTCGACCCGGACGTGTTCTTGTTCCTGCAAGGCCGCAAGACCAAGGACGACAAGGCCCGCGTCTTACGCATCTCGGACAACTGCATCCTAAACGTTCTCGAAGGCCTGCTGTCCCTGAAAGGCGAACGCCTGTCTTACAAGGCGCTCGATGTCGAACAGATCGGCTCAGTCTATGAAACCGTCATGGGGTTTCGCGTTGAACGGGCCAGCGGCCCTATGCTGGCCATCAAGGCAGGCAAGAACAACAAGACACCGGTCTATGTCGACCTCGACGCTTTACTGGCCCGCAAGCCCGCTGACCGCAAGAAATACCTCAAAGAGGAATGCCAGCGCTCAAATCTGACCAAGCGGCAGGAAGACGCGCTAAAGGACGCCACCTCGGTAGAAACCTTGGCCGCCGCCCTTGATGGCATTGTTGATGAACGCGCCTCGCCACATAAACGTGCCGCCCCTGCGGGCACACCAATCCTGCAGCCCACCGATGAACGCCGTGAAAGCGGCTCGCACTATACCCCGCGCAGCCTGACCCAGCCCATCGTGGCCGAGGCGCTGGAGCCTGTCCTCCTCCACCTCGGCGATACCCCGACGCCCGATCAGATTCTTGATATCAAGGTCTGCGATCCGGCCATGGGTTCGGGAGCCTTCCTGGTGGAAACTTGCCGCGCCCTAGCCTCCCATCTGACCCGCGCGTGGGAGCGTAACCCCACCCAGCGCCCCACCCTGCCGCAGGATGAGGATGAGGACCTGCACGCCCGCCGCCTTGTCGCCCAGCGCTGCCTGTATGGCGTTGACCGCAACCCGATGGCCGTGGACTTGGCACGGCTGTCGTTGTGGCTCGCCACCTTGGCGCGCGATCATGAATTCACCTTCCTCGACCATGCCCTGAAGTCTGGCGACAGCCTTGTCGGCCTGACCGAGGCCGAGATTGGCACTTTGACCTGGGATGCCAAAATCTCCAAACCCCTGCTGATCGGCCATATCAAGGAGCGCGTCGACACCTGGCGCGAGGGAAGGCAGGCCATCCGTTCTGCGCCCGACGATGTGGCGCTGGCTCTGCAAGAGGTGCGGCTGCGTGACGCCGAACGCTCGCTCTCTACCATCCGCAACGTCGGAGATGCGCTGGTGTCGACCTTCTTCGCCGCTGCAAAAGCCACGGTGCGCAGAAAGGAGTTGGAGGCGTTTCAGGTCGCCTTTACTGAACGCCGCGCCGATGCTTGGGAATTGGCGGCAATCATGGCCGCCGAACTTCGCACCGGCGACCATCCCATCGCCCCCTTCCACTGGCAGATCGAATTCCCAGAGGTGTTCGGGCGCGACAATCCAGGGTTTGACCTGATCGTCGGCAACCCGCCCTTTGCAGGCAAGAACACGATCGCCAAGGGCAATCGCGCCGGGTACGGTCAGTGGTTGCAGTGGCGGCATGACAAGACCCATGGCAATGCCGATCTGGTGGCGCATTTCTTTCGCCGGGCCGAGCGGTTGTTGCGAAAAGGCGGTGGCTTTGGCCTGATCGCGTCGAACACCATCGCGCAGGGCGATACCCGCGAAAGCGGGCTGCGGCAGATGATCGCCCATGGCACGGTACTGTATCGGGCGGTGCGGCGGCTGAAATGGCCGGGCGAGGCGGCGGTGGTCGTGTCGGTGGTGCATGGCGTGAAGCGACCTCAGCAAGTGCCGCCCTTAAGGATCGACGGGCGCCCGGTGGAGCGGATTTCGGCCTTCCTTGTGAACGGTGACAATGACGATAGCCCGATCGCGCTGGCGGTGAATGAGGATATGGCATTTCAGGGCTCCATCGTACTGGGAATGGGGTTCACATTTGATGATGCGGCTGCTGCAAAGGGCACCGCAAACTCGATAGCCGACATGGAAGATTTGATTGCTTCAAATCACCGAAACACTGAAAGGATAAAGCCATATCTGGGTGGCGAAGAAGTAAACGATCACCCCCGACACTTGCATCATCGGTACGTGATTGACTTCGAGGACTTCCCGCTACGTCGGGACCCTAATCTAAAGCCTTGGTTCGGTTCATCCGACAAGCGGCAACGTGAACTGCTCCAATCCGGAATTGTCCCGGCAGATTATCCGGATTCGGTCGCGGCAGATTGGCCCGAGCTATTGGGGATCGTAGAGCGATTTCTAAAAGGAAAACGAGCTAGTCATTCAACCGCCCATTGGTGGCACTATGAACGCCGCCGGGGTGAACTATATCGAGCCATTTCTACGCAAGATCATGTCTTGCTTAATGTCCAAGTTAGCAAGCACATGATTTTTGCGAAATCGGATAGCAAATACATATTCTCACAGCGAATCAATGTCGTGACGCCACTTTCTTGGGGTCTTTTCGCATCTCTACAGACTGCCGCACACGAGCTTTGGTCTCGATTCTTCGGGTCTTCGCTAGAAGACCGCTTAACGTACACAGTGACAGATTGCTTCGCCACCTTCCCATTCCCCGAAGGTTACAACACCAATCCAGACCTCGAAGCCGCTGGCCAAGCCTACCACGATCACCGCGCGCAACTGATGATCGCCACCAACAAGGGCCTGACCCCCACCTACAACCGCTTTCACGACTCCTACGATGACGACTCCGAAATCCAGCGCCTGCGTGACCTCCACGCCGACATGGATCGCGCCGTGCTGCGCGCCTATGGCTGGGACGATCTGGCCGATGCTGCCAATCCAGTCTTCCTGAACGAGGAAACCGAGACGGAATTCACCTATCAGGGCCGCCTGTTTTGGCCTTCGGATTTTCGCGATGAGGTGCTTGCGCGCCTGCTCGACCTCAACCGCGAACGCTTTGCCGCAGAGGCGAATGAAGGCATCGCCGTTGCAACCGCACCGGATGCGCCGCACTCTGGCGCCCAATCCGGCAAACGGCCCAAGCAGAGCACACTGGATATTGGTGACGGCCCCCTATTTGACAGGACGATTAAATGACGACGAGTTTGGAAGTCCGCGAAACCATATTGACCAAATTGCGCCGTGACCTGATCGGCCCCAATCCCACCCCGGAAGATGCCGATCTGACGACTGAAATCCTGCCCGAGGAACCTTCGAAATGGTATCTGACCGGCTGGATCGCCCCCACGCAGGACGGCACATCGCCGCTGGACGAAGACGACGTTGACGCCCCGGCCGAGGAAACCCTCGCCGGGCTGGAAGCCCCAAGCACCGCCCCCGACGACGAAGGCACCGCCCAAGACCACACCGCCCGCAAACGCTTTCTGCCCACCTCGCTCGGCCTGTCCACCGCCCTGCCGATCACGGCGACCGAGGTGACGGTGACACTCGACTGGGGCGACTACATCGCTGAACCAATGCCACCCGAAGCGATCCTGGAGGCCGAGGGTCGCACCGCAATGCCCGACGTCCGCTGGAGCCGCAAACCGCGACACGTGACCCACAAGCTGGTACTGAAGGAAGGCAAGTGGGACGAAGTTCTGCCCGGCAGCAAAACCCTGATCAATCGACCCGGTGCATTGGTCCTGTCGATGATTTGCCGCAAAACCAAGATGCGTCAGGCCGAGGGGCCGGATGTGGACATCTGGTCGCTTTCGGTATTCGTCGTGAACCGCCGTGCCGTGGTCCGCAACCGCCGCTTTGCCGAAATGTCCTATGCGTTCCAAGTGCGGATGACAGTGGAATGTGCGCAAGGCATCGTGGCGGGCTATGATCTGACCGGCTATCGTTCCACCGACGCCGACCTGCGCACGCACGACCTACATTATCACGACGTCCCGCAATACGCCGCTGGCCGCAACACCGCTTGCGCGCATGAAACAGATTCCGATGGCGTGGTTCGCCGAGTACGCACAGAACCGATGCCCGTGGCCGAGGTCGAACGAGTGGCCCCAAACGAAAGCATCACTGGCGTCACTTTCGACATGATCGCCCTGCGCGACGCCGCACGCGCCGGGGCAGATCCGCTGCGCGCCGCCTTGGCCGATCTCCCACGTCACTACGGCGACTGGATCACAGCCCAGTCACCGTTGGCGGATCAGTTTGCAAGCGAGCCGCTTCGTCGCGACATGGCGCAAGAGTTGATCAAAGCCCAATCTGAAACCAAGGCACGGATGGAAGCCGGGATCGAACTGCTGCTGACCAACGACATGGCCCGGACAGCCTTTGTGGCGATGAACGAGGCGGTGGAAACCGCAGGCCGCCGCCGTTTCGCGTCTGAGCGCGGCGTGCCGTTGGACCAGATAGGTCCACTAAAGTGGCGGCCCTTCCAGTTGGCCTTCATCTTGGTGAACCTCTCGGGCCTGACTGACAAGACCCACCCCGACCGCGAAATCGTCGACCTGCTGTTCTTCCCCACAGGTGGTGGCAAGACTGAAGCCTACCTCGGCCTAGCTGCGTATACCATCGCGCTTCGGCGCCTTGGTGCATCGGGCGTTTTGGGTGCGGGAGTGACGGTGATCATGCGCTATACACTGCGCCTGCTGACACTGGACCAATTGGGCCGGGCCGCTGGCGTGATTTGCGCCTTGGAATTGATGCGCTGTTCAGACGCTTGGAAGGACACGCAGGGCAAACGCATGCTTGGCGATTGGGACATCGAGATCGGTCTCTGGATCGGATCGGCGGCATCCCCGAACAGGCTGGGCGGCAAAGGCGATACCGGTGATGACCGGGCTGTCACGCGGGTGCGGGCGTACCGCAAGCGCAGTGGACCCGCGCCAGCGCCGATCAGGAACTGTCCGTGGTGCGGCTCCAACCTTGGGCATAACAGCTTTAAATGCTGGCCGAACGAACAGGTGCCGACGCGCATGCTGATCATTTGCCCGAATGTTGACTGCGACTTCACCGGTGATCGTGCTCTGCCCATCTTGGCAACCGACGATGAAATTTACCGGCGTTTGCCCGCGTTCATCGTGGCGACCATCGACAAGTTCGCGGCTTTGCCTTGGGTCGGTCAGACTGGTGCGTTTTTCGGTCACGTCGACAGAGCCGATAACCAAGGGTTTTACGGGGCATCCGAACCTCGTAGTGGGGCGCGGTTGAACAACGGCTGGCAGCTGGATCCACCAGATCTGATCGTGCAGGACGAACTTCACCTGATTTCCGGCCCGCTTGGCACCGTCGCGGGGCTGTATGAGACCGCAATTGACTATCTGGCGACAAGACATAAAGGCGACGATCGGATCAGGCCAAAGATCGTCGCGTCAACCGCTACGGTCCGACGGGCCCAAACCCAGATCCGAGCTCTGTTTGACAGAAACGAAACAGCGATCTTCCCTCCCCCTGGTATCAGCCGCCGCAACAGCTTCTTCGCCGAAACACTGCAAGCAAGCGAGGCAAACCCAGCAAGAAAGTACATCGGCTTAGCCGCCCTTGGGCGCGGGCCGAAGCTCGTTTTCTTGCGCGCCCTCGTCTCACTTGAGGCTGCAGCGCAGTCTGAGTTCGACGCGCAAGGCGCTGCAACCGGTAATGCTGCGGACCCCTACATGACTGCAATGTGCTATTTCAACGCGTTACGAGAACTGGGTGGCGCTCGACGGATCGTTGAAGACGAAGTGCGCGACCGCGCTCAACGCTATGGCGCCGAACGGCGAAGAATAAGTCCTACCGACATTCCATTCGCAAATCGCAAGATCGCTGCACCGGTGGAGCTGACATCCCGCGAAAGCACTGACCAGGTGGCGCAGTCGAAACGACGTCTGGATTCCAAGGCTGGATCAAAAGACGCCGTTGATGTTGCCCTGGCAACCAACATGATTTCGGTCGGCTTAGACATCACACGCCTGGGTTTAATGGTGGTGATGGGCCAACCTAAAGCAACGGCAGAATATATCCAGGCAACCAGTCGCGTTGGCCGCGACCATCAGCGACCCGGACTGGTTCTTTCTCTCCTAAACGTACATAAGCCTCGTGACCGCGCGCACTATGAGCGCTTCGGGTATTTCCATGAAAGCTTTTATCGCGGCGTAGAAGCCACTAGCGTCACCCCATGGGCTGACAGGGCCTTGGATCGGGCTCTTGCTGCTGTTCTTGTCGCAATCATTCGGCACGCTGACCGCCAATACGGCGGTGATGAAGCGGCAGGCGTATTTTCACTGCCTCAACCTGTCTTTGATCGCGCACTCGCATACATAGTCGAGCGCGCAGCCCCCTTCACCGAAGTGTCCAGTGACCTCGAAACACAGATCACGTCACTTGCGGATATCTGGGCCAAGACCGCCGCGTCGCAAACCGGAAACGGGGGTAGGTTGAGCTACAATCGGCGTGGACAGAACAGTTTGCTTCAAGACGTTCTGGATCCCCAAACTAAGACACTTGATCAAGAGCGGCAGCTTTTCACGGCAGGGCGATCCATGCGGGATGTTGAACCCGTTGTCAGGCTAGACATTTGTGGCCCGAACGCGCGCCCGCTTCAGAGCTGAGGATAGACAATGAGCGACAACGAAATTCGCCTAAGCCAAATGATTATGGGGTTCGGGCCAGGTGCGATGATCGACCTTCCTTCTCGGTCAATCATTGTCGGCGGACTGCCCTTGTGGCGGCAGCAGATCGAGCCTCGGATCATCATTGAACCCCGACTGCAAGAAATGCTTGAGCGCAGTCTGACCGAGAGTGGTCGGCTACCCGCTGGAGTTCGGCTTACGCTTCGTCAGCCACCGTATGCGACGAACGATGGCGATCGTATGAAGCGCGATGTGCCTGCCCTAGTGTTCCCTCTATGGTTTGTCTGCGACCCTGACTCTGGCACAACGCCGTCGGCGGGCGGATCGAGACGTCGCATGGTTCAATGGAAAGAAATGGAGTGGTCATCGGGGAGGTTCAAAGACGGTAGCAAAACCGTAAGCGTCACGCCGATGCGATTTGTCGCTGCATGCAAAAAGGGACACATGCAAGATATCAACTGGCGGGGCCTTGTTCATCGTGGACAGGGGCAGACTGGCTGCAGATCTGCAATGTGGTTTTTGGATCGAGGAACCAGTGCGGATCCGAAGGACCTGTCCATCGAATGTGACTGTGGCGCGCGCGTTGAGTTCGAGTATCTTTTTGCTGAAGGAATTCTTGGCGGATGCAACGGCCATCAGCCTTGGCTTGGCGACCAGTCGGTGGACCCAAAGGGCTGCAACGAAAACTTAAAGCTCCTGGTTCGCGGTGCAACAAATGCCTATTTCCCGCAAGTTGCAAACGTCATAGCGCTGCCCATCGATGCCGACCATATCGGGGATATTATCAAGGCAAATCTGGCAAGCCTTGCAAAGCTAACAAGTGTAGATCAGCTGATCGGGGTACTGAGCTTCAACCAAGCGCTATCCAGCATGTTTGGTGCGGTCGATCCGGTTCAGATTTTTTCAAGAATTCAAGAGCTCAAAGGGGCGGCCAATCCCGCCACCCCTGTCGCAGGATCTCCGAAAGTTGCTGAGTTCGACATTTTGGCCTCTGGAAAAGATCTGATAGGTATCAATTCAATCGACTCCCGGCTGCATGCAAAAACACTGAAAGATGATGAGTGGAGAACCGGCGATATCCTCGAGCAGTTGCTTACTCGCGTGGTAGCGGTCAAGCGGCTGACGGAAGTGACCTGTTTGTATGGATTTACTCGTCTCGAACCTGCCCCTGTTGCATCAGATGGCAGTTTGGAAGAGGTCCTACTTGCCGTCGAGGGAGCGAGTCTGGGCGAAGCAGACTGGCTTCCGGCAATCGAACAAAACGGCGAGGGCATTTTTTTACAGTTCGATCCGGCGGCTGTCTCGGCAATCGTGCAGTCGAAGTTCAACATTGACCGTGTCAATGAACTTCGTTTAGCCTATGATGATTGGACTGGGAAATTCAAGAACTCCCCGAGCTTTCCTGGCGGTGCGTACACTTTTCTGCACTCGCTTTCACATGCGCTGATGTCAGAAATAGCCCTCCAATGCGGTTACCCAGCAACCTCCATCAAGGAAAGGGTGTACGCTCTGCCCACTGACGGCACGCAGGGTACAATCGGCCGACTTGGCATCTTGCTCTACACATCCGCATCTGGCGCACAGGGGTCTCTTGGAGGTTTGGTAGCAATGGCGCCCAAGATCGTTAACCTGATGGGCGCTGCCGTTGAGAAGATGCAGGTTTGCTCAAACGATCCTATTTGTTCCGAGAGCACGCCTCAGGCACACTTTGACGGGTCGTTGGTGAATGGTGCCGCCTGCAATGCGTGCTTACTAGTCCCGGAGACGAGTTGCGAAATGCGCAACATGCTGCTTGACCGTCTAATGTTGTTGGATCTGCATTCAGCTTTTGCTTGAGCAAGCTGAAAAAGCAAGCACACTTCCTCCCGATGTCGGGCACCTGCACTTCAGCCCCCCACGGCATGGTTCCTCCCCGGCCCCGAACGTATGCGGGGGGGCGCAGCGCGGCATTTCGCTAGCGAAAGTGGATTTCGTGGGGGAATCCACCCAAATCCACCTGATGATAAGATGTGGTAATAAATACATAATTATCAGTAACTTAAACGTTCTATATTTTGGACCACTGGATTTCTTGTGGAATCCAGCAAATCCACTTGGTCAAATCCACTTGACCAAATCCAGCCTGCCAAACTTACGAACTACGACGGCTTTAGAAACAGCGCTGTGACCTGCCACGGCCCACATAGTCAAGTTCGACTGCCCGCATCCTCGGTGGCTGTTGCGCCTTCGGTCAATCCGTTGGAAAGGGTGATCAAACAGCATGGCGTCACCGGCTGATCCGGTACACCCGAGCCCTGCCCTCTTCCTTGGCGGAGGTCACGGTCAGCCCGAGTTTCTTGCCCAGCGCTCCCGATATGGCACCGCGCAAAGTGTGAGCCTGCCATCCGGTGGCGGCGATGAGGACCTCCATGGTTGCGCCTTCCGGCGCTTTCAGGAGGGCAATCAGTTTTGCCTGTTTGGTGCCCGGGCGTGAGACGGGGCGTGCGAGATTGGAAACATTGGACAGAAGATGATTTGCCGGAGGCATTGGTTCCGGCACGATCCCGATTGCGGTTAGCCCCGCATTGGTCACTTTGAGCGTTGTGCCGTTGCCATCACCGGTTTCACGCCAGAGGGGATCGCCTTTGCGAATGTCGGCGTCGACTTCTTCTATCAAACCACGTTCGATCATCTTGGTAACGGCCATCTTCGCCGCAGCACCATGCAGGCCCTTCGGCAACGGCATGGCAATATTGCCGGGGCGCTGGGCACCGGCGGTCAGGATAACGGTTTGCGTCTCGGTCAGTTTCGTCATGACTGGTTCTCCTTACATGTCATTCTGGGCAAGGAATGCCGCGATGCGCAATTGCTGGGCGATGGCATCATCGCAAGAGCCGAAGCGTACGGCGTCACATGCGGCAGTGATGGCATTACTGTTCGATCTGACGGCGCTGGGCGCGGTCAATCGGCATGTCAGGCATCGTCTTTCACATCGGGTTGGGCGTCGACAGTAGCGGCTTCCGTATTGATGGCGTGATAACCACTGGTCACAAAGAGATGGTCATCATTGTGATCCGTTTCGGTCAGGAAGATTTCAGCAGCGCGCATGGCGGCAGATTCAGTGGCCGCTTCAACCACCACGCGGTGGGTGAGAGTTTCGATCAATGTCACGGTGAACTTCGGCATCTCTGGCTCCGCACGTGGGCCGCGCGGGATGCGTTGCCTGCTACCCAGTCAAGCCCCCGGCTGGGGGCTTGGGGGAAATAGACCGACCTTATTCCGCGTGTTCGCCTTCCTTGAACGCGCTGTCAGTGATCTGGCGCAGTTGGCTGGCGTAATGGGTCAGGGTGCCGACATGACCCCAGCTTATCTCGTCCGGGTGTATGTCGAAATGATTGCCGCTAAGGGTGGTGAGCCGATCAAGCATGACGTCGATTTCGCGCTTAGCGGCAACGAATGCGTCAATGGCCTTGGCGTTGTCAGTGGCGATGCGGTTGGCCATGGCTGTTTCCTTGCTGTTTCGCGTCGTAGACTGAATCGCGCTTTAAGCCAGCGTCGCTCAAAAGCAGCCCTTGATCAACAAAATAACAAGCGATATCATTGCTTTGATTGCATAGGAGATGGCAATGAACGGCATGAGCGAGCGGGACTATTCCAATCATTCTGGTATGTCGCGAGGGGCGGTTCAGAATGCCAAACGCAGCGGCAGGCTAGTGTTTTATGCCGACGGGTCGATCAACGCTGTCGCATCCGATGCGCGCCGGATGGAAATGACGGACCCCGATCAGCAGCGACGCTCATTTGGCGGCGATGCTGGCATGCCGACTAGTGGCAGTGGCGGAACTGACAGCTATCTCAAAGCCCGGACGGCGTTGACTGTTTACCAGGCGCAGGAACGTCAACTGGCAATTCAGAAGAAGAAGGGTGCGCTGGTCGATCGCGCACGGGCTGAAGCGCTGGTATTCCGCTTGGCCCGGCAAGAGCGCGACACTTGGGTGACTTGGCCCAGCAGAATGGCGGCGTTAATGGCCGCCGAAGTGGCTGCAGAGGTGGAAAAGCAATCGGGCCAACCGGTGATGATCGATGCCACGATCATGCAAAGGGCGCTGGAAACCCATGTCAGAGCGCAACTTGAGGCGCTTGCCGATCTCAGAGTTTCGCTTGGGTGACAATGGCGGTCAGACGGAGAATTTCGATCCCAGCTTTAAATGTACCGAAGAAGAGAATAGTGAGCGGGAAGGTGACGGAGTCGATGGATGCGCGCCTCTGTGGCGCGCTATCCGCCTATTTCGGCGCTGCATATCTCCCAACTGTTATTCGACTTACAACCTCGGATCGCTGCCGTAGGGGCTATTCAGGCAGACGAATTTGGGATCCGCGTCGTAGGGTCATTTCAATGTGACCGTAGAAATACGGATTGGCGTTTCACGTGCCGCCTGCGATGAAGGCGGATGAAACCTTCAAAAGTGACCAATCTTCATATCTGGCGATACGTCCTGCTATGGGCTCTCATGGTCGCATTGGCGCTTGGGGCATTGGCGCTGTTTGAGCGGCAAAGCCTGGTGCGCGAACTCACCGTCAAAAGCGGTATCTTGCACCGTTTGGCATCGCAGCGGGCGGATCAGCATGACGCGCATCTGACCTCTCTCTCGGCCATTTTCGTCGCGGGTGGCACCGCACGGCAGGATTTGCTGCTGGATGTCGGGGCAACGATCATGCGTTTCTATCCACGCATTGCCTCAGTGACGGTGACCGCGCTTGACCCTGCAGAGCCAACGATCCAAGCGTCACCCGGACTTGCCGCCGAGGATGAGGCCCTTATCCGCCAGATGGCACGCCGTTCCACAGGCGGGTTGCAAATCGAGCAAATGCCGACAATGCCTGACCACTATTTGTTGGTGAAGCGCAGCCCCAACACGGATGCGGCGCAACATGGATTGGCGCTTGTCATTGACGCGGCCGCGCTCATCCAGACCGACGACCCGTTTTGGACGCGCCCCTCCGTATCCCTTCGGCTGCTGACCCCGAAGGGGCGCCAATTGATCGGCACCCCTGAGACAGCTGAACCGGGCTTTGCCAAACCTCTGGGCAGTGCGTCCCAGCCATTGATCTTGGAAGCCTCCATGGCAATCGGCATGGCCGATATTTTGCCGCCAAGAATGGCCCTAATCACAGCGTTATTGGCGACGGCCCTGTTCTTGCTGACATTCCACACGCTGAGGCAACGAACCCGCGCGAAAGCGGCAGAACTCCGCGCCGACCTGAGCGCGCAGGAAACCCGGCTCGCCCATGCGTCGCGCGTCAATGCATTGGGAGAAATGGCCAGCGGCATGGCGCATGAGTTGGCACAGCCTTTGACCGCTATCCTCAGTCTGGCGCAGGCCGGGCGTCATTTGGCGCGGCGGGGTGAGGTCGCGCGGTTGGGCAGCGTTCTGGACGATACCGTTTCACAGGCCCAACGCGCGGCTGATATTCTGGACCGGCTGCGGCGGTGGAGCAAACCGAACCGCTCGCCCGCCACTGCCTGCCCTCTGAATGAAGCGGCCCGCAGTGTTGAGCGGCTTCTGGCACGGGCGGCAACAACCGCAAGGGCCTCGGTCACTTTGGCGCTGTCGACTGCACCCATCTTGGTGAATGCCGACCCTGTAGAGCTGGAGCAGGTTGTCTTCAATCTGGTGCGAAACGCGCTTGATGCCTCGGACGGTGCGCGCATCACGATCCGGACCAAGACCAATGGCGCGGTGGCGATATTGGAGGTGAGCGACACTGGGCCGGGCGTGCCAGACGATATCAAGGCGCGGATATTTGCGCCCTTTGTCACCGGCAGGCCGGATGGGACCGGGCTTGGACTGGCGCTGTGTCAGCGCCTTATCGAGGAAATGGGCGGTGAGATTTTACTGCTGCCCGATGCAGCTGAAACGACGTTTCGACTGTCTTTACCCCTCTCTATCCCTCAGGATGCACCATGACCAACCTTGTCTATCTCGTTGACGACGACGAGGCCGTCCGCAATGCGCTGTCCTTATTGCTGGAGACTGTCGGGTTGGCGGTGCGCAGCTATGCCTCCCCCGAAACCTTCCTGCACCAGGCCGGTACGCTGCTGCCGGGCTGCCTTATCCTTGATATCAGAATGCCCGCGATCTCTGGCCTGAAACTGCAAGAGAAACTGGCGGAGCAAAGCATATCATGGCCCACCGTCATTATCAGCGGCCATGGCGATATCGAGGCCTGTCGGCGGGCGTTTCGCAACGGCGCGATAGATTTCCTGAGTAAACCCGTGGATGAGCAAGACCTGATCGATGCGATCCAGAAAGGCCATGCGATGCTGGAAGCCGATCGTCAAATATCGGCAGAGCGGGCCGAAGCGACGACTTTGCTCAACCACCTGTCCGCCCGTGAGCGTGAAGTGCTGGGGATGATCGCAAAGGGCCTGACCACAAAGCAAATCGCCGATGCGTTGCACCTGTCGCCCCGCACGGTTGAAAGCCACCGCGCGGCCATTGCTGCCAAAGCGGGGACATCATCCGCGGCGGAACTGACCCGCTATTGGTTGGAGGCGCAGGCGGATCCGTAGAACTACGGACCGGCCTGCGGACCCTACGAATATCGGGGCAAGTCGGCTTGCTGTAGAAATGGTGCATCCGTCAAACAAAAGGAATTCTTTGATGATCCGCACCGTTACACTTATTGCCGCCCTCGCATTCCCCGTTGCCACTTTTGCGCAAGACCTGCCTACCGCTCCCTATCTTCCGCTTGATCTGGCCACGAAAGCCGCACAAGCCGCTGTTGCCGCCTGTTCCGCCGAAGGTCATAACGTGAGTGTCGCAATTGTGGCGCGCAGCGGCGTGACCAAAGCAGTGCTTGTTGCTGACAACGCAGGACCGCACACAGTTGGATCCGGCATCGGCAAGGCCTTTACATCGGCAAGCCTTGGGCGCGACACCGCCGGCCTGGCGGGCTTTATCGGCTCCGCGCCTGAAAATGACGGCCTGCGCGATATGGACAGCCGTCTGGTGATCCAGGCCGGCGGTATGCCGATCAAGATCGGTGGCGCGTTGGTCGGTGGCATCGGTGTCGGTGGCGCGCCTTCGGGCGCAATTGACGAGACCTGCGCCCGCGCTGGCCTTGACGCCATCGGCGCAGAATAATCCAGACTTGGCCCGCCCCGGATTGGGGCGGGTACCGCTTTTGAAAGGTGATCCCATGCTTCGCTTTCTATGTCTTGTCGCCAGCTTGGCATTTTCGGGTGCATCCCAAGCACAAACCGCACCGTCAGCCGCAGAAATCGCAAGCTATACTGGCATGCATCTTGCGGCCCACGAAGGCCATGTGGACGAGATCAAGCGCCTGATCGCCTCGGGTGCGGATTTGAACGCGCGGGACCGCGTTGGCCGGACCCCGGCGCATATTGCGGCTTTCGCCTCAAACGATGACGCCGTAAGCGCGCCTGCCAAAGGCGGCGCAGATATGAATGGCTTGGAAAACCGCGTCTATGATGTGCTGACAATCGCGGCTGTCGCGAACAATCCTGTATTGGTGTCTCTGGCGATGGAACTTGGCAATGGCGCCGACCTGATCACCAGCGTCTATGATGGCACCGCCCTTATTGCGGCCGCCCATCTTGGACATCATGAGGTCGTGGCACTGCTTGTTGCAGGCGGCGCACCGCTTGACCATGTCAACAACCTCGGATGGACCGCGTTGATGGAGGCGGTGGTGCTGGGTGACGGCGGCAACGACCACATTAGAACGCTTCAAATCCTGGTCGATGCAGGTGCAGATAAATCCATCCCGGATCGCGATGGGGTAATCCCCCCCGAAAGTAAGGGGCTGCGGAAGTAGAATTTTCTCGGCAAGATGAACGAGGAGATTTTGAATGAAGATGACCAGATATAGCGAACCCCAGATCCTTGCGATCCTGCGTCAGGCCGAAGGCGGTGTGCCGGTGGCTGAGCTTTGCCGTGAACATGGCATGAGCAATGCGTCTTTTTACAAATGGCGTGCGAAGTATGGCGGCATGGACGCGTCCATGGTCAGCCAGATGAAGGTCATGGAGGAAGAGAACCGTCGGCTGAAGCGGATGTATGCGGACCTGAGCATGCAGGCTGATTTGCTGAAGGAAGCCCTTGGAAAAAAGTAACGCGGCCATCTCAGCGCCGCGAGATGGCCGAAACGGCGGTGGAACGACGGGGTGTCAGCATTGCGCTGGCATGCCGGGCCTTTGGTGTCAGTGAGACCTGCTATCGTTACAGCCCGAAGCTGAAGGACGAGAACGAGGTGATCGCCGATCTGCTGACAGGGCTGACGGATGCCCGGAAGACCTGGGGGTTTGGCCTGTGTTTTCTGCATCTGCGCAACGTGAAGGGGCATCCGTGGAACCATAAACGCGTCTACCGGATCTACTGCGAGCTAGAACTGAACCTGCGGATCAAGCCTCGTAAGCGGCTGAAACGGGAGAAGCCCGACGTTTTGGCTGTGCCAGACGCGCCGAATGTGACCTGGTCTATGGACTTCATGGCTGACCGCCTCGGCGATGGCCGTGCGTTCCGCCTGCTGAATGTCCTTGATGACTTCAACCGCGAGGGCTTAGGCATCGAGGTCGATTTCTCGTTGCCTGCCGAACGGGTGACACGAAGCCTCGACAGGATCATCGAGTGGCGGGGAAAGCCAGGCACGATCAGGGTCGACAACGGCCCTGAATACATCAGCGAAACGCTGAGAAAATGGGCTGAGAAACATGCTGTTACGATCCAGCACATCCAACCCGGCCAGCCCCAGCAAAACGCTTATGTCGAGCGCTATAACCGGACGGTTCGGCATGAATGGCTGGACCAATACATCATCGAAAGCATCGAGGAGGCTCAGGATCAAGCCACGCAATGGCTATGGACCTACAACAACGACCGCCCCAACATGGGCATCGGCGGCATCACACCCGCCATGAAACTGAGAATGGCTGCGTGAATTCTACGGATGCACCCCGTTAAAAAGGGGGAGATTGCCATGGGGTCAGCCCTCTCCAGCATGCGACATTGCGCGGCTACACAGAAATGGTGCACATCCTTGAGTGACCCAATGGGTATGTGGCACGGAATTCGGGCGACTGCATTTTCGCTTCCGACGCAGCCGATGAACAAGGCGTGACGAATTGCATCCACCGCATGCGGCCGTGCTGTTTGCGATGAGATCAGCGGGCATCACCACGCCCGCTTGGTCGAGCAAGCGGAAGGTATTCCTTGCCAATTCAAACGGTGCGCGCGCCCATTCTTCGCGATCAAGGCAAAGGGCGAAGGTCATGCTTCGGACAGACTAGGGCGGCTGTTTCGACCACAGCCCGCGCAGGCCCCATTTCCAAGTATTTCCGATAGATCAAGCGGCCCACGAATAGAAGTTCAGATTCAACTCGTGAAAATATTCCACTTGACCTTCCACCTTGGGAAGGCTCGATCTTGGCAGGGTCATATTGGAGAAAAAAACATGACCACCCTTTCGATCCCAGAAATGTCGTGTTCTCATTGTAAAGCTAGTGTTGAAAAAGCGATCAAGTCGGTCGATCCCACGGCGGTACTTGATTTCGACATGGTCGCCCGCACGGTTGCCGTCCAAAGTGATGCCATCACGGATGCGATGCGCGCGGCCCTCAAAACGGTTGGCTATGAAGCAACGGCGGCCTAAGACGTGCGCTGTTCACCCCCTCTGATGCCCTCCGTTTACTGTATCGGGGGGCAGGATCAGGCTGCTCAACCGTTGCAAATCAGTGCTGATGCGCCCGCGCTGATCGGCGGGGTAGGCCTCGGGAGTTGGCAAACCTCCGTTCAGGTAAAACAGCACTAGGTCGCGGGCAATCGGGGCAGCCGCGGTTGAGCCGCCGCCGCCATGCTCAACAAGGACCGACACTGCGATTTCGGGTTTGTCAAACGGGGCGAAAGCTGTGAAAAGTGCGTGATCACGACGTTTCCAAGGCAGATCGGCTTGGCTTCTGACGCCAGCTGCGCGTTCTTCAGCTGTGATGCTGAAGACTTGACTCGATCCTGTCTTGCCCGCCATGGGTTGTCCTTCTGCAACGATCCGAGAGGCCTTGGCCGTTCCACGACCAGAATTGACGACATCAAACATCCCCCGATGGACCAAGGCCAACGAAGATGACCGAAGACCCAATGGTTCCATGTCGGGATCAACCGATCCGATCATTGGCTTTACAATGCGCGGCATCACAGCTCGTCCCGAGGCGATCCTTGCCGTCATAACCGCAAGCTGCATTGGTGTCGCTAGGACAAAGCCCTGTCCGATTGAGGCATTGATTGTATCACCGATCAACCAATCGCTTCCCTGTTTTTCTTGCTTCCATAGGCGGGACGGATTTACACCAGCTGACATCCCCGAGAACGGCAAGTCGGGCTTCTGACCAAGGCCTAACCGCGTATTCATCGCGTTTAGGCCCTCAATACCAACACGCTGTGCCATTTCATAAAAAAACACATCACAGGATTCGCGCAACGCGGCTTGCAGGTTCACGCGACCGTGGCCTCCTCTTTTCCAACAGTGAAACCTGCGCCCCGCAATTTCAACGAAGCCGGGGCAAGCGACGGTATCCTGTTCCTTCACCACTTCTGCTTCAAGCGCGGCAAGAGCGAGCGACATTTTGACGGTCGATCCAGGAGGATAGGCCCCTTGCACCGTTTTGTCCGCGAATGGGCGATATTCAGAGTCGCGCAGCAAACCGTAATCACGGGATGATATCCCGTTTACGAATAGGTTCGGATCAAAGGATGGTGCTGAAGCCGACGCCAAAATGTCGCCATTGCGAACATCCATAACAACTGCAGCGGCGCTCTGATCCCCCAGTCGCGCAAATGTGAAGTTTTGCAGATGATGGTCGAGCGTTAGATGCAGGTCTTCGCCAGAGATTGAAGCCGTTTGTTTAAGGTCGCGCATAACGCGGCCGGTGGCATTGACCTCAACTGCCAAAGTGCCTTGCGCGCCACGCAGCTCTTTCTCGAACGTCTTTTCGATGCTGGTTTTGCCAATCTTGAACCCCGGCAACGATAGCAGCGGATCTGTGGTTTCAACCGCCTCCAAATCACCTGAACTGACACGCCCGACATAGCCGATCGTATGTGCAAAATCGGAGCCAAATGGATAAGTGCGTTGCAGTACCGTTTCAAGGTTGACGCCCGGAAGCGCAGGCGCGTTCACAGCAACCCGCGCTAAGTCTTCCCATGTAATGTCTTCAGCAACAGACAATGGCACAAAGGCGCTGGTCTTTTCACTACTTTTCATGATTTCAGCAATATCATCATCAGTAATAGGCAAGACCAACTGCAATTGGCGGAGCGTCGAGGCTAGGTCACCCGCCTGCTCCCGCACAATTGTCACTTGGTAGGTAGGTCTATTATCGGCAAGTACATCGCCAAAGCGATCCAGGATGCGCCCGCGTGCAGGAGCAATCAATTGAAGATTGATCCGGTTATCTTCGGCAAGCATGCGATACTGCTTGGCATCGCGGATTTGCAGCTGGCGCATCCGCAAGCCTAAAACGCCAATAATCGCGATCTGCGCGCCGCCCATCACAAGCGCGCGTCTGGTTATACGTTTCTGGCTAAGTTCTGTGGCCTGAACAGAGCGGCGCATCAGTTTCCTCCAATAATTGAACGCGAGCCGTTGCGTTTACGCCATTCAGTTCGGATGGCTAGGAACAGTAAAATCAGGCCGACAGCCGTAACCCACGGTCGGATAGGATCAAACCAACGCATCAGTGCTTCACCGCCAAAGATCAACATAAGGACTTTGTTGCAAGTCGGGCAGGCGATCCCGAGAAACGACGCAATGCTTCCTATTCCAGCTTTCTTGGTTGAGCACTTCGGCTGCCGAATAGCTACGTATATACCCGCCATGCTGGCAAAGATGAAAAGGTAGGGAAGCTCCCATCCTGCTGTCGGCGTCATTCGTGTAAAAAACGGATTGTGCCAGACCGCTGTAATTGTTCCCATCACGGCAAAACTGAGTCCTGCAACCAGTACTCCACGCACAATTTTATGCGGATAGACGCGGTCAAGGTATATTGAAAGTTGATAACTATTCCACATGTCCGCCTCCTACCGCGCTGCGAAATGTACTTCGGCGAACTCATCGCCGTAGCCAACGTTCACGATCCACATGCCTGCCATTGGCACCTCGCCCTGGCCTTGCCATGCCCCGTTGCCCACAAGTTCAAGTGGTTGGTTGAGCCCATCCATGTGCATAGACTCCATCGACAAGCTTACTTCTGGTGGCATGGTGGATGAGATATTCGAGGTGAAACTCGGCGAGAACTGAATCTCGATGCGGTAACCAAGGTTGCCCAAAACATAAACTTGCGCTTCGATCATGCCATCCGAGAGTTGTTCTGAAAGAATGGCGGCAGGTATGAGCGCATCACTTTCAGACAGAGGGGCCGGCCCAGAGCGAAGCCCACCCCATACAAACAGCCCCACGAGTGCAAGTACGGGTAGCCCGATAAGGGCGCAGACAGCTTTAATTATCATTCATTTGCATCCCTGATGTGTGAACCATTCCTGCCATACCCGCGTCAGCGACAGGTGTGTCGACAGCGGTCGGGGCGTCGGATTCATTGAGTAAAAAAGTGGCTATTGCATTGCGATCGGCATCATTCAAAAATGAAGTTCCAGCATGGACGACTTCTGCCATACTGCCTCCGAAGACATCGCCGTCAGGCATTATGCCAGTGCGCAGGGCGTAGGCCATGTTGGCCACCGTCCATCCTTTGGCCCATAGCTCAGCCCCACGGATCGGCGGGGCTTTGCTTCCGCCCGGCAGATTGTCATTTCCTGCGAGCGCTTCACTCTCCTTCAGGCCACCCAACACGTTCCGTCCAGTATGACAGGCCGCACAATGCGCGACGCCTGTAACCAATTCCTGCCCTCGGTTCCACATCAGGCTTTGCCCCATAACCGGTGAGATCTTTACGGGTGACATGTATGCCGCGCGCCACAGTTTCAGACCCCACCTCAGATTGAATGGGAAGCTGATGTCACTTTCGGCAGCGGCCCCCTGCACAGTGGGCACAGACTGGAAGGCGGCCCAAAGATCAGCGACATCCTGATCCGACAGATCGGCATAGAACTCATAGGGAAACGCCGGATAATAGGCTTTGCCATCCGGACGCACCCCTTGCCGCAAGGCCACTGCAAACTGATCCAGCGTCCAGTTTCCAATCCCGTTGACAGGATCGGGGGTAATGTTCGGAGGCACAAAACTACCAAACGGCGTGTCAAGTGGCGCTCCCCCTGCCAAAGCCGCACCACCCATCGCGGTGTTAGTGTGGCAAGCGATGCAACCAGAAGACCGCGCGAGATAGGCCCCTCGATATACATCGCCAGCCTGCATGCCCAGATGGACCGGTTCAGCAATGGACCACCTCGCAATAATGGCAATGCCGACAAATCCGGCCGCACCAAAAGCGAAAACCGCACGTATGAGACCGCGCATATCAGTTACCCTTCCGAAAAAGTGAATGACATGATGCACAGGTCTGGCTGATCCGCTCGAACACGTCATCTGCGGCCATCAACTTGAAGTCGATCGCCGTGAATTGGCCATAGCCTTTTGCGGCGGCGATCGTGGGGGGAGACTTGTCTGCGCGCGAAACAAGACCCATCAGTTCTTCAACTGTAAACGCAGGAGGCGGCATGTCCTCCGGCATTGTGACGACGTCCATATCCACGATTTCAGCGGTCGGCACATCTGGAACGGCAACAGGCGCAGGCACATTGAGCCCATTGGCTGCGGCGATATCCAAACCTTCCGCATAGAGACGCAATTCCTCCGATAAGGTTTCGAAGCGCCCCCACTCGCTCCAAATCTCGGGTTTGGCATAGGAGGATGCCGGGATTGGCTCTTTAGGGAATAAACGCGCCATGTTGTCGCCCGCATGGCTTTGCAGAACGCTCGCTGCATCGCGAACCGTCCATTCATCATAGGGGACCTGCCCCTGCATAATAGGAGCCAAACTTTTCATGACGTCCCGCATGGCGGACATTCCCGTCATGCGCTCCATCACAACGCCGGTGGCCCCGTTATGCGCCAATGCCGCTGCCCCAAGCGACGATAGGGCTATTGCGCCCAATATTTTGTTTTTGAACATTCTTCACCTGTCTGATTGCTGCTTTGTCGGACCTATGGCCCAAATGGAACAACGTCAGACGCGAGGAGGAGGCGTATCAAACACAGGATTCAAGCCCGTCAATAAAATGGCTTCGGACCGCAAAAATCTCAGACAATGCAATGCCTCTGCGGCCAAATGCGACATATTCGACGGTACAACATAAACCGAGCAAGACGCGTATCTATGACAATTTACAGGAATCTGCGATTGCGCAACGGTCGTAACCGAAGTCGTTTGATGAGGAGCGTCATGCGCCCCGGCAACTGTAATCGGCGACAAAACTAGCGTAAAAATTACAAAAAGCATTGACAGCAAGCTGCCCGCCTTTCGTGCTAAACCGATGAACCACCCTTCGCTACGCATCACACAATCCCGGCTTTACTGTCCAATTTGCGGGCGCAGCCGATTTCGGCCACTATTTCGCCATCTGTCAACTTTTTCGCCGATGGTATCATGGGTGCGAATGACCAGTGATGCCGACGAGTGACCTATTGCATCGCAACAAAAACGGCGGTATAGCCATGATCTGAAAGCCTATAAGTTTTTTTGACCTGGTGCGGCGTGATCTCATCCTGCTTGATCGTATTTGTCCCGTCACCTGACACGCAAACGCGTTCACAATAAGTCTTGTCTGCGATCACTTTTGATGAAGCGCTCGCAATTAACTTTGCATCGGCCAACGCTGTATGCAGCGTCCTTAACGCAGTTTCAGCCGTTTGAACCGGAAACTTGTCCAGGTGGGAACGCGCATAGATCCTGCCCGCTGCCCCAACATGGGCCGCGGCCGAGGTAACCCCAGCGACGTTCGTGATCTTCATGCCTGCTTTGCCCGTTCTGGTTCTTTATTATTTCAGATTAATTTAACTTGAGTACCTATTTTTGCATAGCCAAATAGTTCCGAAATATGTTCGTTATACAGGCCAATGCAGCCGTTAGACGAGCGCCGCCCAATTTTGCGCGTGTCATGCGTGCCGTGAATCCGGTAGTATTGCCAAGAAAGATAAAGCGCATGAGTGCCTAAAGGGTTCTCAGGTCCAGGCGGCACGAAGGCAGGCCATTCTGGATTGCGCAGCCGCATTGCTGGTGTTGGCGCCCAGCTTGGGCCTTCAACTTTGAGAATGACCTCCGTGTAGCCCAGCCGTGTCAGGTCTTCGCTCAGCGGCACGCTTGAAGGGTATATCTTGTAGATGCTTTCGTCTTCTGACCAGAACTGCACGACCCGCGCGCTTGTATCGGAAAGGATCACGCCCCCTTTCAAGCTGTCAAAATGATCGCGCCAACTCGCCAGCTTAAATGCCGAGATATTGTTACGGACAGGGTCTTCGCCAAGTGCCTGCGCCGACGTGCGCCCAGCAACCAGCGCTGCTCCCATCCCTAGAGAACCCATAAGAAAACACCGCCTGCTTTGGACCTGTATCATTCGGATGCTCTTCCCGTTTATGTCTATCCGATTGATCGCACCTTCCAGCGCTGGAACCGCAAGGGATTTAGGTTAAACTCTCCGTGAACGCGCAGGCGACCCCAGTCAGACCACAACTTGATCGTACAAGAATACCGGCGCTCCGACGGGTACTCGCTCATAAAGATCTGCGACGTGGTCATTCGTCAGTCGCGCACAGCCGTTTGAGACCGCGGTGCCGATGGTGCGAGGCTTATTGGTTCCATGGATACGCAGATAGGTATCGTGGCCTTCAGCGTCAAAAAGGTAGAGCGCCCTTGCTCCTAAGGGGTTATCCTCGCCCCCCGGAATCCCGTCAGCATATTGCGCATATGCATTCGGATTGCGCTTGATCATGGCCTGCGTGGGCTTCCATCTAGGCCATTTCCGCTTTGCTCCGACAGTGAACAGACCTGAGTGGTAGAGTCCCGGCTTGCCCACACCAACGGTGTAGCGCAGAGCCCGCGAATTCGGGAGTGTTAAAAAAAGCCGAAACTCGTTTGGAAAGACATGAATTTCACCTGCCGCAAGGATTGAAGGCACATTGACCAGTGTCGGAAGAAAATCACCAGGCAGGGCGAAGGCAGCTTGCTGATGGGCGGAAATCGGACGAGCCAGTCCCAACATAGCTGTAATTCCGGTAATAAACCCTCTGCGGTTCATGCGACCTAACCCCTCTGTTCGATTTTCCGCATGCAACAGAGCAGGCGGGAACAATCCTTTCATTCAAATAATAATCGCAACGCAGTCGTCACCTTCAAGTCACAACTTTGCGACGGATCATTTTCAATGAGGAATGTCACATTGTCTTCAAGAGATTTGTAATAATAATGCTAATCGTCTGTGCTGCACATAGGTTGCAATGATCCTTTGACGGAAGGCAATTTGAAAACTAGGCTGTGAAGCAGGCGTGTTTATCGGTGAACACCCCTCTACCAACAAAAGCAGAAACAGTCGTAAAAGATATTGCAGATCAGATGCGTGTCTCACAGGCTTTCACCTCAGAAATTGCACTTTACATGTTTCTGCCGGAACGAAACGCGGCCGCTGTAGGAAGATACAATTGCGCGCGACAAGCGGCAGGTATTGGGATCCACAAAGCTCCGATTCAGTCCTCGGTGGTAAATTCTATAACGCACCCCTTGCTACACCGTCGCCCAGAGCTGCCAGGTCATCACAATGAGAGAATACCGCAGCACCTTGCCAACTGCCACAAGTAGCAAAAAACGACCAATTTGCACCTGCATGATACCCGCGATCAGCGTCAACGGATCGCCGATCACCGGCACCCAAGCAAACAACAGTGACCACGTTCCGTAGCGGGCGAACCAAGCCTGGGCTTTCGCATTTGTGGCGTCTTTCAATGGAAACCAAGGCCTGTCCTTGAAATGGAGTAAATATCTGCCCATTCCCCAGTTGACGGCGGATCCGGCGATATTGCCCAGTGATGCCACGGTGATGAGCAGCGCGGGCGACCCCGTGCCACTTGCAAGCAGCCCAATCAAGACGGCTTCAGACGAGCCGGGCAAAAGCGTCGCCGACAAAAATGCCGACAAGAGCAAAAGCCCACAAGCCGCAAGGAATGTCATTTCCTCCCACCGTCAAGCAGCACGATCACCCCGCATCGATGACGCGCGCTATTTGCGCGATTGCGGCGGATTCATCCCATGCTTTGGGACCAAAGGCTCGGCTCAACTCTTGCCCCCTGCGGTTTATCAAAAGCGTCGTAGGCAGGCCATATGCGGCGAACGCCAGCTGCACCCGCAAATCCTCACCCCAGTAAAGCCCGACGTTTCGGATGCCGATCTCACGGTAAAAGCTGCGTGCAACGTCGATCCCACCCCGATCAATCGAGATTGGCACCACCTCAAAATCCGGGCCGCCGAGTTTTCGTTGCAACGCATCGAGCGCGGGCATTTCTGCGCGGCAGGGAGGGCACCATGTCGCCCAGATGTTCAGCAACACGACGCGACCCGCAAAATTGGAAAGCGTAAGCTTTTGACCTTTAGCATCCTGAAACGGCGGCGATAACAATGGTGCCGGATTGCCAGTCAGCTTGAACGGCGGGCGCGCAGACGCCGATTTGGCCGTCAGACCCAAAGCCAAGGTTGCGAACATAACTGAACGTCTGTTCATAGCGGTATCCTTTGGCTAAAGTGCCTGCCCGGCGATGCTGAGATGCCAATTGGTTTGCCATCATGCAGAAACCACAAGCCGCATCATCATACCAGTGAAAATTGCGTCATTTCTTGGCCGTAGCGCATCCACTTGGTCAGCCTCCGCGGTCCCGAGCGTTACTGGTAGTATCGATGGCAAACCCGCGGCATTTCATTCCCGTCAGGCATCGCCGTGCCGCCCAGTGCCATCAATTCCGCTATTATAATAGGCTTTCAGTTTTGTGATTGTTTGGGGGTTGCGACGACTGCGCACTCGGGCAACCCCTCACCAACGGGCAGGTAAACGATTGCATTCAGGCCGCCATCGGGCCGATTGCGGAGCATCACCGTCCCGCCATGCGCCTGAATGATGGTTCGAGAAATAGCCAGACCCAGACCAACGCCCCCAGTGTCGCGGCTGCGTGAGCCTTCGAGCCTAACATAAGGCTCAAACACAGCCTCTAGTTGATCGTCCGGCAACCCCGCGCCCCTGTCTGCAATGGTGATGACGGCCTGACCCGACTCTTCCACCAAATCCACCGTCGCCACCTCCCCATACCGGACAGCATTGTCGATGAGGTTGCGCAGCGCCCGGTTCAGGGCTTGCGGCCGAATAGTGGCGAACAGCGGTGGTGACGGGACAAGTATGGCCCTGTTCCCGCCCACATCATCCACCAATTCGCCAAGCAGGGCGGCGAGGTCAACCAGTGCGGTGGATTCCGCGCGCGCGACGCCACGCGCAAATTCCAACGTGGCCTCCACCATCGCCTGCATTTCGTTAACCAGTGCCTTCAGCCGAATACTATCTTCGGTTTCGTCCAGAATTTCGATCCGGAGTCGCATCGCCGTCAAGGGCGAACGCAAATCATGGCTCAGGGCCGCAAGCATATGGGTGCGCTCGTTCACGAAACGAGTCAGACGGTCTTTCATCAGGTTGAAGGCGCGCGTGGTGTCGCGCACTTCCGACGGCCCTGTCATTGGCAGTGGGTCCGTATCAAGCCCACGACCCAGCCGATCAGCACCAACAGCGAGGACGCGCATCGGGCCAATAACTCGCCGCGCGGTCCACCAGGCCACAAGAACGACTGCCACCACCATCAGCAGAAGCGGCAACAAGGCCTGCGGTGAAAACTGTAAGGAAGGTCGATGAAACATGGTACGCACGTTTAGCCAATCGCCGCCCGCCAAACGGATCGACAGTGTCATCTCGATTGGATCGGTTTGCCCCGCCATCATCGCCTCGTGCATCGGACGCATCGCGGCGGGCATTTGGAGTGATGCTGGCGCGATGGTATGGACATCCGCCCGAACTTCCCGTTCCGGTTCGCCGAGAGTTTTACGGATCTGGTTCAGAACAAAGTCAGCGTCGGCGCTGTCGTGGGGCGCTTCCGGCTCTGACCCTACTGAAAATCTGACCAGTGGCGAATCCGCAGCCCGCAGGATCGACAGGCGCAGATCGGCCGGGGCAGTGTCCAGCAGCAGGACCACATTTGCTGCGCGACCGGCGGCCTCCAACCCCAAAGCCGCCCGTACGGCCCGGTTACGCTCATCCGTCAACAACAACAAACCAAGCCCCTGCGTAATGGCCAGTGCCAGCAACAACATGGTCAGAAGTTGCCCCCCCAAGGATTGCGGTACCAATCGGCGCAGAATGGGAAAAACAAGGCTCACTGCATCTCACTCACATCGGCTGCAAAACTGTAACCACCACCCCAAACGGTAGCAATCAATGTGGGCTGGGTGGGATCAACCTCAATCTTGCGGCGCAGGCGGCTGATCTGGTTGTCGATGGTGCGGTCGAATACCTGTGCGGCGCGACCCGAGGTCAGATCGAGCAGTTGTTCGCGGCTGAGCACGAAGCGTGGGCGTTCGAGAAACGCCGTCAGCAGACGAAATTCGGCGGTCGTGAGCGCCACTTCAGCACCGTCGACATCGGTCAGGGTCCGGCGGTCGGTATCCAGCACCCAACGGTCGAATGCCAGCCTGTGCCCCGACAAACGCCCGCCTGCTACCTCGACCCGTTCGGACCGACGCAGGATCGCCTTGATCCGGGCCAACAACTCGCGCGGATTGAACGGCTTAGGCAGATAGTCATCGGCGCCAACCTCCAGCCCTACAATGCGGTCGGTTTCATCGCCCAAGGCGGTCAGCATCAGAATCGGGATGCTGCCTTGCGCGCGCAGACGGCGACAAACTGACAAACCATCTTCGCCCGGCATCATCACATCGAGCACGATGAGGGCGAACCGCCCACCTTTCATTGCTGCATCCATCGCTACTGCGTCTGTGGCAGCAGTTGCGCGCATCCCATTCTTTCCGAGATACTTCACCAATGCATCGCGGATCTCGCGGTGGTCATCAACGATTAGAATGTGGGGCGGCTGAGTCATTGCGTAGTCTCCTGATGCTCTGACCCTAGCGGAACTCGCAGACCGCACGCACAGAAAATTGTCGCAAACCGTGTTGATAATGCTGCTTGCGACAGATTGATACAAAATGGCGGTCTGCTTGACAAACCTCTGCGACACCTTCCCCCCAGATTGAACTCATCACAAACCAGTCTAGGAGAGACAGAATGAGACGCTCAACCAAATTTGTCCTTGCAGCCGTTGCCGCCCTTGGTCTTGCTACCGCTGCAATACCCGCGTTCGCACAGCAAGCCGAGGCGCATCATGGCGGGAAGATCGCTGGCGGCATGGGTATGATGGGGGGTCATGAGGGCATGATGGGTGGCGGAATGGCCACAATGATGGGCGGCGCCCAAAACCAAGCCATGGCCAAGTTTGACGCCGACAAGGACGGAACGCTCAGCGCCGAAGAAATGACGGCAGGTATTCAAGCCGAGATCAAGACGTATGATGCCGATGCCAATGGCACATTATCGCTGGAGGAGTTTGCCGTAATGCACGCGGCGCATACCCGGCCAATGACGGTACGAGCCTTCCAGATGCACGATCCAGACGGCGACGCGCAAGTAACAGAAGCTGAAATGTCAGCGATGGCTACAATGATGCAAAGCCATATGAGCGGTCAACCAGATGGCATGCCGGGCAAGGGCATGATGGGCAACAACTGACGCATGCCGCTCCCCTGCCAAACGGCATCTACATCGTTTGGCAGGGGTAAACGTATCAACGATCAGGAGGCAACAATGATGAACGGATATGGTATGGGTGTGGGGATGGGTTTTGGCTGGCTCTGGATGATCGTCATCCTCGTTCTGGTCGGTCTCGCTATTGCAGCGCTGGTTAAATACCTTCGCAAGTAAGGGCTTCTCTAGGCTGGAAAAGCCGGAAGTGTCTTGGATTTCGGAACCTTCGCCGCCCGAACATAGTTTACCCAGACACCTCATTTGAAAAGGAGTAAACGATGACCTATGGACGCTTCTTTGCGATGATAGCGACGTCAACGGTCGTGATGTTTGGCTTGATGTATCTGAACACCTACGCACTGGACCACATCTTTTTTTCGCAGACGCGGATGTGGATGGCGATGTATATGGGTGCGGCGATGGCAGTCATCATGCTCGCGTTCATGCTGGGCATGTATTCCAACCAAAGAGTCAATTTCGCGATCTTCGCAGGTGCGGCGGTAGCCTTCACCCTGTCGCTCTGGCTTGTGCGAAGCCAAGAGACGGTCGACGACCTCGCCTGGATGCGGGCGATGATCCCGCATCATTCGATCGCTATCCTGACCAGCGAGCGCGCTGAGATCTCGGATCCCAGGGTTCGCGCACTGGCTGACGCGATCATTGAGGCACAACGGAGCGAAATCGCTGAGATGAAAAGATACATCATCGACATCGAGGCAAACGGCGAGGCTCCTGCGGGCACACCCCGCGCTGATGTTGAATGATAGCGCTAAAGAATGGAGGTCGAGGTCGCTGATGGAAACGAAGGCAGGCGAAGGGTTTTCGCGCTTATCCTGACTCTGCATTCGTTAACTGATCCGCGTCAACGCTTTGGGAGCCAAATGGCACATCGTCTCTTCGGCACCCTTCAAGTTAACTTTGTGAAGGAACGATGATGAACGGCTATAGTATGGGTTACGGCATGGGCATCGGCTGGATCGGGGCGATCTTGTGCATCGTTCTGGTCGGGCTTGTGATCGCAGCGCTGGTCAAATACCTGCGCAAATGAACCGAAAGGAACGACAATGGACTACACGATCAACCGCCTGATAGTGGACGCCGATATTGACGCCATCGATGCCCGGACCCGCGCTGCATTGAGCGACAAGGGTTTTGGTATCCTGACCGAGATCGACGTCAAAGCAACAATGAAAAAGAAGCTGGATGTTGAGATGCCTGCCTATCGCATCCTCGGTGCGTGCAATCCGAAAATGGCCCATGAGGCCATCGCGATTGAGCCGCGTGTGGGCGCGATGCTGCCGTGCAATGTGATCCTGCGCGAGGTCGATGGCGGCGTCGAGGTCAGTGCAATTGATCCGGTGGCCTCGATGCAAGCGATCGATAATGCCGAACTGAATGCCGTCGCGGGCCAAGTTCGCGACCTATTGGCTAAAGCCGTCGCAGCGATTTGAGATGGGCCTGCGCACCGGTATACTCATGACTATTGCAGGTCTCGGGCTGGCCGGGCTTGGGCTGTGGTGGTTTGCGCCATCGGTGCTGGTTGATGCCCGGATGCTTCTGGACCGCGAAGCGCTTGAAGCGCTGGTTGCACGGGCGGGTATTTGGGGCCCGTTGCTGATTATCGGGCTCGTGGCCGTCGCGGTGGTCGCCAGCCCCATTCCCAGCGCGCCGATTGCTCTGGCCGCGGGGGCTGCGTACGGGCATGTCTGGGGCACCATTCAAGTAGTGATCGGTGCCGAGCTGGGGGCGCTGATTGCGTTCGGCCTCGCACGGGTTCTGGGGCATGATGTCTTGCGGCGGGTTTTCGGCACCTCGGTCGATGCGGGGTTGCTTGGGTCGCAGAACGCGCTGACCGGAACCGTATTTGCCAGCCGCCTGATGCCTTTCGTGTCCTTCGACATCATCAGCTACGCGGCGGGGCTCAGCCGCTTACATGCCTGGCGTTTCGCCCTTGCAACGCTGGCTGGCATCGTTCCGGCGAGTTTCGCCCTCGCACATTTCGGCGTCGAGGCGGTCAGCGGAGACTTTGGCCGGGCCACTTGGGCAGTTCTGGGTCTCGGCCTGATCACCGGATTGCCCTTACTCTGGATTGCGACAAGACAACAAGCAAAGAAGGAAGCCTGATGAAGAAGATCATGTCACGGCGATAACACGCGAATGACCCGCTTTGGGCCGCTATTCGCCGGATGATCCTGACAACGCTCCGCCGATCCACCACCTTCGCGACACGACCCCGATTGTTGACGCGATGAGACTTAAGGAAAGCATGGCAATGACGGAGACTTATAAGAAAAACAGCATCAGCTTACCCGGCGCGGTTGCCATGGGCACCGGCGTGATGATCGGTGCGGGCATCTTCGCTCTGACCGGACAAATTGCCGAGCTTGCAGGACCACTTTTCCCCCTTTCTTTCGTCGCCGGTGCGATCGTGACCGCGTTCAGCGCCTACACCTACATCAAGATGTCGAACGCGTTTCCGTCCGCGGGCGGTATTGGCGTGATCCTGAAGAAAGCCTACGGGCGGACGACGGTCGCGGCGGGTGCCGCACTCCTTATGACATTGTCGATGGTCATTGCCGAAAGTCTCGTAGCGCGCACTTTTGGCACCTACACGATCCGGGCGTTTGGCGGTGATCCGAACAGCAGCCTTGTCCCGGTCATCGGTGTTGTTCTGATCATCCTTGCCTATCTCGTGAACGTGGCCGGCAGCCGCTCGGTCGGGCTTTTGTCTATCATCATGGCCGTGATGAAGGTCGGCGGTATTGCACTGTTCGGTATGGCAGGTCTCTGGGCAAGTGGCTTCACCTTCTCAGCAACGGACGGGGATACGCGTGCTACCGGCTTTGTGGCCTCGGTCGCGCTCTCGATCCTGGCCTTCAAAGGCTTCACGACAATCACCAACAGCGGTGCGGAGATCACCAATCCGCACCGCAACGTGGGTCAGGCCATTGTCTTGTCCATCGTAATCTGCGTGATCGTTTATCTGCTTGTCGCCTTCTCCGTAGGCTCCAGTCTGCCACTCGACCAGATCATTGCGGCGAAGGACTATGCCTTGGCAGAGGCGGCCCGGCCCGCTCTCGGGCAGACCGGCTTCTATCTCACGATAATGCTTGCGCTTGTAGCTACCGCTTCCGGCCTGATCGCCAGCGTTTTCGCCGTCACGCGAATGTTGGCGATGCTGACCGAAATGAAAATGATCCCGCACAGACATTTCGGGATGCCGGGAGGGGTCAAGGACCATACGTTGATCTACACCGTTGTGATCGCGGGCTTTCTGACGGTCTTTTTTGACCTCAGCCGCATCGCCTCGCTCGGCGCTTTCTTCTACCTCGTTATGGACATTATCATTCACGTGGGCGTTTACCGCAATCTTTGTCGAGAGATCGACGCGCGAGGGTGGGTTCTGTTGACAGCGATAGCACTCGACGCCGTGGTTCTGATCGCCTTCACTGTCCTGAAATGGCAGTCCGATCCGCTGATCGTCCTAATTGGCGTCATGGGCATGGCACTGATATTCGTGTTTGTCGGCGTCTTTCTCGCACGCAACCCGGTTCGCGAGGACCTTCACGACCACCAATGAAAAAGGGGTTGAGCTTCCAGTGGCTGGATACTTCATACTTCATACTGCAATAAATCAAAAGAAAGTCGGCAGAACATGGATCACGATCATCAACACGCTAAGTCGGTCATTCCTGAAGGGGCTGATACGGCCAAAGACCCGGTCTGCGGGATGACGGTCGCGATTGAGACGGACACGCGTGAGGCGGACTTCCAAGACAAAACCTTCCATTTCTGCTCCGAAAAATGCCAAACGAGGTTCAAAAGCGATCCTTGGTTCTACGCCTCGGGCCGCGCGGAAGGGCGCAAGAAGGCCGTGCCGGCCAACGTTCAATACACCTGTCCGATGCACCCGGAGATCGTCCGCGACGCACCGGGGCCTTGCCCGATCTGCGGCATGGCGCTAGAGCCAATGTTGCCGACAGATGAGCCCAGCCATGAACTGACAGATTTTACGCGCCGGATGTGGATCTCGGCGGCGGCGGCGGTTCCGCTTATTGTGCTGACAATGGGTGAGTTCGTCGGGCTGCCTGTGCGCGACTGGATCGGGCATCAGACGGCCAGCTATCTGGAATTCGTTCTGGCGACACCAATCGTACTTTGGGCGGCCCTGCCGTTTTTCAAACGGGGTTGGGATTCGGTGATCAACCGGTCGCCCAACATGTGGACGCTGATCAGCCTCGGTGTGGCTGCGGCCTATCTTTATTCACTCGTGGCGACATTCCTGCCGGGCGTATTCCCTGACGCTTACCGAATGGGCCAGGGTGTGGGTACATACTTCGAGGCCGCAGTCGTCATCATCGCGCTGGTCTTTGTCGGCCAGGTGCTGGAACTGCGAGCGCGGGAGCGCACCGGCGACGCGATCCGGGCACTTCTCGATCTGGCTCCCAAGACCGCGCGACGGATTTTGCCCGACGGGACAGAATATGATGCGCCGCTGGAGAATATCATGGAGGGCGATCGGCTGCGGGTGCGCCCCGGCGATGCGGTTCCGGTGGACGGCGTGGTGGTGGATGGCCGGTCGAGCTTGGACGAAAGCATGTTGACTGGCGAGTCCATGCCGGTCGAAAAGGGTCCGGGCGATGCGGTGACGGGTGCCACGATCAACAAGAACGGCAGCCTTGTGATGGAGGCGGGTAAGGTCGGCGCCGATACCGTGCTGGCGCAGATCGTGGCGATGGTCTCAAATGCGCGGCGCTCGCGGGCGCCGATCCAAGGCATGGCTGACCGAGTTTCTTCGATTTTCGTGCCAACAGTGGTGGGAGTAGCGATCTTCGCCTTTTTCATCTGGATGGTCTTCGGTCCTGCGCCGGTTTTGGTCTATGCCATCGCCTCGGCAGTCTCGGTGCTGATCATCGCCTGCCCCTGCGCGCTGGGGTTGGCCACACCGATTTCGATCACCACGGCGGCGGGGCGCGGCGCGCAGGCGGGAGTGCTGATTAAGGATGCGGAGGCGCTGGAACGCATGGCGGGCGTCGATACACTGATCGTAGATAAAACCGGCACATTGACCATGGGCAAGCCCAAGCTGACCGACACAATTGTGCTGGGGGATCTGGTCGAGACAGACCTTTTGTCGCTGGCCGCAGCGCTGGAACGGGGCTCTGAACATCCTCTCGCCGAAGCCATCGTCGAAGGTGCCGAGGCGCAGGGTGCCGCGCGGCAGGACGCCGCGGATTTCGAGGCCGTAACCGGCAAAGGCGTGCGCGGCAACGTCGGGGGCCGCGCCGTGGCTCTCGGCAACACGGCGATGATGCAGGACATGGGTCTTGATACGACGCAGGCCGAGGAAAAGGCCAATAGCCTGCGCGCGATGGGCAGGACGGCGATGTTTGTCGCGGTTGATGGCGCACTGGCGGGCATTGTCGCGGTGGCGGATCCGATAAAGGACAGCACTGCGCAAGCCATCAACGAGCTTCATGCGCAAGGGCTGCGTGTGATCATGGCAACGGGCGACAATGAGCGCACCGCAAAGGCAGTGGCGGCAACGCTGGGCATCGACGAGGTGCGAGCAGGTGTTCTGCCGGAAGACAAGAAGAAGCTAATCGACGAGCTGCGCAAGCAAGGCCACAAGATCGCGATGGCAGGCGACGGCGTGAATGACGCCCCTGCGCTTGCCGCCGCTGATGTCGGCATTGCCATGGGAACAGGGGCCGATGTAGCAATGGAAAGTGCCGGCATCACTCTGTTGGGCGGCGACTTGATGGGCATTGTACGAGCCAGAAAGCTGGCCCGCGCCACGCTGCGCAATATCAAGCAAAATCTGTTCTTCGCCTTCGCCTACAACGCCGTCGGCGTACCGATCGCGGCGGGGCTGCTTTACCCCATCACCGGGTTGCTGATGTCGCCAATGATCGCGGCAGCAGCAATGAGCCTGTCTTCGGTGTCGGTCATCACCAACGCGTTGCGACTGCGGCGGATTGATCTGTGAAGGGGACGACAATGGCCGAACGGAGGGACCGCTGGAAAGACGTCAGGGCAAAGCATAGGCCCGAGACTAGCAGGTTCTCGGCCCTAGTCTCATGTGACCCCATAATTACCGCAGGGTTGTGGGACTGAGGTGCCCATCATGGTAGTGCGGCGCCGAAACCGCATTCTCGACTTTGGCTGTTTAATGTGCGGTCCTTGATCCGGCACCTCTTTGGCATGCGTTCCGGTTGATTTCCCAAGACCGGGCGGCGGCGTCCAAGTTCAAGAACAGGGCACGGAATCGCATCCGCGCCGATCTGTCTCCGAATGCCGTACAGCAAGTTGTGTAAACAGCTCGACCAGACACGGAACGCTAGACGGGCGGTGGATGGGGTGTCGTGGCTCATCGTCACCAATCGAGTGGAGCAACAATGGTGGAGAGAGAAATCCGCACGCCGCGCTTATTTTCGAACGCGGCGTGCGGATCTCGACCGGATCAGGGGCGGTAAGTGATGCCACTTGCTCCTTCACCGACCGGAATGTTGGCAAGAACCGCCTGGCTTGCGACGTCGATCACCGAGACGGTCCCATTGAACATGTTGGTTACGAAAACATTTCTGCCATCGCTGCTGACCGTCACGCCATGCGCCCCGCGTCCCGTGGGGATTGTTGCCGTGACACTGTTTGTCGCAACATCAATGACTGACACCGTATCGTCAGGGTCGGCTTCGGTGCCCTGATTGGCGACATAGACGAAGCGCCCATCCGGGGTAGCATAAAGCTGGATGGGGCCTCGCCCAACTTTTACGGTTGCGATAACTTTCTGGGCATTGGTATCGACCACCGCCACGCTGTTCTCGTCGCGCAGTGAGACATAGGCGCGGCTGCCGTCAGGGAGAAATCCGACCTGTACCGGAGTGGCACCGACATCTATCCGGGCCACTTCCTTCAGCGTGCCGGTGTCGATGACTGATACGTTGCCGCTATTCACGTTCGCCACCCAGATTACGCGCCCATCAGGGCTGGTCCGCTGTCCGTGTGGATAATCCCCGGTGGCAACGCTTGCGATGACCTCCCGCGAGGCCAGGTCGATGACGCTCAGCGTGTCATCAGCGGCATTGGTCACAAACGCGCGTTTGCCGTCGATGTCAGTGATGACATGCGCGGGATGCATTCCCACCGGAATGCGCGCCATCGGACCTGCGGCAAGGTCTTTCGGATCGAACAGGACCAGTTCGCCGCCGCCCTCCATGCCCGCCATAGCGCCGTGGGATTGCTCCTCGCCATGGCCCTCATCGTTGCTGGCAGCCATACCAACGGCAAGCAGCAGGCTGCCATCCGGACTGATCTGCACATTGTGGGGCACGATCGTTGCCGGAACGGTGGTGACATCGCCGCTCGACAGGTCGATCCGGCTGAGGGAGTTACTGTATTCATCAGCGGTAAAGACCATGCCGCCGGCCGGGAGGGTCGTCCCGGTTTGGGCAATTCCGGCGCTGCCCCAAGCGATAGTCGCGACGGTCAACGCCACGACCAGACTACGCCGGCACATCGTGGCGGCATGAGGATGAATGGATCCAAGGATCCGGTTTGAGCCCCGAAGGGCACGATTCTCGTGTGTCATTTTGGATATTCCCATAAGATCTGTTGCCCGACCGATTGAGGTCGAAGTTCACCGAATTGGCGCCCATGTGGACGCGACGGCGTTAAACGGCCAGCATGATCTTGGGTGGAAATGGGTCAGGTGCTGCGCTTCGACTCTGCATCATGGCGAAGGCTTGCGAAAAGTTCTCGGAGCCAGAGGCGGGCGCGATCTGCTCGAATGACTGCGGGATCGGCACGCAGAAGGCACAGGCGATATGCGCGCCGACCCCGCCATGATAAGTCTTCTGGCCGGGTTGCTCACAGCATGGGGCTAGGTGGCCCATCACTGCCACCACTTCCTGCGTCGCCGCCGGTCGCGGCGCGGTTGTAACACTACCACCAACAACTGAGCTACTCAGCGTCAGAAAAACAGCAAACAACAAAGCTAACGGCACCGTCGCCGAAAGGACACGGCTCCATGACTTCTGTCCACGAATGTTCAACGTCAATGCCATATGTCACAAGGCTGCTCTGAGGGTGCCTATTGATTCTATATGTCACCGCGGCACGCAGCAAGTTGACCTAAGTCAAGCCTGCGGTTCCGAATGCACAAAAATGACGTTTAAGAAAATACCCATTCCTCCGGAGAACAATCCTCGCTGCGCTGGACCAGCGGTTGTAGACCATTGCCGCATTAGCCCTGCACGGACAGCCCATGGGGTGTTTCCCGAGAAGACGCTGTCACACTGTTTCTGCTAAACTCTGTCACGTTGGTGAACGCGCCAGGCGGCTGGGCGAACGTCCGCGAGCACAAAAGAGCGCCAATGAAATTGATGTTAGATGCAGTTTATCGTCTTCTTGTGAACCGTGATACTGACCTGCCCCCGAGGCTCCCCCATTCAGAACGAGAGTTCGCGGGTCTGGATTTCATGTTCTGGACCTGTCCCGGTTTCATTTTGGGCAAGCGCGTCGTGCGCGGAGCACTCAAATTGCTAAAGCGCTCGACGCGCTTCTGGGGTGTTTGGTTTCGGGGGGCAAGTCAATACTCTTGCGCAGGGACTGCGCGAGGGAGGGTGTCGATGTTCAAGATGGCACGTGCCCATCGCGGGCCGATTTCAGCCGGGCAGAGGTCCAACGCGCCGCGTTTAAGGACTATCGCCGTCCGAGCGCACAATTCTTGTGAAAAGCCTAGGCGATGATGCGATGTGAGTTTGCGCGCTGAAGTAAATAGAGGTCGTCTTTCGCCAGGCAGGGAAGGGGAAAAGTAAATTGGATCCTGCGATCATAAGGTAGCGAAGCAGCGATTGTTCACGTCTTCCCTCAAAATCAACCATGAGGATCAAAAAGACTACCCGTTGCAAATGCGTCGATCACCGCGCTGGATCCTCTTCGGAAAGCTATTCTATTCGTCCAATCCTAGTGGTTTTCCGGACCACTCAGAGTTGGCCAGTGCCGATGGTTATCGTCGATGACAATCGGATGACTATGCGTGCGGCTTCCGTTCAGATGGGGGTGATCCATGGAAAGATCATCATGAGAGTGTTCAAACGATCCTGCATCGTTTTGCGGCCAGAGTATAATCCCGGCGAACATCCCGATTGCTGCCAGAAGTGCCAGCGTCGCAAACGCAGTCATTGGTCCCGCGACCGTGATGAGCCAGCCAGCAAGGGGGTAAGTCACCAGCCAGCAGGCATGTGACAGGGCGAACTGCGCGGCATAAACAGCGGGACGGTCTTCGGGGTGTGCGGATCGTTTGAGCAACCGTCCCGACGGCGTTAACACGACTGAATAGCCGATCCCGATGATGAGCCAGCCTGCAAGGAGCGCGACCCACTGGGTATCATAGAGTAGTGACATCAAGGACAGCCCCAATAGAGAGGTGACCAGCAAGGCCGCTCCACCGATCATGACCGGACGATCGGGCACCTTATCCAAAAGCCGAGGCAGTAGAAGTGCGGCCAGCATCGAACCGCCTCCAAAGGCACCGAGGGCAATGGCCACTTGGCTGTCCCCGAGGCCCAGATTGGAGCGAACCAGAACCACGGTGTTCACCAGCACCATCGCACCTGCCGCCGCCGCAGCGAGGTTCAGTGACAAAAGACCACGCAGGCGGGGAGTGGCGAGATAAATACGCATCCCCCGCGTTGTGCGCTCATATATGCCGCGTGGGGGGGTTGGTTGAGGGCTGGGCAGCAAAACCGAAACGACCAGAATGGCAGAGCCGACAAAGCCGATGACTGTGCCCAGAAACAACGCCTGATAGCTCAGGAAAGCCAAAAGAATTGCGGCCAGTGCGGGGCTGATCAGGTTTTCCAGATCATAGGCCAGCCGGGACAGCGACAAGGCGCGGGTATAACGATCTTCTTCGGGCAGGATGTCGGGGATCGTTGCCTGAAATGTGGGCGTGAAGGCTGCCGACGCGGATTGCAGCACAAAAATCAGGATATAGACCTGCCATATCTCGCTGACAAACGGCAGGCAAAGTGCCACTGCGGCCCGGATCAAATCAAGGCTGACCAGCATGGTGCGGCGCGGCCAGCGGTTGGCAAAAGCGCCTGCCACCGGGGCTATGCCGACATAGGCCACCATCTTGATCGTGAAAACTGTTCCCAGAACCATACCGGCCCGTTCACCGGAAAGATCATATGCCAGCAACCCAAGGGCGACAGTGGCAAGCCCTGTGCCAAGCAGTGCCACCACTTGGGCCAGAAACAGGTGACGATAGGTGCGGTCGGATAAAACAGAGAGCATAATATACCCTTCAAAGATATTTGATGATCAGCTTAAATCTGCAAGGCTCGTCGTCTTGGCTGACCCGACAGCGACATCATCGAGGCAATGGTCAATTTGATCCCGCCATGGTCCGTTTGGCTTGAACGGTGCGTTCGCGCTCAGACCAGCTGGATTTGATATAGGTGAGGATGTCTACGATGTCTGATTGGCTCAGTACATCGCCGAAGTCCGGCATGCCGCTGTCAAAGGCCACACCCATCTGCGCGAGCGCCGCCTCGCCGCCCAAGGTAATATAGGCGACAAGGTCAGCATCGGAATGATGCCAGGTGTGGCCGGTGACGTCATGGGGCGGTGCAGGATAGCGCCCATCAGAACCGGGGCTGCGCCAATCTGGCTGACCCTCAAGGTTTTCGCCATGGCAAGAAGCGCAGTTTGCACCGTAAAGGACGCGGCCGCGCCTCACGCCAACGTCGTCGCGGGCAAACATATAGAGGGCGGCCCCTATGGTTCCCACAAGGGCCGCCGCCCCGAGAATGAGAACGCCCGACCTCATGCCCATTCTATAAGTGAGGCATGAGTAGCGCGCATATGCCACCGCATCAGTTAATCCCGTTCGCGCGCTGTAACTCGCGCACATAGGCAACAATCGCGCCCAGTTCTGCTTCCGTCAGCGCTTGGGGGACCGGTGGCATATTGCCAAATTTCCAGTGATGCGCTCGCACGCCATTCCGCGCAGCCAGAAAGAAAGCGGCATCCCCGTGATGCGACGGCTCATAAATGCGGTGGACAAGCGGTGGCGCGATGCCATCCTGCCCGGCCGCATCTGCGCCGTGGCAAGAGGCGCAGACCGCGTTGTAATATGTCTCGCCCTGACCGGCCTGTGTCGAAAACTCTGCTGGAACCATGACCTCCACCATTGGTGCCGCCGACACCGCCGATGAGGTGCCTGCAGCAGATGCCGAAACCGGGTCTTTGGTGGGCTGGCCTTGGGTCCAATACCAACCCGCCAGGGCGATGACGGCAACACCCAATGTGCCAATGAGTCTCTTGTTCATGATAAAATCTCCAATCTGTCTTCGCCGTCCATGCGGCGTGCGCGCATTCCTCTCGCCGTCAGCTATGCCAACCGGATGAGGCGCAGTGAATGTGTTTTGCCACCGGGAGGCACCCGGTGGCAGGGGTATTAGGCTGATACGGCAAACTCGGTCATCATGCCGGTGAAGAGGTGCGGCATGTGATGGCAATGCAGCATCCAGCGCGCGGCCTCACCTGCATCCAGCGCAATCGTCACCATGGTCATCGGCGGCACATAGACCGTGTCGCGGATCGCGCCGTCGATATCGCGTCCGTTGATGTTTACCACCTGGAACACATGACCGTGCAAATGCATGGGATGCCCCATCATCGACATATTGTGAAACGACAAATGCACCCGCTCACCAGTCTTGGCGGTGATCGGCGTGTGATCGCCCCAGGTCTGCCCGTTGATGGTCCAGAGGTAAGGCTGCATCGCGCCACCCAGCATAATCATGTGGGAACGATCCACCGGACGCGGCGCAAGCCCGGGTGCGCCGTCCGTTCTTGCCGCCCGCAGCGCGCTCTCTTGCGCGAGGTCAATATCGAACGGGCCGCTTTCAACGTCCCCCAAATCATCAATCCGGCGCACTTCTGCACCTGTCGTGGCAAGGATTAGCCCCGTGCGTTCGCGCGCGCCTTCGCGTAGAGCGAGGATCGGAAATGCCCCGGACTCGGGCAAGTCGATTTCGAGATCAAGCCGCTGTGCCATGGCGAGGCCAAACCGGGTTCCAGCCATCGGCTCGATGGCGTGGCCGTCCACCGCCACGAGCCGCGCAGGCACCCCGCCGGTATCAATCCAGAATGACGTCGCCGCCGCCGCATTGATTACCCGCAGCAGGACACGGCCCTTGCGTTCGACTACGATTACCTCAGGGTCAGCCAGCGTGCGATCATTGGCGAGATAGGCGTCGAAGTCGAAGTCGTTCAGGTCCATCTCCATCCCACCCATGGACATACCGCTCATTCCCATATTTCCGCCACTGCCCGACATCATGCCACCCATGGCCATGCCAGAATGATCCATACCTGACATGCCACCTCCGCTTTGCGCGGGAGCATCCATATTTCCCATTTCGTGATTCGCTGCCCCTCCTGTGATCTCTGCCAGCACCTCAGCGGCGGGTCGGAAGGAGAAGTCGTGCAGGAACATCACGACCTCTTGGCGGTCCGAGGTCAGATCCTCAGGCCGCCGCACGATCAGCGGGGCAGCGAGCAGGCTCATTTCCTGCACTGGCACATGGCTGTGCATCCAAAACGTGCCGGGCATCGCCGCATAGTCATAGCTGCGCGTCTCGCCCGGCTTCAAAAGCGGCATCGGCAGATCAGGCACGCCGTCCTGCTCATTGGGCGGGATTTGGCCATGCCAGTGGATGATTGTCTCCTCCTCCAAAGCGTTGGTCAGATCCACGCGGAATCTCTGACCGGGATCAAGGATCAGCCCTTGTTTACCCGATCCATTGGTCAGACCCATGACGCTGGCAGCGCGACCGCCAACCTCGATCACGCGCGTCGCTGCGGTCAGGGAAAGTGGTGCGCTTTGCGCGAAACTCAGGCGCGGAAGGGCAGTGGTGGCAGCCAAAGCTGCGGATGCGGCCAAAAAGCCGCGGCGTGTTAGGTCATGTCTCATTGTGAATTAATCCATCATACCCCGAAAGGGGCGCATCGGTCTGGAGCCACAACTCGGCTCCGCGCATTAACCGTTCAGATGGATTTGGGAGGCCTATCAGCCGTCTCGATCATCCGCCCGCGCAGGATAAGGGATATCGCAGCCCGATGCGCAACTGGCCGAAAGGCCATCGGGGCCTGATCTGGAGTTGGAAACCAAATCGCAATTGATCCGAGACAGGCCGTCGCGCAGGCACCGGTCATCGAATGATCTGCAGGGCCGCAGTGCTCAACAGCACCAACGTGCTCGCTCATGACGGGTTGTTCTGTGTGGCATGGTGCCCAGGTCGTCTGCGATTGCGCAGCCATTGCGGCATGTGGAGAAAGGACGCCGAATAGCGCGACGGCAATCAAAAGCAGGAAAGAGATGAAACAACGTGTCATTGGATCCGTCAGTAACAAGGTAGCGGAAACATAGGATCTACAGGTGAAACCTGCAATACACGATGCCGTTTAGCCGCATGTTGTTTCATCTTGCAGGTGGACTCCGTCTTTCCCCGAAACGCAAAAAGCCCCTTGGATTTCAGAGGGACTCGCCAAACGTTGACAAGGCGTTGACAAGAACAGCGCAAGCGAAAGTCCGACTGTTTAGGTCGGATTTTAAGTATTTGATTTATCGTGGTTTTTTGGTTGCGGGGGTAGGATTTGAACCTACGACCTTCAGGTTATGAGCCAAAATCATATCGATTCCAATGGCTTATGTATTTCAACAACTTACCCGATAAGCCTTTGTTCTCACGCATTTTGTTCACCAGCTCCCGGCAACATTCGGCTGCACTCAACCGCTCTGGATGTGTCCAAAATCGCGTATGTCCGTTGACTCAGCGTTGACTCAAACCAGCGCGATTATAATCAATCCTGATCGCTTCATCACGCGAAACCTCCGCCGTTTCAGTCCCAGCCTGGCCCGCGGCCACTCCGGAACCACCGCCAAAATAAACGAAAAGAAAGGGATCGGCTGAGCCAGCCGTTTCCGGTAGAGAACGCAGCCCCTGTTTGCATTATTTTGGCGCGGTCAAGGACCTCTTTGAAACCAACCTAACTCTGCCAAAGAGTTCGGGCGCCACCGAGCTAGATTGCCAATAACCACCGGTTGCACTCGCTATCGAGCAGTCGGCCTTCACCATTAGATAACACAATTAAATAACACCCGGCCCAGCCCCTCATGTCTGCGTGAGAAAACCTAGTCATCTGGTTCATTTTTTGCTTGGCCCATTTATTAGGATCGGAGTCCAATTGATATCAGCCTTCGTGTAATTAAACTCCGCTTCCCACTCCTTCTGATGCGCGAAGGGTTCTGTCATATAGATAACGGCATAAAATGTCCGCCAATCATAATGTCCGCCATAACCCTTCATATCCGCGTAAATTCCGTCCAAGCTTGACTTAAGGGCGCTCTCCGAAGAAACGAACTTGTATTCCGCAGCTGCCATGAGAGAAGGTATGCCGATGTCAGGCTTGTAAACCTTGAGAAGCTTCGCGGCTGAGACCTCCTTTTGAGTGTCTCGAAAGGAATAACGCAAAACCCTCACAATTTCATTCCGAACCTCACTCTCTTTACTTGGCTGAATACCAGAGTCCCTAATAATTATCGCTGTGTTTTCAAGAATTGTCTGAAAAACCTGAAGGCCGCTTACTGAACCGGCTTTTGTTATGGTGGTAAGGGATGAGAAATAACCCCGCAATCTCTGGAGGGAGGTGCTATAAAGTTCGCCAGCTTGATGAGAGAACGACATATTTAATAGGGCGCCTTTGCTGAGCCTCTTGAAATCCCTTTGAATGTCCCTTGCAAGGATAGGTAGCGATAGCCTTTCGGCAAGCATCCCGACGTCACGGTAAAGTCGAGTGATGTAGAAGCTAAGCTCGTCTTCGGCTTCGGTATAATCGTCGAATTGTTCCTCCGACAGACGGCTTCCATAGGCTTCAGTAAGTCCAGCGAGTTTCGTCTCCACTATTCCGGCTGCATGCATATTCTTTTGGATACTTGCAGTCATCAACTGCTCTTCTCGTCCCGCCATACAGCCCACCCTCTATTCGGTTCTTGAGCTTAGAAGCTCTGACCTTCAGTAGCGAGCATTCAACGGCTCGAATAGGTCTGATGCACCGACATGCTCACTTTCGTTAAGGTTATTCACAAGTATTTTGGAGTAGCCCACGTCCCTCAGTCCCCTTCAGAGAGCATTTCCAAAGTACGCGGTGAGAATCGCGTTCTCCAGCATTGTCGCCTCCCACGGTTTGCTACAGTAGAACTGATCCTCACTCATGCTTTCGAAGAAATCTTAGTGAGCATTTGGGAACTGAACACGACCCATTGGCGCGCGTCCGCCCCCAAACCGTCGCCAAAATCGAAGAACAAAAAGGGACCGGCACGAGCCTGCATTTCTATCTGCCGCTTTATGCCACCCTGCCACTCCCTCTGGCAATGTTTGAGTTGAACTGCAGCGCGGATCACGCCTGTGTCACGTCAGCAAAGGGGTGGTCGATCATGGCGCAAAGAGAAAAACTCACCGAAAAACTGGTCAGGGCCGCCGAGCCGCGCGCGGGGATTTACCAGGTTTTCGATGAAGATGTGCGGGGGTTTTCACTGCGCATCTTTTCATCCGGCAGTCGGCATTTCGCGCTGGATTACCGCGTCAAGGGGCGACAGCGCCGCTTCACCATCGGCAGGTGGCCGGAATGGACCGTCACGGCAGCGCGCGAACAAGCCAAGGCGCTGCGCCGCATCATTGACGATGGCGGTGATCCGCTGGGCGAGCGCGAAGCCGGAATGGCCGCGCCTCGCATCCCCGATCTGATCGACCGCTATATCGAAACCCACACACCAAATCTGGCTCCGAACAACCGCGCCGATCAGATTTCCATGTTGCGCAAACTGGTCCAGCCGGTCTGGAAGCACAAACTGGTCGAGGACATCACGCTGGAGGATGTCGATCGGTTGCTGAGCGATATTGCCAAGGGCCGCGCCCGCCCCTCCAAGGCCAAACCCAACAATCGCGCGCGCAAGCTGCAGGGCTCGAAACCCACGCCAATCCGCGCCAATCGCACCGGCGAAGTCTTGCGCAAGATGTTCAGCCTCGCCGTCCAGTGGAAACTGCGCCCCGACAACCCCGCGATGGGTTTTCACCGGCGCATTGAGACCGAGCGCGAACGCTATCTGAGCATGGATGAGATTGATCGTCTGGCCAAGGCGCTGGGCAAAGCCGAAGACCAGCGCGCGGCCAATATCATCCGGATGTGCATGTTGACCGGCGGCCGCCTTGGCGAAGTGCGCTGCGCGCGGTTTGAACAGTTCAATCTGGAATTTGCCACATGGTCCAAGCCCGCAACCACCACCAAGCAGCGCAAAGTCCACCGATTGCCGATTTCGCCGGATGTGGCCGCCATCGTGCGCCAAAGGCAAACCGCCGTGCATCCGGGCTGTCCGTGGCTGTTCCCCGGCGATGTACCCGGACAGCCGGTCAAGGAAATCCGCCGCTTCTGGCGTCAGATCCAGTCCGAGGCCGGGATTGCGGGTGTGCGGATCCATGACCTTCGCCATACATTCGCCTCGCTGCTGGTCAGCGGTGGCGCATCATTGGAAATGATCGGAAAGCTGCTGGGGCATTCTCAGATGCGCACCACGCAACGCTATGCTCATATGATGGATTCGCCGCTCCGGGATGGCGTCAATGCGGTCGCGGAGATGATGAAGCCGCAGCTGCGCATTGTTCAGGGCGGGGTTCAGGGCGGGCGTTGAACTCGCCCTGAACGGGCATCAACGCCGTTGATCAGACTTGGTCGTGCTTACTGCGGCTTCTTCAGGGCCCGCCAGATCAAGCTGAGCTTGCGCCGGATCTGGCTTTCATCCGGAACAGACCCATCCTTGGCATTCGCCACGAACCAATCCTGGCCTTGCGCCACAAAGTCGGCCTGCGTTTCCGGCAATCCGTACTCGAACAACCTGATCATCAGGGCTTGAAGCATCCCCTCCCAATCGTGCCGGGACGACCGTCCGGGGCTGACGTGAACGCGGTGCAGCGGATCGTATTCATCCTCAAAGCGCTGGGCAGATTTTGTCGTCACCATCAGATCGTGCAGTTCGATTGGCACGCCATGGGCGGGAGCCGTGATGATCTTCCATGTCGCTGTGCCCTGCGGCCGGATGCGCCAGATCATACAAGCCTTGGCTTCCAAGCGATTGCCCCAAAACAATGGCATGATGTCTTCGGCGCAGACCACCACCAATCCAATCAGCGGCTCAGTGCCGCTGCATTGGACCATTCCGACACTTGTGACGATTTCAATAATCCCCTCGGTCGCCCATCCCACAATGTCGGCAGGAGCGCATCCCCAGCGCACTGCCAAATTCTCCAAAGTCCAGAACACACGAGCCGGTAAAGCCATGGCTTTATCCCTTTCAAAGGTTTCATGAGGGGTGCTGCGCGGCCGTGATTCCTGACGTGCCGACGGCACCCCGGCGGCACCGTGTCTCTGCAACTATTGGTTGTTAATGCGGCGAAACTACTCGCCTAAGCGAATGCGACGAAATTCAAGAAAACGTCAATAAAACAAGGGGTGGCACGAAGGGTGGTTTGAATATGCCGGTTTATGCCACCCTGCCACCCCCCGCCCTCTGCTTCCCTGCACCCCGAGACGCAATTGCCCGCATTCGGGCGCAATCGGGGAAGGAAATGCAGATGTTGGACACGCAGGACATCAACCAATCAGGGCCCGATATGGGGCTGCTGGAGGATTGGATCAGTCGACATGATCTGGCGATCAGCCTCGGGGTCTCCGAGGATACGCTGTGGCGGTGGGACGCAAGGCGGACCGGCCCCCAGAGCATCAAGCTTGGGCGGAAGGTCTATTACCGGCGCAGCACCGTGCGCAGCTGGCTTGAGGCCAGGGAGGTCGCACGCAAGATACCGGCGCGGGGTCGGCGATGAACGCGCCGTTGCCCATCGCGCGGGATCGCGCCGCTGTTGATCCGGGTTGGCGTGCGGAACGTCGGGCCGAGGCCCGCGTCGTTCTGGCCGATGTGGCCCATCATCAGGACGGGCTGATCCGCCTCGCAGCCCGCGTGATCGTCAGCCATGGCGAAACAACCAAAGAGCGCGAGGACGCCCGCGTGCTTCTGGTAGTGCTGGACGCGCGCAGCCCACTGCGCCATCGCCATCGGTCGGACCAGGATCCGGAGGCATCGGCATGATGCGCCGGGGAACACCAGAGGCCGACGCGCAGCGCGCCATTGTCTTCGCCCTGCGCATCGCCCTGCCCCGCAGCGCCATCGTGCATCACTGCGCCAACGAGGTAACCGAAGCTGGGCCACGCGGTGCCAAACGCCAGGCCATTCTGGTCGGCATGGGGGTGCATCCCGGTTTTGCCGATCTGCTGGTGATATCGGAAGGCCGGGTGCTGTTTCTAGAGGTCAAAAGCGCCAAGGGCCGCTTGCGACCCGAGCAAGACGTGTTTCGAGACACCGTGCTGACGCAGGGCTTTGGCTGGGCGCTGGTGCGGTCTGTCGATGATGCGCTGGCCGCCTTGGCCGACAATGGCTTCACCAGCCGTGTGCAGCCAGCGCGGAGGGCAGCGCCATGAGCCATGACGCCACCAACTGGGCGATCCAGCGCCGCGGCCTCAAGCCCGCCACCAAGATCGTGCTCTGGCATCTGTGCGACCGGCACAATCCGGACTTCGGCTGCTTCCCGACACAGGCACGGCTGGCCGAGGATGCGGAAATGTCGATCTCGGCGCTGAACGCCCATCTCGCAAAGCTGGAAGAAATGCGCCTGATCCACCGCGTTCGCGCCCATGATCCTCGCACCTACAAGCGGCAGGCAACGCGCTACATCCTGGGGTTTGAGAAAGGCTTTCCACAAGAGCCAACTCCGGAAACCGCAGACGGCTTTGTCGGAACGGAGGAAGAACAAGGTGCCGAACCAACTCCGGAATCCGGTGATGGAGCCATCTCCGGATTTTCGGCAATCCCATCTCCTGATTTTGCCCAAAGCCATCTCCGGAATCCGGAGACTAACCTTGTAAGAGAACCTTTAAGGAAACCAGTAAAGGAGGAGGAGGACGCGGCTGCGCGCGAAATCGAGTTTGATCAGTTTTTCGCAGAGCTGCTGATGGCGCTGGGCCTCAAAGCCAACGCCAGCATGCCCGCCTGGTGGCAGGGCTGGCCTGCCCGGATGCACGTTCGGCGTTGGATCGATGACCTCGGCCTGACCGAAGATCGCATCATCGAGGTTGCGACCGAGAGCCGGGCCGACCGTCCCAATCCGCCCGATGGCCCCAAGGCGCTGGATCGGTTCATGGAACGCGCCGCCCAGCGCGATGCGCAGACGATCACGGCCAATGCCAGCAGTGCAAAAAACAAGCGGCAGCGCAAACGCGATGTTGGCCCGCCGCCGAGCGAGGACGAGTTGGCAGCCTTCTACGCCGCCAAGGTGAACTCCGACGCTTATCTGCCCCAGAGCATGATCAGCGCCGCCATGTGCGGATTGATGCTGGAACGCGGCCTCGTCACGCCCGAACGGCTGCGTCAGCGGGGGGTGCGGTGAATGGCATGGTGTCACCTCCCCGGCATGGATTGTCCCTCTGCGCAGGTGGCGGAGGCCTGGATCTTGGCCTCATGCTCGCCGAACCCGGCTATCACACCCGCGCCTTTGTCGAGTGGGAGGACTGGCCCCGAGCTGTCCTCATCGCAGCCCAGCGCGCGGGATATTTCGCCCCTGCCCCAATCTGGGACGACTTGCGCAGCTTCGATGCCCGGCCCTTTCGTGGGGCCTTCGATATCGTCCTCGCCGGATATCCCTGCCAGCCGTTCAGCGCGGCCGGAAAGCGCGGCGGTGCCGACGATCCCCGGCACCTCTGGCCCGATGTTGCCCGCGTTATCAGGGAATGCGTCCCCGAGTGGGTGTTCCTTGAAAACGTCCCCGGTCACGTCAGCCTCGGGCTGGAAGCTGTCCTGCGAGAGCTTTGGGCAATGGGCTACACGCCTGCGGCGGGTCTGTTCAGCGCGGCAGAAGTCGGTGCGCCGCACCAGCGGTTGCGGATCTTCATCTTGGCCCACACCGATGAGCCTGCATCCCGGAACCGCCAGCTACAACCCGGCCGGGAACAGCGACTTTACCCGCAAGGCGGAGGCACTGGCGCTGGGCATCACCAACTGGTCAACACCCGAGGCGACCGACGGCGCGAAGGGTGGGCCGGGCCAGAGCTATGGCTCAGGCGGGATGCCACCGCTGCCCGCACAAGCGGCCCAATGGCCGACTCCGGCCGCGCAGAACTGGAAGGGATCGAGCGAAGCCAGCATCATTCGGGCAGATGGCAAGTCCCGGATGGATATCCTGCACTATCGCGCGGAGCAGGGCTTCACCCACCCGGCTCCGGCGATCACGCCGGATGGGCGGCAGTGCTCCCATCACGCCCCGATCTCGCGCCCGCTCTGGGCTTCAATGATTGCATCGCATGGGCGGGCCGCCTCGCGACGCATCCTGAAGGCCCGGGCACGGCGGCGGCTGAACCCGCTCTTCGTCGGATGGCTGATGGGCTGGCCCATCGGGCACGCACTCTGCGCCTGCTCGGCAACGGAGTTCACCCTCTGGCAGCAGCGCATGCGTGGCGCTCTCTCGCAGCAGCCCATGGCCTCAGGCCCTTGGATCTGGTGGCCGACACACGAACCGGAAAGCCCAGCGCAGCTGACTCTGTTTGAAGGATTGCAGCCATGAGCATGCAGGGACGGATCGGACATGCGCGTGGTGCAAAAACAAAACGCGCGCTGGGCGTGCAGGCGATCTTGGAATGGGCGTTCCGAGTGGAAAAGGCGCAGCTGGAATTGCCGCCGCCGAAGGATGTGTCCGAGGAAGGCTTCGGCTTTGGTCTCGAATACGTCCTGCTGCAGCGCGCCGCGCTGGGCTGCAAGGTCGATGGTGGGCAGCACAAGATGGGAAGTTACACCCATGCCGATGCCGAAGTCGTGGCGGCCACGGTCGCAGGCATGCCCGACAGTCTGGGTGGCATTCGCATGGCGATCAGCGTGGCGGAAATGGCGCGCGCGGGACTGACACCGGACTGGATGCCTGGCGTCGTGCCGCGCTGTGTGCCTGTCGAGACCAAGTCCAACCAGCATGGCGAGCGGGCGACCACAATCGTCGTCGGCACCGAACGGGTGCTATCACGCGGCAAATGGCGCACGGTGGAGGTTCTGGCCTGTCCGGTCACCTGGCGGCCGCACCCCGAACAAATTGCATCCGCGCGGCGCGGTTATGAAGATTGGTGGCAGGCATTGGATTGGGTACGGGATGGGTTGATCGCAGGCCGTATGATGCGGGAGGTGGAAGTGACTGCAACGATGCCGAAAGTGCGTCCGTGGCTGGCGCGAAAGCATTCTGCGGTGTAAACGCAGGCCAACCATTGCAATTTTAGCCTTCCCCTTGCGGGCAAGCTGGGCAATCTTGCCTACAACTACAAGAGGACGCACTAAATGACCGACGAGCAAAAGAAAAAACTTGAACAAAAACTCTGGGACATTGCCAACACCCTGCGCGGTAAAATGAATGCCGATGAATTCCGTGATTACATTCTGGGGTTCATATTTTACAAATACCTGTCCGAACGGATGCACCTCTATGCAAACGATATCCTGAAGCAGGACGGTATTGATTACCTGTCGGTTGACGAGGCTGCATTAGAGGGCCGCGAGGTCCTTGATGCAGTCAGCGAAGCATCCGTCGACGCACTAGGTTACTTCCTGCGCCCGTCCGAGCTGTTCAGTCAGATCGCCAAACGCGGATCAAAGCCGGGCCAGTTCATCCTGGCCGACCTAACCAAGATCCTGAATAACATCCAGCGTTCAACAATGGGCACCGAGTCCGAGGATGATTTCGACCACCTGTTCGAAGACCTCGACCTGACGTCCACCAAACTTGGCCGCACCGAAGAGGCGAAAAATGCCTTAATCGCCAAGGTTCTGACTCATCTGGACGAGATCGATTTCCAGCTGGATCAGGCAGATAGCGACGTTCTTGGCGATGCCTATGAGTATTTGATCGGCCAGTTCGCCAGCGGTGCAGGAAAGAAAGCGGGCGAATTTTATACACCTCAGCAAGTATCCACAGTACTCGCTCGCATCGTCACCACCGGAAAGACGCGGCTGAAATCAGTGTATGATCCAGCATGCGGGTCAGGCTCCCTTTTGCTGCGCGTAGCCAAGGAGGTGGATGTTTCCGAGTTCTTCGGGCAGGAAATGAACCGCACGACCTACAACCTTGCGCGGATGAACATGATCCTGCACGGGGTTCACTATCGCAATTTCGACTTGAAGCAGGAAGACACGCTAGAGCACCCGCAACATGACGGCATGCGGTTCGAGGCGGTGGTGGCCAACCCGCCGTTCAGCGCCAACTGGTCTTCCAACCCCTTGCTTTTGTCGGATGATCGGTTCAGCCAATATGGCAAACTGGCCCCAGCATCAAAGGCCGACTTCGCGTTTGTCCAGCATATGCTGCATCATCTAGATGAAAACGGCACAATGGCGGTCATTCTGCCGCATGGCGCGCTGTTTCGTGGCGGAGCAGAGGGACATATCCGACAATATTTGATCAAAGACCGCAATTGGCTTGATGCCGTCATTGGTTTGCCCGAGAATATTTTCTATGGCACCGGTATCCCTACGTGCATCCTTGTGTTCAAGAAGTGCCGTGAAACAGACGATATTCTTTTCGTTGACGCTTCAACTTGCTTTGCTAAGGGAAAAAACCAGAATATCTTGAGCGCGATCGATATCGATAGCATCGTAAACACTTACCGAAAACGTGAAAAAATTGCACGATTCAGTCATCTAGCGACGCTTGCAGAGATAGTTGAGAATGATTTCAACCTCAACATACCTCGGTATGTAGATACATTTGTGGCCGAGCCCGAAATTGATCTCGCAGAAACCGCTGCCGAGGTTCGCGCCATTGAGGCCAACATGCACACAATTGATGTGGCAATCAAATCCTTCTGCGCCGAGCTGGGCTTGGAGGCGCCGGTATGACCCCCGTGTCACCCAAGCTTCGGTTTCCAGAGTTCAAAGAGCCATGGAAGCCAGGGCATGCGGGCGACGCATTTAAGAATAGCCGCGCTAAGGGGGCGGCTGGCCTGCCCATCTATTCAGTAACGATGGACCGCGGTCTTGTCCGCCGCGACACCATGGAAAGGCACATGGCTGCCGACGCGGCTGACGGCCTGAATCTGCGAGCGCAGCGGGGCGACGTCGTCTACAACATGATGCGCATGTGGCAGGGTGCCGTGGGTCTTGCCCATGAAGAATGCATGGTCAGCCCGGCCTATGTCGTTCTTTCACCCAAGGAGCACACATCGGCCGAGTTCTTCGATCAGTGGTTCAAGTCCAAGCGGATGCTATACCTGCTAGGCGCTTATTCACACGGAATCACCGGTGATCGCCTGCGGCTGTATGCTCAGGACTTTGCGCGCATTCCATTAAACTTACCCATCCATGCCGAACAGCAAAAGGTCGCGACATTTCTACGGACGATAGATGCCAAGCTTGAAGCGTTGTCGGCAAAGCAGATTGCAGTGGACCAATTCAAGAGCGGGTTAATAGACAAAATTTTTAGCCAAAAGATTAGGTTTTCCGCGGATGATGGACAAGCATTTCCGGACTGGCAGGAGAAGCGGTTGGGAGAAGTATTTAGCGAGAGAAGTGAGCGTAACAAAATCAAAGCCGAGCTGCTTTCAGTTACCTTGAAAAATGGCATCCAACGTGCTGCCGAAGTCGACCGAGTGAATGGTCCAAGTGCAGATTTGTCAAATTACAAATTTGTTCAAGAAGGAGACATTGCATACAACTCCATGCGAATGTGGCAGGGCGCCAGTGGGCTTTCTGCTTATGATGGTATTGTAAGTCCCGCCTATACGATTATTACCCCTAAGCAGGGACAGCATAAAAAATTCTGGGCATATTACTTTAAAGAACCACGGCTAGTTTTCAAATTCAGGAGATATTCGCAAGGCTTAACCTCGGACACTTGGAGTCTAAAGTTTACCGCGCTCGCTTCAATAAAGGTCATGATACCTCACCCAAACGAGCAAGCAAAAATCGCTGACGCCCTGTCTGCTTTAGATTTGAAGATAGAGGCGGTTGCCACTCAAGCAACCAAGCTTAAGAACTTCAAAGGGGGTCTGCTCCAGCAGATGTTTGCTTGAAATGATGAGATCCGCCGAACTACTCATCATCGAACATTCAAAAGACTACCCCGATTTCCGTTACTACCTACCACTGATGAAAAAGGCAGAAAGGGACGTTTCCAATCACCCTGACATCTGTATCGAAACATGCAAGGCGCTTGTCGAAGGAATATCAAAGACAATTATTCTGACGCTCGACGAAACAGTGCACCCCAACGACATCAAGGATACGGATGTTTCCCAGTTGGTGAAGCGGGCAGGAAAGTTGCTTCAACAAGATGAGACAATAATTGAAGATGCCTTTGTAACTCGTGTTGCCTCTGTTGTTCACTTTCTCGGTGTCCTCCGCAACGAGCGAGGTGATATCTCGCATGGAAAGGCTGTGCCTAAAAAGATTCAAAGTAATGACAAACTAGCAAGTGCAGTACTTCAGATATCAAGTGGACTGTTGATTTACATGCTCGACTCTTTTTTCGCAAAACTGCGCGAAAAAAAATCCGCTATCGCTTTGGCTGAACTAGTAGAAGAACAGGTTATTGATCTTGCACAGTTTGCATACGATGATAATCCCGATTTCAATTTATCTTTAGACGAAGGTTACCCTTATGAAGGCAAGCTGAATTACAGCTTTGCACTTTATTCGCTTTACTACGAGGACTACTTCGTTCGACTGGCTGAGTTTAGGGATAGTGCTGAGGAGGAGTCGGAATGATCCAATCCGAAGCACAGCTTGAATCCGGGCTCGTCAAGCGGCTGCAAAGTTTGGGATGGGAGTCTGTCATAATAACCGACGGCGCTGGGCTGCGCGCGAACCTGAAGGCGCAGTTAGAGGCACATAACTGCGTCAAATTGTCGCATACCGAATTCACCCGCGTGCTGAATCACCTCGACAAGGGCAATGTCTTTGACAAGGCTAAGATCCTGCGCGACCGCATGGCCTTGCCCCGCGACGACGGTACGACCGTCTATATCCAGTTCTTGAACTCCGAAGAATGGTGCCGCAACCGGTATCAGGTCACGTCTCAGGTTACACAGGCGGGCAGCTACAGGAACCGCTATGACGTGACACTGCTGATCAACGGCCTGCCGCTGATCCAAGTGGAACTGAAGCGCCGCGGCATGGAGCTAAAGGAGGCGTTCAATCAGGTCAACCGCTACCAGCGCCATTCCTATTGGTCCGACCACGGTCTGTTTCAGTATGTGCAGTTGTTCATCATCTCGAACGGCGTGAACACGAAATACTATGCCAATAACCGCGACCAGGACTTCAACCAGACCTTCTTTTGGGCTGATGTTGAAAACAAGCTGATCACCCAACTTGACGCTTTTGCTGACGCCTTCCTCGAGAAGTGCCATGCATCAAAGATGATCAGCAAATACATCGTCCTACACGAGAGCAACAAGGTGCTGATGGTTCTGCGGCCCTATCAGTACTTCGCGGTCGAGGCGATTGTCGAGCGGGTGAAGGCCGGGCGGAAGAATGGCTACATCTGGCACACAACCGGTTCGGGCAAGACCCTGACCAGCTTCAAGGCCGCGCAGGTGCTGATCGAAAACCCCAAAGTGCACAAGGTCGTCTTCGTCGTCGACCGCAGCGACCTGGACTACCAGACGACCAAAGAATTCAACCATTTCAGCGACGGCTCGGTCGATGGCACGGACAACACCCGTGCGCTGGTCAAGCAGCTGGCAGGCGACCATAAGCTAATCGTAACGACGATCCAGAAGCTGAACACCGCCATTTCCCGCGATAAATTCGAAGGCCCGCTCCAGGCGGTTAAAGATGAACGTGTAGTATTCATCTTCGACGAATGCCATCGCTCGCAGTTTGGCGAAACCCACAAGCGCATCGTGGCCTTCTTCAGCCGGGCGCAAATGTTCGGTTTCACCGGAACCCCGATCTTTGCTGAAAACGCGATGGCCAAGCGCACGACCAAAGACTTGTTCGGCGAGTGCCTGCACAAATACGTCATCACCGACGCGATCAGCGATGGGAACGTGTTGCGTTTTTCCGTCGAGTATTGGGGCAAGCTGAAGCGTAAGGACGGCAGCCTGATCGATGAAGAGGTCGCGGGCATCAACATCAAGGAATTCTTCGATCACCCCGACCGGATCAACGGTGTCGTTGACTGGGTCATCCAGAACCATGATCGCAAAACCCACAACCGCCAGTTCAGCGCGATGCTCTGCGTCAGTTCAGTCGATGCGCTGATCACCTATTACGAAGCCCTAAAGCTCCGCCGGGACGCGGGTGAACATGATCTGCGCGTGGCCACGATCTTCACCTACAACGCCAACGAAGAGGATGCGGACGCCGATGGCCTGATCGGCGATCCGGATTTCAACATCGGCGTGGACAAGCAGGTCAACGTGCATACCCGCGAAAAGCTGGATCGGTTCATCGCCGACTACAACGCGATGTACCAGACGGCCTATTCGACCAAAGACAGCCACAGTTTCTACAACTATTACAAAGACATCGCTAAACGCATGAAGGAGCGCGAGAGGCGCGACTCCCAGGACAAGGACCGGGTCGATATCCTTCTGGTGGTCAATATGTTCTTGACCGGCTTCGATGCCAAGAAGCTGAACACGCTCTATGTCGACAAAAATCTCCGGTACCATGGACTGATCCAAGCATTTTCACGAACCAATCGCGTCCTCGGCCAAGTCAAATCCCAAGGCAACATCGTCTGCTTCCGCAACCTGAAGGCCAAGACCGACGAGGCCATCACGCTGTTTTCGAACAAGGACGCCATCGAAACCGTTCTGATGGCCCCCTATGAGGATTACGTCGCACAGTTCAACGCTGCCGTCACAAAGCTGCTGGAAATCGCCCCCGCCGTCGACAGCGTGAACGATCTGCAAACCGAGGGCGAAATGCTGGCCTTCGTGCAGGCGTTCCGCGAATTGATCCGCGTCCGCAACGTTCTAGGCAGTTTCACCCAGTTCAGCCCCGATGATCTGACCCTCGATCCGCAGAAGTTCGAAGACTACAAAAGCAAATACCTCGACATCTATGACCGGACAAAGCGGACGAAAGAAACGGAGGCCGTGTCGATCATTGATGAGGTCGATTTCGAATTGGAGCTGATCCAGCGGGATGAAATCAATGTCGCCTATATCCTCGGTCTGCTGGCCGAGGTATCGCGCGATGCCAACAGCTTGGATGCCAACCAGCGTGATGAAAGCGCGCGCAAGCGTAAGCTGGTGATGGACATGCTCGGTTCTGAAGTGCAGTTGCGCAGCAAGCGGGAACTGATAGAGCAGTTCATCGAACAGCACATGCGTAAGGCCCAAGACAGCGGCGCAAGTGTCGAAGAAACCTTCCTGGCCTTCTGGAACCACGAACGGGTTAAGGCAATGGAAGCCGTTTGCGCCGAAGAGGGCATTCCACCGGCCGCATTTCAGCGGCTAGTCGAAGACTACCAGTTCACTGGCAAACCGCCGCTGAGGGAAGCTGTTATCGATGTGCTGGAACAGAAGCCTAAGATTCTTGAGCGCAAGAAAATCACCGAGCGGATCATCGACAAACTGCGGGGGCTGGTTGCAACCTTTGATGATGGGCTGGGGGAAATTTGAGAATGCGGCGGGAGCGGGCATTTGCACTTGCAACACGCCCATCGGAAAAGTTGCCCAAAGCGGCCGTTGTTCAGGCCAGCGAACTTCGACATGCATACCCTGTAGGAAATACAGGACTGCAATAAACGAAAAGCGCTGGTCCGCTGGTAGATGCGAGATTATACTTGATTGGAACCTAACGAGAACATATATGTATAACTGTTTCTATCAGCTACTTGAGGGGACTTTATGAAGGCGGTTTCGTACTTCGCCGTCTTCGCCGGTGGGCTCGTCGTGAGTTTCTTGCTCGTGTCATTAGGCGTCGTTGACAAGGTCGACGGCATCCCAGGCGCTCAGGTAGAACCCATGCTGAGTCTGCCGACATATCTGAGCTTTCTTAGTGTAATGATGACAGCCATGACGGCGGTATTGGCTGCTGTGGCGATTGGGATCGGTGTTGTGGCGTTCTACACATTTCCCGGTCTGAAAGCTGAGGCTCGATCTGTAGCAGAAAAGACAGCGGAAGACGTGTCCGCTGACGTCTCAGAAAAAACTACTAAGCTAGTAGCCGCAGAAGCCTTGTCGGAAATCAAGATCAAGGAGATGGTCCTTGAGTTGTACGCGAAAGCTGAAAAAGATCGCCAGCAAGCGGACGAATGGGGCAAAGACCCCGACGCAGAAGTAAATCATGAACGATAGGAGGCGAATATGACATCTAGGGAGTTTCGACGTATTCCAGCACCCCAGCGAGAAATCGTGGAAAGGCATTTGTCTGAATACCCTGTAAAACTCGGCAGCCTTGCCAAAGCGTTGAACGTGGCTATCAAGGTTTCCTCAATGGGCACCGGCGTATCAGGACAAATTTCGCGCGAAGGCGATGGATACATAATCAGAGTGAATCGGAATGAAGCGCGGGAGCGTCAAAGATATACGATTGCGCACGAACTATCGCATTTCCTGCTCCATCGTGATGTTATCGACAATTCGCCCAATGGAATCACGGACAACGTCTTGTATCGCTCGGGTGCACCCGAAAATATTGAGTATCAAGCGAACCGCTTAGCCGCAGACCTTGTCATGCCTATGCCATTGGTGGAGCGCAAGCTGCGGGAAGATTTTGGTGGTGTCGTAACCGACGCAACAATCGAAAGTCTGGCTGCAAGCTTCGATGTGTCAAAAGCTGCGATGGAAATTCGACTATCTACGTTCGCTGAAGTTTGAAGGTCTTAAATGGCTCTTGAAGGTAAAGAATACGTTCCGACACTGGCTGTACGCGCCAGCGAAATGACTGGCCTTGAGTTTTTACCAGGCGTGACGAAGGACAGGATGACCCCCTGTTTCCTCTTGGCTCCTTGGTCAAGCTCAAACTCCCTGTCTCGGACGATCACCCGTATTGAACGTGCCTTCCCAAACCGTACATATTTCCTCGATTTAGATCGAGACTACCAAAGTACCAACGATCAAAACACGGCGCAGCAGGAATATGCTGCGCTTCGCAATCCTGCGAATACATTCGAAAATTGGATCAACTTCGTTTCGGAGCACTCGAACGTTCTACCCTGCGTTCAGACTTTCGAGCAGACAGAAGCGCAGATACGGACGCAGATCGCGGCCATTCGAGACCTCGGCAGGCCATATGGCTTCAGGATCCTGCGCGAACCTCGGACGGCGAACCTCGAAGCGATTGTAGGGGCCATAAACGCAGAGGGGGCGGCCGACTTTGCAATAATCTTGGATGGTGGTTGGACCAATGATCCTCTTTCCATCACTGCTTGGTTTGACGGCATCATTCGCAATACTCTGGGTGCAATCAATCCCGTCGTGCCGGTGGTTTGCTCATGCACATCTATTCCGAAGATATTCACTGTGTATAACTCCGAAAATCCAACGCCCGTTCCCTTCTCGAATCGCCAACTTGTTGAGCAACTGGCGCGCAACTCGAACCGTGAGCGAGTGATCTATGGTGATTGGGGAAGCACGCGCCCCCGCGAACCTGGCGGGTTTGCAAACAGGCCGCTTGATCGTATTGATTACCCCACAGTCAACGCATGGTACATTGCACGCAATAAGGACCAAGAATGGGACTTCCGAGATGCCGCCCTCGCAATCGTGGATAGCCGTGAATGGGACGGTAACCTCGGAATCTGGGGCGAGGAAATGATCCGCAACACAACTATAAATGCGGAGCTTGGGATCGACACACCGCAGAAGAACGTAGCCGCGCGCGTGAACATCCATCTTCATCGGCAATCATTCTTTGGTCAACCGAGAATTGACCCCGGCGCGCTTGACGAGGATTGGCAAGACTGAATTGAGGGACCAAGAATTGCTGCTGGGGTAATCCCCCCCGAAAGTAAGGGGCTGCGGAAGTAGAATTTTCTCGGCAAGATGAACGAGGAGATTTTGAATGAAAATGACCAGATATAGCGAACCCCAGATCCTTGCGATCCTGCGCCAAGCCGAAGGTGGTGTGCCGGTGGCCGAGCTTTGCCGTGAACATGGCATGAGCAATGCGTCGTTTTACAAATGGCGTGCGAAGTATGGTGGCATGGATGCATCCATGGTCAGCCAGATGAAAGCCATGGAGGAAGAGAACCGCAGGCTGAAGCGGATGTATGCAGATCTGAGCATGCAGGCGGACTTATTGAAGGAAGCCCTCGGAAAAAAGTAACGGGGCCATCTCAGCGCCGCGAGATGGCCGAAACGGCGGTAGAGCGACGGGGCGTCAGCATCGCGCTGGCGTGCCGGGCCTTCGAGGTCAGCGAGACCTGCTATCGTTACAGCCCGAAGCTGAAAGACGAGAACGAGGTGATCGCCGATCTGCTGACAGGGCTGACGGATGCGCGCAAGACTTGGGGATTTGGCCTGTGTTTCCTGCATTTGCGCAACGTGAAGGGGCATCCGTGGAACCACAAGCGGGTCTACCGGATCTACTGTGAGCTGGAACTGAACCTGCGCATCAAGCCGCGCAAGCGGCTGAAACGGGAGAAGCCTGACGTTCTGGCGGTCCCGAACAGACCGAATGTGACCTGGTCCATGGACTTCATGGCGGATCGCCTCGGCGACGGCAGGGCTTTTCGGCTTTTGAATGTGTTGGACGACTTCAACCGCGAAGGGCTGGGGATCGAGGTTGATTTCTCGCTCCCTGCCGAACGGGTCATCCGCAGCCTTGATCGCATTATCGAATGGCGCGGAAAACCGGGCACGATCAGGGTCGACAATGGGCCGGAATATATCAGCGAAACACTGAGAAAATGGGCTGAGAAACATAGTGTTACGATCCAGCACATCCAACCCGGACAGCCCCAGCAGAACGCCTATGTCGAGCGCTACAACCGGACGGTTCGGCATGAATGGCTGGATCAATACATCATCGAAAGCATCGAGGAGGCTCAGGATCAGGCCACACAATGGCTCTGGACATATAACAACGACCGCCCGAACATGGGCATCGGCGGCATCACACCCGCTATGAAACTGAAAATGGCCGCGTAAGTTCTACAGATGCACCCCGTTAAAAAGGGGGCGATTACCCTGGGTCTTCAGCTATTCGAGGAGGGATCTATCAGTGTGCAGTTGGTTTTAAAGAGAGCTCAAATTGTCAGCACGCCTCTGCGGCCGGTAGGAACCTGTTTATTAAACAAATGCGAGCAACTGGGTAAACTGTCATAGTGAAAACTCTGCCCCTCCCGAACCAGACTTTGATCATCGAAGGTTTGCGCCCGGAGGAAGCCCTCTCGGGCGCTTTCATTTCTGCCCCCCACGGCATGGTTCCTCCCCCGCCCCGAACGTATGCGGGGGGGCGCAGCGCGGCATTTCGCTAGCGAAAGTGGATTTTGTGGGGGAATCCACCCAAATCCACTTGGGGATGTCGAGTCAGAGTAAATTATTCAATATCAGTGCCTTATGGGATCAACATTTCGAACTGCTGGATTTTTTGTGGAATCCACCAAATCCACCTGACCGAATCCACGCTGCCAAATCCAGGCTGCTAAACGATCTCTAAGAATGCCCGGTGACCGTCGCGGAGAAGGCGTTGCATCTTGCAGGATTGAGGCCACACCGCCTGAACGGCCGTGCATCTGCGTCTGGCACGTCCTGCGGCATATGCCCAATCAGATGATCAAAAACTATGCCATCATGGTCAGAGTTGACGGCCCGCATCAGCGGTGGCTGCGGTGCTTGCAGTCAAACTTCGGGACAGGGTGATCATGCAACGTAGCGTCACACAGCATTCCGGCGGATCCGGTAGATCCGGGCCCTGCCCTCTTCCTTGGTGGAGGTCACGGTCAGTCCGAGTCTCTTGCCCAGCGCCCCTGACATGGCACCGCGTAAAGTGTGAGCCTGCCATCCGGTGGCGGCGATGAGTATCTTCATTGTTGCGCCTTCCGGCGCTTCCAGCAGTGCAACCAGTTGCGCCTGCTTCGTGCCCATGCGTGGCGCAAACGGCGCGGAATTGGCATCGCTGGGCGGAGGGTGATTTATTTGAGTTCCCCGTTCCGGCACGATTCCGATTGCGGCCTGCCCAAAATTCGTCACCCTCAAGGTTGTGCCATAACCACCCCCGGTTTCACGCCAGAGCGGCTCGCCTTTTCGAATGTTGGCATCGACCTCTTCCAGCAGGCCCCGTTCGATCATCTTGCTGACAGCCATCTTCGCCGCAGCTCCATGCAGACGCTTTGGCAGCGGCACAGCAATGTAGCCCGGACGCTGGGCACCGGCAGTCAGGATAAGGATTTGTGTTTTGGTCAGTTGCGTCATGACGGGCTCCTCTTACGTGTCATGCTTGGCAAGGACGACCGCGATGCGTAGCGGCAGGGCGGGGGCGCCGTCGCAAGCGCGGGGGCGTTCGGCACCACATGCGGCAGTGAGGGCATTCTGTTCGGCTTGTGGCGCTGGGCGCGGGCAATCAGCATGTCAGGCCTCATCTTTCACATCTGGCAGGGCGTCAACTGCGGCGGCTTGAGTGTTGGTGGCCTCAAAACCACTGGACACAAAATCATAATTATCCTTGTGATCGGCTTCCGTCAGGAAGACCTCCGCCGCGTGCTTGGCCGCAACTTCGGTGGCCGCGTCCACCACCACGCGGTGGGTCAGGGTTTCGATCAACGTCACGATGAATTTCGGCATTTCTGGCTCCGCAGTGGGCCACGCGGAATACGTTGCCTCCTACGCGGCCAAGCCCCCAGCAGGGGGCTTGAGGGAAACAGGCGGACTTATTCCGCGTGCTCGCCTTCCTTGAATGCGCTGTCGCTGATCTGGCGCAGCAGACTGGCGTAATGATTCAGCGTGCCGACATGACCCCGGTTGATCTCGTCCGGGTGGATGTCGAAGTGGTCGGCACTCAGCGCTTGCAACCGCTCAAGCGTCACGTCGATCTCGCGTTTGGCGGCAAGGAAAGCGTTCAGGGCTTTGTCGTTTTGTGCAGGGGCGCGGCGGTTGGTCATGACTGTTTCCTTGCTGTTTTGCGACGCAAACTGCATCGCGTCTGTAACCAGCGTCGCTCTAATCGAAAGCTTGATCAACGAAAAAACAAGCGATACCATTGCTTTGATTGCATAGGAGAGAGCAATGAACGGCATGAGCGAACGGGACTATTCCAATCATTCTGGTATGTCGCGGGGGGCGGTCCAGAACGCCAAGCGAAGCGGTCGCTTGGTGTTTTATGCCGACGGGTCGATTAACGCTGTGGCATCCGACGCGCGTCGAGTGGAAATGACCGATCCCGATCAGCAGCGCCTCTCGCTTGGCGGCGATGCGGCCATGCCGATCAGCGGGAGCGGTGGGTCGGACAGTTATCTCAAAGCCCGCACGGCGCTGACCGTTTATCAGGCGCAGGAACGTCAACTGGCAATTCAAAAGAAGAAGGGCATGCTGGTCGACCGGGCCCGGGCTGAAGCGCTGGTGTTCCGTCTGGCACGCCAAGAACGCGACACTTGGGTCACCTGGCCCAGCAGAGTAGCGGCACTCATGGCCGCTGAGGTTGCAGCAGCGGCGGAAACACGGTCCGGCGCGCCAGTGATGATCGATGCCGCGATCATGCAAAGGGTGCTGGAAACCCATGTCAGAGCGCAACTCGAGGCACTTGCCGATCTCAGGGTTTCGCTGGGATGACACTTGTCTTGAAAATTCCTGCTCTATATCCGGTGATGTGATCAATTTGACGATGGCAAACAACAATCCGCAGAAGGGCTCTTTTAAGAGCCGAATAGTGACATTCTCGGGCGCAAGCCCGCATGTAATCGGAATATATGCTTCGCCAGCCAGTCAGTGGAGCAAGCCCCTACCGCGCAAAGACCCGAAATGATCGATTGTCTGTGTGCATATTGCAGGGTAGCCATGGCACTTAGATGCCGTCGGGAGGGGCGGTTACATCATAAATGCCCGTCAGGCGACCCCGCATTTCGAAATGCGGTCGGTCAGGGTGGACAGGCTTGCGTAGCCTACAGAAACCTCATGCACCCCGTCACTGTTTGCAGCATCACGCTCGAGAACCCCCGCACCCCCAATTGCCGCGCAAGCCGGAACTCGCGGTGTGTAGCAGTGACAGCTTTGGCGCTGGCAAATACCTTTTCAGATTGTCCCGGCTCGACGCCGGTGGTCACACAAATATCACGATAAAAGGCGGGTTCCTTGGGGTCTTCACCCTCGACATAGAACTTACGCTGAACCGCTGCAAAGAAAGCAACCTCTCGGCTGGTGGCGTCCTCCCCTTGGTCAAAAAGCTTTCGGGCAGTGACAACGGCTCGGTATCTTATGAGAAGGCCAAAGGGTTGGCCGGTTTGCGCCGCAATATGCGTCCATTCCTGCCTGAGAAAATCGCAAAAACCCGCATTCCAGGCGTCTCCGCCCGCAACCCGCCCATCACCATGCGAAAACCCAGCCCCTGTTCGGCACAGTGTAAGGCCAACGCCTCGATGACCGGTGAGATGCCCCAGCACCATGAATACATCGGATCGCCAGTGTAATAAACCTGTGACTGATCACTTGCCTTCGAGCCCCTCAATCTTAATGAGCCGCAACTAAGATTTTCAGAATCGGCCGAGGCTGTGGGAAAACTTGGATTGTTTGTTTTTTGCAAAGGACAGGTTCACGACAGAACAAACCCTTCGCTGCGCGGCCATGCAAGAAAATCGTCCCGCGTTTATCGGCTTTCAACTGTGTTTTCACACAGCCTCGGCCCTTAGCTGACATCCAGCGTTTACCCACGATGCTGCGTTGCGGACCGCAATTGCGGACATTTGCGGTTCTTGCAGCATTTTTATTGACGAAACGTCGGTATGTGGACAAAGCGGGCAGTCGAGAAATCTGTGCCAATATCTGCATTTGAGGCCAACAGTTCAGGGAAGCGTGCTTCACCTACAAGCGTCAGATCGCTCGGGACTGGAGATCTGCTAAGACTCCCAGCGCTTTTCGACTCGTGACGGCTTGGCTTGTGGCGTGCTACGCTCTCTGGTTAAAGTCATACCAACAGCCTCCGACGGGAAAGAGCAGAATGAAAGCGATCAAATTTCACGAAACTGGCGGCCCGGGTGTCATGCAATATGAGGACATCAAGCTGGATGCTCCGGGCCCCGGCCAGGTGCGATTGCGCCACACCGCCATCGGGTTGAACTATCTCGATACCTACTTTCGCTCCGGCGCCTATCCTCTGCCCTTGCCGAGCGGTTTGGGGACTGAGGCAGCCGGCGTGGTCGAAGCGGTTGGTGAAGGCGTCGCCGTCCTTAAAGTAGGCGATAGGGTTGCCTATGGTGCGGGGCCGATCGGGTCTTATGCACAAGCGCGCAATATGCCGGCCAACAGGCTTAGCAAACTGCCTGATACAATTTCGGATGAAACGGCAGCTGCGATGATGCTGAAGGGCATGACAGTGCGCTATTTGCTGCGGGAAACCTACAAGGTCAAAGCAGGCGACACGATTTTGTGGCATGCTGTTGCTGGCGGTGTTGGTCTGATTGCTGTGCAATGGGCAAAACATCTGGGTGTCAGGGTTATTGGCACCACAAGTTCGCCCGAAAAGGCTGCGATTGCAAAGTCCTTCGGCTGTGACGAGGTGATAAATTACACTACGGAAAACGTGGCGGAACGGGTGCGTGAACTGACGGGCGGCAAGGGTGTGCCGGTGGTTTACGATGGTGTCGGACAGGCAACGCTTAACGCTTCGCTCGACAGTCTTAGCCCGTTCGGTCTGTTGGTCAATTTCGGTTCTGCGTCCGGGGCGGTGAAGAGTTTTGATGTGGGCGTCTTGGCGGCAAAAGGCTCGCTTTATCTGACCCGCCCATCGCTGAACACATATGTGGAATCCGATGAGGCCTTGCAAGCCAACGTGGCTGATCTGTTTGATGTGGTTGGGTCAGGTGCTGTCAAGATTGAGGTCAACCAGACCTATGCGTTGGCAGATGCCGCCCGGGCGCATCAGGATTTGGAAGGCCGCAAAACGACCGGCTCAACCATTTTATTGCCATAGCAAGACGAGATCTGAACAATTTCCCCAAATAAGCCCAAAGACGTCCCGTGTGACCCTGATCACTGCATTCAGGTGCGGGGCGCGCGCGTCCACAATCTTAAGAATATCGACCTTGATTTGCCGCGCAATGCGCTGGTGGTTTTTACGGGCATCTCCGGATCTGGAAAATCATCGCTTGCTTTCGGGACGCTGTTTGCGGAATCGCAGCGCCGCTATCTTGATTCCGTGTCGCCCTATGCCCGGCGGTTGATTGATCAGGTTGGTGAACCCGACGTCGATTCTATTGAGGGGCTTCCGCCAGCGGTAGCACTTCAACAACAGCGCGGCACGCCGTCGGCAAGGTCGTCGGTCGGCAGCGTCACGACGATATCCAACGGTCTGCGCATGCTCTATTCGCGGGCCGGAGAGTATCCGCGCGGTCAGCAGATACTCTATGCAGATGCCTTCTCGCCAAATACACCCGAGGGCGCCTGCCCACGCTGCCATGGTATCGGGCGGGTGTTTGAAGTAACCGAAAAGCTGCTGGTCCCCGATGATACGAAAACCATCCGGGAACGCGCCGTTGCCGCGTGGCCGCCCGCATGGGGAGGGCAAAACCTGCGCGACATCCTTGTTTCACTTGGGCACAACATCGACATCGAGTGGAAAGACCTGCCACGAAAAACGCGGGACTGGATCCTCTTTACCGACGAGACACCTACGGTGCCAGTCTATGCGGGGCTCACGCCCGCTCAAACCCGCGTGGCGCAACAGCGCGAAATGTCGCCCAGTTACATGGGAACTTTTAGCAGTGCGCAGCGTTACGTCCTGCATTCGTTTGCGACGACGCAAAGCCATCGCACCAAAAAACGCGTCTCGCAGTTCATGCAGATTTCCGAATGCCCGGACTGCGAGGGCAAAAAGCTGAGGCGCGAGTCGCTGTCGGTGAAATTTGCTGGTCTGGATATTGGAGAGCTGTCGCAGCTTACGCTGAGCGAGCTTGCCGAACGGCTGCGCGGGACTACCACCGCAAAATCAATGCAGGACGATTTGCATCCGGAAAAGGCCATTGTTGCGCAGCGCATTACCAGCGATATTTTGGCCCGCGTCGAAGCACTGACCACCCTTGGCCTTGGCTACCTGTCGCTTGAACGCGGCACGCCAACCCTGTCTCCGGGTGAATTGCAACGCCTGCGGCTGGCCACACAGATTCGCTCGCAGTTGTTTGGTGTGGTCTATGTTCTGGATGAGCCGTCGGCAGGGTTGCACCCGGCTGATACCCAAGCGTTGCTGGGCGCGCTGGATGAACTCAAACGCGCCGGTAATTCCCTGTTCGTTGTCGAACACGATGACAGCGTCATTCGACATGCCGACTGGATCGTGGATATCGGGCCGGATGCGGGAACACATGGCGGCGAGGTTGTCTATAATGGTCCGATAGAGGGCCTTCGCGACGTGAAGGAGTCGCATACCGGGCGCTATCTTTTCTCAGCCGACATCGCGGCAAATCGCACACCACGACATCCGACCGGCTGGCTGAAGCTGGAGGCGGTGGAGCGAAACAACCTTCGGGGTCTGGACGTCGCGTTTCCCCTCGGCGTTTTGACGACAGTCACTGGCGTGTCGGGTTCGGGTAAATCGAGCCTGGTCAGTCAGGCGCTTGTCGAACTCGTTAGCGAAGCCTTGGGGCAAAAGCGCCCCGTCGATGCCCCAAGTGATGAAGCCGAGCTGCTGGAGCGGGAACTGGAGACGTCAACCGGCGGACAGATTTCTGATGGGATGGCGCAGGTTCGGCGCTTGGTCACCGTTGATCAAAAGCCGATCGGGCGCACGCCGCGCTCCAACCTTGCCACATATACCGGCTTGTTTGACCACGTTCGCAGGTTGTTCGCGTCGACTGATGCCGCCAAGGCGCGCCGATACGATGTGGGTCGATTTTCGTTCAACGTCGCAAAAGGGCGTTGCCCGAACTGCGAAGGTGCCGGTTTTGTCAGCGTGGAGCTGCTGTTTCTCCCCAGCGTTTATGCGCCCTGTCCGGTGTGCCAAGGGCAGCGTTACAACCCCAAGACGTTGGAGATTACCTACCGCAACAAGAATATTGCCGAAGTGCTGGATCTGACTGTTGGCGAGGCTCACGAATTTTTCGCGGATGACCCCCCGGTTTTGCGGGCCCTTGAGGCTTTGCTGCAAGTCGGCCTTGGCTATTTGCGTCTCGGTCAGCCCGCGACCGAGCTTTCGGGTGGCGAAGCACAGCGGATCAAACTCGCAACCGAGCTGCAACGCGCGCAGCGTAGTGACACGCTTTATGTGCTGGATGAACCAACCACCGGGTTACATCCTGCGGACGTGACCATGCTGATGGCGCAATTGAATGGGCTGGTTGAGGCTGGAAACTCGGTCATCTTGGTGGAACACAATATGCTGGTTGCCAGAAACAGCGACTGGATCATCGACATTGGCCCCGGTGCTGGCGATGAAGGCGGCGTGGTCGTCGCGCAAGGCCCGCCTGCGCTTGTGGCAAGGTCGAAAGCCAGCCGAACCGCCCGCTTTTTGTTCCCGTAGCGAAAGCTTCAGCACAAAAAGGAGGCAGCCCCGACTTATCAATTTATCCGTTTACTCGGGTTTGGGCCAGACAAATTCTGGACGCAGCCCTTCATAAACCGGACGACCGTCCGATGGTTCTGCGTAACCTTTCGAGGTGTCGTAAAACGCGTGATAGGTGGGATCGGGGAACGTTGCCACGTTGTAGCCCATAACATTCGGCACCGCGACACGGATGCGTTTTTGTTTGTCGTCGAGCATAAGGGCAGCCCCGCAATCGGCGCAGGTGCAAAGCTCCAGCGGGCCGTCGGGATTGTCCTTGTTGAACGGCTGACGGTTCATCTTTTCGGGGTGATCGACCAAAAGATCACCATGATTGAAGAATGCAACATGCGTGGTTTGCTGGCCGGTCACGCTCTTGCAGACATTGCAATGACAGACATGGTTGTCGATTGGTTCTGCTGTGGCTTTGATGTGAACATGGTCGCAACCACCGGTGTAGGAACTGGACATTGTCTTTTCTCCTGTTGTGCGTGTCCCTTGGGACCACGTCTGAATTTAACATTAATCTTGCGAAAATGGCGACAGAAACCTTCGCGGCAGTGTCTGTCGGTAGCTAATACAGCTTAACAAAATTCACATCTTGCAGCCCTGTATCCCAGCGGCAAGTCGACAAAAACCGCTATGCGCCCTGCACATTTTCCCGCGTAGCGTCAGATAGAAATCTGCACCGCCATATATAGGACAACTGCCGTCACAAAGGCCGGGAATGACGACGGATGTGCACGCGAAAACTCTTCTTCCAGAACAACCAAGACAATTCCCCCAGCAAGAAACGACAGCAGCAGGGTCACCACAACCGGCGAGATGACGGTGGTGATGCCGACAACCCAGCCAACAAGAATGGCAACGGTCAAGGCCCATCTTCCAATACGCTGATAGACATCCTTGTGGATATCCATCATCCGATAATCCACGACCAGAAAATGAACCGCCATCGAAAACACAAAAATGATGATCGAAACCGGATTGTCCATTTGCACAATCAGATAGCCGATGATGGCTTTGTAAAATGCATATGACGCAAGGTGGATCCACACCCTTAGCCCGGTCGTTTCTTGCTCTACATGAACGCCAATTGCACCAACCGGTTTTTCCACCAGACGCTCCATGCCATAGAAGGCAACGAGGCCAATCAGCAGCGGCAGGAACGGACTGTGTTTCAGGATGTCTGCCGCATAGCCCAGTGACTCTGGAAACGCCGAAGTCCCGTCGATAATCTTTGGCAAAAGGCCAAGAAAGACATAGCTGATGGAAATGCCGTCAGCGAATGACAGCCAGTATTTCTGGGGCAGTTGGCGCTTCCAGCGCAACATATCGGCAAGCACATGGACAAGGCTGAGAAACACAACCGAAGCAAACGACAGCCCGATCAAAGTGGTTTCGCTCATTTTTTCGCCTTTCCATGTGCCAAGAAGTGCCGTGTGGATCTATGCAACCGAGGCGTTAGGCGCTCAGATGCTTCGCGTGGAACCGCAGGTGATCGTCGATGAAGCTGGCGATGAAGTAATAGCTGTGATCATAGCCCTCGCGACGGTTCAGCTCCAGAGGATAGCCGCTGGCCTTTGCCGCCGCTTCCAGTGTTTCCGGCTTTAGCTGTTCAGCAAGGAAATTGTCGGCCTCGCCCTGATCGACAAGTGCGGGAACGGCGCCAGAGGCTTTGCGCATCAGCAGGCTGGCGTCGTATTCGGCCCATGTGCTGCGATCCTCACCGAGATAAGCGGTAAACGCTTTCTGTCCCCAAGGACAATCAACTGGATTGCCGATCGGGCTAAACGCGGACACGGATTTAAATCGGTCCGGATGGCGCAGCGCCATTACCAATGCACCGTGACCGCCCATCGAATGCCCAAAAATAGAACGATGGTCGGTGACAGGGAATGTCGCCTCAACCAGTTGTGGCAGTTCGTTCATTACGTAGTCATACATCTGATAGTGACGGTTCCACGGGGCCTGCGTCGCGTTGACATAGAATCCCGCTCCTTTACCGAGATCATAAGCCTCATCGTCGGCAACATCGTCGCCGCGCGGGCTGGTGTCCGGTGCGACAATCGCAATGCCCAGTTCCGCAGCCATACGCTGCGCACCGGCCTTCTGGATGAAGTTTTCGTCGGTGCAGGTAAGCCCGGACAGGAAATAAACTACAGGCACCTTTTGCCCGTTTGCCGTTTGAGGCGGCAGATAGATCGCGAACCGCATATCGCAGTTCAGCACTTCTGAATGATGAGAATAATGCTTTGTCCAGCCACCATAGCTTTTGTTAACGCTCGTGTTTTCGAGTGACATGCTGCACCTCTTGCTTGGAAGTTAAGGCCGCGCCACAAGGGGCGCGACCGGGAGATTGGTTTACTTGTCGAAGTGGATGACGGTGCGGATGCTTTTGCCTTCGTGCATCAAATCAAACGCTTGGTTGATGTCCTCAAGACCCATGGTGTGGGTGATGAAATCATTCAGCGCAAACTCGCCTTTCATGTAGCGCTCGACATATTCGGGCAGCTCCGACCGGCCCTTGACGCCACCAAATGCCGACCCACGCCAAACGCGGCCTGTCACCAATTGGAACGGACGGGTGGAGATTTCCTGACCTGCGCCCGCAACACCGATGATGACAGATTCACCCCAGCCCTTGTGGCAGCATTCCAGCGCCGAGCGCATGACATTGACGTTGCCGATACATTCGAACGAATAGTCAACGCCGCCGTCAGTAAGTTCGACAATCACGTCCTGAATTGGCTTGTCGTAGTTCTTGGGGTTGATGAAGTCGGTCGCACCCAGTTTGCGGGCCAGATCAAACTTGCTCTCATTAATGTCGATCACGATGATCCGGCTGGCCTTGGCCATGGTTGCACCAATGACTGCCGACAGACCAATACCACCCATGCCAAAGATTGCGACGGTCGCACCTTCTTCGACTTTGGCGGTGTTCATTACCGCGCCCATGCCGGTGGTGACGCCACAGCCCAACAGGCAAACCTCTTCCAGCGGGGCTTCGGGGTTCACCTTGGCCAGCGAGATTTCCGGCAGCACGGTGTATTCCGAGAAGGTCGAGCAGCCCATATAGTGAAAGATCGGCTTGCCGTCCTTGAAAAAACGGGTAGTGCCGTCGGGCATCAGGCCCTTGCCTTGGGTTTCGCGGATCTTCTGGCAGAGGTTGGTCTTGCCGGATTTGCAGAACTTACACTCGCCACATTCGGGTGTGTAAAGCGGGATCACATGGTCGCCCACGGCAACGCTGGTAACACCTTCGCCGATGGATTCGACAATGCCGCCGCCCTCATGGCCCAACACAACTGGAAAAATACCTTCCGGGTCGTCACCCGACAGCGTGAATGCGTCTGTGTGGCATACACCGGTGGCAATAATGCGGATGCGCACTTCGCCTTTTTGCGGCGGCATGACGTCAATCACTTCGATTGAGAGGGGCTGGTTGACGGCCCATGCGACGGCGGCGCGGGATTTGATCATCTCGGTCATAGGGGACTCGCTTTGCGTTGGTTAAGAAACGAACCGCATTATCTGCAGCTGATGTTGAAGGTTTACATCATTCCATTTCAGGTGATAATTGATAAATTTAGCAAATAACCATTACCATACAGCAATAATATTGATGAATTCCTGCAAACCATGCGGTGACAAGGGAGACCACTATGTTCAACTGGGAGGGTGTCTCCGAATTCGTCGCCGTCGCAGAGGCTGAAAGCTTTACCGCTGCTGCGAAACGATTGGGGATTTCAACTGCGCAGGTCAGCCGCCAGATCGGGGCGCTTGAGGCGCGGCTTGCGGTAAAGCTGTTCTATCGTACCACCCGCAAGGTTACGATCACCGATACCGGCCAGATATATTACAATCACTGCCGACAGGTGCTTGATGGATTGGCCGAGGCGGAACGCGCGATCTCGGACCTGCACCAAACGCCCAAAGGTAGGTTGAACCTGACCGCCCCGGTAACCTATGGCGAAAACAAGATTGCGCCTTTGGTGAACGACTTCATCCTGCGCTATCCGGATTTGGAGGTTAATCTGACCCTGAGCAATCAAAGGCTTGATCTGGTTGCGGAAAGCTATGATCTGGCGATCCGTTTGGGCGAGCTGGAAGACAGCACCATGATGGCGAAACGTTTGGCAAGCCGCAGCCATTATGTCTGCGCCTCGCCCAATTATCTTGCAGCGCATGGTGTGCCGCATACGCTGTCTGAACTGGACCAGCACAATTGCCTGCAGGGCACGCTGGACTATTGGCGCTTTCAAGAAGAGGGCAAATCGCGTCATATCCGCGTCAAAGGCAACCTTCGCTGCAATAGCGGCTGGGCATTGGTTGATGCGGCGCTTAAGGGCGCCGGGATTATCCACCTTCCGGACTACTATGTTCATGTGCATTTAGACGCGGGACGGCTGGTGCCGATTCTCAACCAGTTTCGCGCACCGGACGATGGCATCTGGGCAATCTATCCCCACAACCGGCATCTGTCGCCAAATGTGCGGCTGCTGCTCGACCATTTAGGCCAAGGATTGGGCTGAACTTGCGTATTATAGAAATGTACTCGAAGTGGAAAATCAGATGATCGTCCGGGACTCTCCATCCTCGCTAAAGCTGTTCTTTGTCATGCAAGGATCGGTTGTACCGAAAATTATTGGCAGGATTATCGGCGTCGCGCTGTTGTCGGTGTTGGTCCTCCTGATTGATCAACATGTCGTCACGCTGCCGCGTATTTCGATCGGAGCCATGGGGATATTTGGCGTCGCTTTGTCGCTGTTTCTTGGGTTCCGCAACAACGCGGCCTATGATCGCTGGTGGGAGGCGCGCAAGCTGTGGGGCGCCATGATTGCCGATGTGCGCAATCTTGGCCGGCACCTGAGTATCTTTGTCGGCAAGGGGTCCGAGCGTGAGCACATCCTTTCCTGCGCCGTCGCATTTTCCCATCTTCATCGCGGGTTCTTGCGAAATGTCGACGTGCGAACTGATATCGTTGCTTGGATTGGCGAGGAGAAATCCGCGGCGATGCTCGCCCAGAAAAACCCCGCGGATGCGGCGTTGCGGTCTATGGCCGATCATGTCAGCAAATTGGCCAAACAGGACGCAATTAGCGGATTTGGTCAGATGGCCGTCTCGCAAACCCTGTCCTCATTGGCGCTGTCACAAGCCGGATGTGAGTGGATCGTGACAACGCCGCTGCCTTTCGTGTATTCGCTGCTGGTCCGCCGAACGACCTATCTTTACTGCGGGTTGCTACCGTTTGCGCTGATCGATTCCACGACCTGGTTCGCACCAGTATTTGCCGCTGTCGTGGCCTATGTGTTCTTTGGCCTGCAAGCGGTGACCAATGAATTGGAACTGCCGTTTCGCAATGTTCAGAACGGGCTGCCGTTGGATGCGATGTGCCGTGTGATCGAAATCTCCGCTTGCGAAACACTAGGTCGCCAGCCGCCTGCTGCAATGTCCGCAATAGACCATGTGTTGACTTAGGGTACCCCGCGATGGCGTGCACGACTGGTTGCAATTGCAAGAGGTGCCCCGCCCTCGGCGCACAGGTGGCCGTCGCTGACCGCCCCCCTGTTTCACTCACTTATTGCCAAGCCAGCCATCGGCGACTGGATTCAAGATCGCTTGGCCGAAGCACGGGGCGTCTTGGCCGATTGTACGCGATACCCAGACACACTGGTCATCCTTGCGGCCCGTGTGGTCGTCGGACACACCGACGATGCCATCGACTTGTTAGGCTTGCTGGACCATCGATCTCGTCACCAAACGCCAGATGCCGACACGCTACATTTTGGGATTTGAACCCGGCTTCACACCGGCCGATGTGGTTCCATGTCCGGAAATCGGACACGGGGTTTTACCTCTCGGCTCCAATACCGAAACTGTGCCTGAAATTACTCCCTCAACCAGCGTCTCGGGAGAGCCGTGCCCAGACTTCGGACACGTGATCCCTAAGGAAGCCATGTGCGGATTTTGTCCCAAGCCGTGTCCGGAAAATGCCGAAAGCTGTGCCCGAAATCTGGACGCTAACCTTGTAAGAAAACCTTAAAGCAAACCTGTAAAGGAGGAGGGCGCGCAAGCGCGCGATTCCGATTTTGATCGGTTCTTTACAGAGTTGCTGACTGCGTTTGGCTTTGCGGCCAACGCCACTCTGCCCGCCTGGTGGGAGGGTTTGCCAGCAAGGCTGCACGTTCGTCGCTGGATCGATGATCTCGGTTTGTCCGAGGATCGGATCATCAAGATCGCTCTTGAGTCCCGCCACGTTCATCCCAACCCGCCCGATGGCCCCAAAGCCCTTGATCGGTTCATGGAACGTGCAGCAGGGCACGACGCACAAGCTGCGGCGAAGGCGCAGAAATGGAAGCGTACCCAGAATGTCGATCCGACGCCCAGACCCAGCACCGATGATCTGGCAGCCTTCTACGCCAACCTCGTAAATTCAGATCGCTACCTGCCGGTCAGCACGATCAGCAATACCACCGGCGACGCCATGCTGGCGCGGAGACTGGTTACGCCGGACCCGCTCGGGATAGCTAGCGCGCAACCACAATCGACGTCGGGACCGAACGGGAGCTGACACGCGACAAATGTCGCACGATCAATGTTTTAGCCTGCCCCGTCACATGGCGGCCGCATCCGGAACAGGTCCACTCCGCCCGGAGCGGTTATGAGAATTGGTGGAAGGCGCTGGGCTGGGTGCGGGATGGGCTGATGGCGGGTGGCTTGTTGCGGGAGCTCGCGTTGACTGCGGCAACGCTGAAAAACCAGCCTTGGCGGCCATGGAAATGAATGCGGTCCCTACATCAGTCCCCTCTACTGCCCTTTTCATGCTCTCGTAAGACGCATCCCAGCTCTCCGGTCACGATATCGGAGCTGGCTTGGTTATGCGGCGCAAATCCGAGACCAACCTACCCACCCAAATCAGGGCGTCACCGCAAGAAAGCGATCCCGCCACCAAGTCAACAGCAGACACAGTGCCGATTTCAGTCCGCAAGGCGCACTCCCACACAGTTACCACCCGCCATCCACATTCGAGAAGCGCGGATCAAACTGCCGCGTCCCGGACGACATTCGCATCAAAATTGGCGCTCCAGAACTCCGGGCGCGTCGACGGTACCGTGGCATATCGACAGCCTGCATGGCTATGCCAGAAGCAGCCATAAAAAAGATGCCTATGCCGATGTGGCCGTTGAGTGTTGGCAGCAATTCACTGGCGCCAATGCGGTCTTGGCCGTCTCAGGCGAGACCTTTGCCGACCTGAAAGCCAAGAGGCTGGCCGCATGAACGCACCGCTGCTGCCGGGCCGGATCGGACACTGGCCCCTCGCTCAGCTGAAACCCTACGTCCGCAATGCCAAGACCCATGATGCCAATCAGTTTGCAAAGATCGCTGCCAGCATGGCCGAGTTCGGCTAGACAGTGCCGGTAGCTGGTCGCCACTGACGGGGAGCTGATCGCTGGCCATGGCTGTGTGCTGGCGGCGGCGCTTCTTGGACTCGGCGAAGCCCGGCTATCTTACCGAAGCGCAGCGCCGGGCCTACCGGATCATAGACAAAAAGCTGGCCGCGTTCGAGAGGTTGAGCCAAGGGACCACACTATTTGGATCGGACATGATGAGCCTTGTAGGGCTTTTAAGACGTTATGATTTTTTGATAATATCCGAAATCCACGTTCCTGCAGCGACGGCGCGGGGGAAGCCGAGCGGGCCTATTGCGAGCAGGGAAACCTGTGTCATGTCATCGGCAGAAATACCCTCGGCCAGTCCGCGACGGACGTGTGAGTGAACGGCGCCTTCCGAAGCGACTCCAATGGCAAGTGCGAGTTTGACGAGACGGCGCTCCCGCGCTGACAGCTTACCGGCCTCTGCGCAGGCTTCACCGAGGGCTGAGTAGGCGGACCAGATTTCTGGCTGGCTTTTGGCGAGATCGCCGGCGGCACCGGGGAGGTCTTTGGTCATGAAATATCCTTTCAGGATTCGTATCTTATCCGCCGAGGGCGGACATGTGGCGTGTCACAGCGGGTTCTGCCATGCGGTCAAGATCAAAGCTATGGCGCTCGGGCTTGGCCATCAAAGCGGCGCGAATTGTACCTTCGACGGCTGTTTCAGAATGGCGCAAAGGCGCGCGCAGATCAACTGATCCTTCATCGCCCATACAGGTATAAAGCTGCCCCATGCAGCTGACGCGCACGCGGTTACAAAGCGCACAGAAGTTGCAGGACATCGGTGAGATAAAGCCGATCTGCCCGCCGGTTTGCTCTACCCGCATGTAGCGCGCGGGGCCGCCAGAGTTTTTGCGTTGTGGCGTCAGTGTCCAGCGCTTAGCGAGGTCTGCTTGCAGATCTCGCAGTGACAGAACGCTCTGGCTTCGGTCAAGACCTGTGTCGCCCAGCGGCATTTCTTCAATCAGGGTAAGGTCGGCACCGCGCGCATGTGCAAAGGCGATAAGCGCGTCGACCTCGTCTTCAAACGCGCCACGGCTGGCAACGGCGTTCAGCTTGACTTGCAGGCCTGCCGAAATGGCGGCGTCGATACCGGCAAGCACCATGCGGATATCGCCGATGCGGGTGACTTCGCGGTAGCGCGCAGGGTCAAGCGTGTCGAGCGAGACATTGACCCGTTTCACGCCGCAGGCGGCAAGGGTCTCGGCATATTTGGCCAGCAATGTCCCGTTGGTTGTCAGGGTCAACTCGTCAAGCATGCCGGATTGCAGATATTTAGACAGGTCTTTGAACAAATCCATTACATCACGGCGCACCAGAGGCTCGCCCCCTGTGAGGCGCAGTTTGCGCACACCATGGCGGATGAAGACATCGCTGAGCTGCGCGAGTTCTTCAAGGCTGAGGACCTCGCGCCTAGGCAGAAATGTCATGTTTTCGGCCATGCAATAGGTGCAGCGCAGATCGCAGCGGTCTGTCACAGAAAGGCGAAGATAGGTGACTTTGCGCCCGAAGCTGTCAATGAGCGGAGCGGTGGTATTATCAAGCGGCATGGCGCGCCTCTTGAACCGCTGAAAACCAGCGCAGCGCGGCGGCGCGATCCATCGGCAAATCACAGGCCACGCCTGCGCCGAACTCTTCCCAGTCTTTGGCATATGTCGGGCGCACGGCGGTGAGTACAGGCACATCCAGCGCGATCGCCTTTCCGATCAGGTCACGAAAACCGCGCCCCTCGCTTTCGCCGCGCCCGAAACGGTTGAGGATCAGCAAATCGGCGCCAGCCACCAGTTCTTGTTCAATGAAGGCAGAACAGTCCGCCAAAGCACCGGGATGCAGGCGGCACCCGCGCGAGCCGTTGCCCAGAGGTTGCGAGATGCGGAACACCTGCTGCGAGCCGAGCGTTGTCAGATCCATATCGGCGCAGTGGCACTCGCCGCCCTCGGCACCGCGGGTTTGCAAAGCGCCGCGGACGCGGTAGCCACTGGCTGTCAGCGCTTCGGCGATTGTGTTGAGGAAACCATCTATATCGCTGCTTTCAAAACGGATGGCGGCAAGGGGGGAAAAGCTCATTTTTGCTCTCCTGAAAGGCAGAAGGGGCGCCAGTAGAGTGACGCGCCAGTTGATATTTCGCGACAATCGGCGGGGACAATGGCAAGGCCATCAGCTTTACCAAGCGGCAGAAGAGTTGCCGAGACGCTGTGCCCCAGACGCTCCAGAACGGGCAGGCCGCTTGCGGTGTAGGCAGCAAGGCGCACGGGAAAAACCTCGGCACGGCCAGCTTTGCGCGACCAGTCAAACCCTGCGACAGCGGGCACAGGCGCAAAAGGTGCAGGCTTTGCGCCCAACATGCGGGCGATTTGCGGCAAAACAAACATGTGAAAGCCCACATGCACCGCAAAGGGGTTGCCCGGAAGGCCTGTGAATGCGGCATACCCCAGCTTGCCAAACATAACCGGCTTGCCGGGTTTAAGCGCCACGCGCCAGCCCTGAACAGTGCCGCCAGCCGCAACGAGGGCCTCAATGATATGGTCTTTGCCGCCAAGTGAAACCGCGCCCGAGGTGAGGATCAGATCGTAATGCGCGCCGAGATTTTTGAGTGCTCTTGCAGTGGCCTCTGCATCGTCGGGCAAGATGCCCAGATCGGTCACGTCAGCCCCTGCGGCACTTGCAAGGGCAAGAAGCATAGGGCGGTTTGCATCGGGGATCTGGCCAAGCTTGCGTTGCCCGCTGCGCAACTCGTCTCCGGTTGAGAACACAGCAACGCAGGGGCGGCGGATAACGTCAACATGCTCGATACCATTGGCAGCCAGCAGGCCGATGTGATGCGCGCCGATACGGGTGCCCGCAGCAAGCAGTTTCTGCCCGGCGCTTTGATCACTGCCGGCGCGGCGGATATTGTCGCCAACTGACGGAATGGTGGTAAAGGAGACATGGCCCTGTGCCTCATGGGAACGCTCGACCATCACAACCGCATCAGCGCCCTGTGGCAGCAGTGCGCCTGTGAATATGCGGAGCGCCGTCCCTTGGGGCAGCGCGCGCGGGCTGTCGCCTGCGGATACGGTTCCGGCAATTGGCAGGCGGTTCACGCCAACAAGGTCTGCGCAGCGCAGCGCAAAGCCGTCCATGGCGGAGTTGTCAAAAAACGGCATCGCCTCGGCGGCGCATACGGCTTTGGCGGTGGTGCGGCCATACGATTGGGCGAGCGCAACGGTGTGTATGTCGGGGATCGGCGCGACCTGTGCAAGGGCGCGGTCCAGCGCGTCGCTGAGGCTCATCATCTCTGTGGCATCAGAGAGGGTATCGCAGCTACAGCCGCCTGTTACGGGAGCGATGTGCATTGCCCTCTCCTTTAATTCGTTTCGGCGAATTATGTTTTGTTTTCGAAGTTCAGGGGGCCGTTCAATCCGGACCCCTGCTTGTTTTATACCAACGCTTACATCGCGTCAGAGGCGTTCTTCATCAGGAAGTCCATGACAAGTTCAGCCTCATCGCCTTCGAGACCTGCACGTGGGAACATCGACGGTGTGATGCCCTTCCACTGCTGCGTGGTGAAGTGGGTGACTTCACGAGGCGCGTGGCAAACAGTGCAGCGCTCGTAGTACATCTTTTCACCCGGGCCCATGTCAGCATAAAGTTTTTCGGTCAGGGCTTCGAGACGGTCAAGGCCCAGCTTGTCCTCGTCGATCTCGGCGATCTCCATGTCCTCGATGATGGGAGGCTTTTCATAGGCCATGTTCGGACCTTCCGGGTCTTCACATTTGCGCATGCTGCACAGGACAGTGTTCGCTGTTGTCGCCTGAGCAAGACCCGAAGATGGCTGTGTCGAGGTCAGGAAGTTGACCAGACCCGAGTTACAGCGACCCTTGCTGTCAAGCGACGGCCATGCCCCTTCATAGATCGAGACCACACCTTTCATGATCTCATCGCTGATAACAGCGCCTGCGATCACTGTGCCACGATCATTGTAAAGCTCGACCAGATCGCCATCCTCGATGCCACGTGATGCGGCGTCTTCGGTGTTGATCCGGACAGGCTCGCGGCCCTGGATTTTGTAGAGTTCACGCAGCTTTTCCGACTGGTCCATCTGGCTGTGCAGGCGGAACCACGGGTGCGGCGATACAACGTGCAGTTGGCCTTTTTTGGCGTTGCCGAGGTACTCGTGCTTTTCCATCCACATTGGCATGCCGGGGCAATCTTCGATCTCAAGCTTTGCAAAGTCTTCGCAGAACATTTCGATCTTGCCGGATGTCGTGTGCAGCGGGCTGCCTTCGGGGTCATTGTAGAACGCGTTGTGGCGTGTCCACTTATGGGCTGCCTCGGGCACCTCTTGGCGGGCATAGCCTTTTTCCCAGAACTCCTCGAACGGCGTATGCTTGGCTGCATCTGTCGCGGCATAGGCCAGCTTGATGTGATACATCTTGTCTTCGCCTTCGGTGAACTGCGTCCAGATGCCGAGTTTGTCAGCCAGACCTTCAAAGATTTCGTAATCTGGAAGGCTGTCGCCAATAGGTTCGATCACCTTTTTCATCGCATAGATCTTGTCGTTGGAATAGGTGCCGCCGACACTGATGTCATTTTGCTCCAGCGTCGATGCCGCAGGCATAACGATGTCAGCCCAACGTGTTGCGGCTGTCCACCAAACGTCAACACTGACAACGGTTTCGACTTTTTCAAGCGCACGGATCAGCCGGTTGGTATCCTGCTGGTGGCTCATAAAGTTGTTACCGGCGTTAAAGATCACCTTCACATCAGGGTATGTGTGGGTGTTGCCGTTGTAGAAGACTTCCTTGCCGGGGTTTTCCAGCATGTCAGTGATCCGGCTGGCAGGGCAGACAGTCGTCACAAAGTTACGCCCCTGAGACATGCCCACAGGTGTTGCCTTGCCAGATGCCGGCATTCCGCCACCGCCATAGTGCCACGAGAAACCAACGCCACAGCCCGGCTTGCCGATTTTTCCTGTCAGTGAGGCAAAGTTGATGATGGCCCAATGGGTCATCTCGCCGTGCTGGGCGCGTTGCAGCGACCATGCACCAGCAATGTTTGTGTTGGATTTGGCGAACAGTTCGGCCAGTTCCCGGATTTTCGCCGCGTCAATGCCGGTGATCTTGGCCGCCCATTCAGGTGTTTTGGCCACGCCGTCATCGTCACCTTTGACATAGGCGATCCATTTCTCGGAACCGACTGTATACTTGTCCATATAGGCTTGGTCTTGCAGGCCCATTTCCAGCACATGGTTGGCCATAGCGCAGAACAGTGCCACGTCCGTATTCGGTACAATCTTGACCCAGTCGGCATTCAGAACCTCGTCAGAGGCGGTTTTCTGCGGGTTGATCGAGATGAACTTGACGCCTGCATCGCGGATCATTTCCCAGCGCTGAGACATATCGTGGTCAGCCACCGTAAATTCAATGCGGTTGTTTTTGATCGGGTCGCAACCGACCAGAACAAAGACGTCACATTCGTCGCGGATGGTTTCCCACGCGGACTGTGGCGAGTAAACTTCCATATCGCCGATAATGTGCGGCAGTGAAACCTGCGACGCACCGGCCGACCAGTCACCAGCCGTGTTGGTGCAGCCACCGATCAGGTTGATCATACGCCCTTGCAGAACGTTGGGACGGAAGCTGCCTGCGTTCGACCAGCCACCATAGGACGAGCTGAAGATCGCCCGGTTGCCATGGTTGGCGGCGGTGTCGAGCAGGGCTTTGGCCGTCAGGCTCCACGCGGTGTCCCAGTCAACCTTGACGTATTCCTCACGGCCGCGCAGCTCGGGCTTGGTATCACCGGTTTCCCAGCCTGCCAGATAGGACTTGCGCACCATCGGATAGTTGATGCGGGACTTGTCGTAGGTCCGGTCCAACACGCCGATGTTCAACATCGCTGTCGGGCGCTTGTCGACATCCTCGACGGAATCGATGGCGATCATCTTGCCATCGCGCACGATCGCCTCAAATGAGCCGAAATGCGTTGCGTGGAAGATGCGATCGCCATATGAATTGGGGTCAAGTCCGGCGAGTGCAGTTGTACCCAGCAGGCTGGTTGAGCCGAACATGGCAGCGCCGCCTTGCAGGAACAAGCGCCGGGTTGGTTTGGTGAATGACATGAAAACCTCCTAGGGTGAACTTCTTGTCGCCACACTATCAAAGCGGCCTTCATTGGACTTTGATTTTGCGCAAACTGACTTGTTCGAAGATGTAAAGAAATGTAAACTCGAGCAATGGCACAGCACATACTCATTGTTGAAGACGACCGTACGACGCGCATGCGCTTGGCAGCCTATCTGCGCACGCAGGGCTATCGCGTCAGCGAGGCCGAGGGCGCGGGTGAAATGGAAGCGATCATGCAGACAGACCCGCCCGAGCTGTTGCTGATTGACATCAACCTTGAGGGCAAGGACGGGCTGACCATCACCCGCGAGCAGCGTGCGGCGTCGCGGGTTGGGATTATTTTACTCACGGCGCGCGATGATCAGATCGACAAGATCGTCGGGCTTGAAATGGGTGCCGACGACTACGTGGTCAAGCCGTTTGACAAGCGCGAACTGGCGGCGCGGGTGAAGAACCTCTTGTCGCGGATTGCCGATATCGGGCAAGCGCCCGAAGGCCCGCCGCCGGTTGAGAATTTTGGCCCGTGGTGCTTTGACCGTATCCGGCGCAGGCTGGTATCAGCGGCTCGAATTGAAAGCCTTACCTCGCAAGAGTTTGAGATTATGGCAGCACTTGCCGACCATCCCGGCCAGACGCTGAGCCGCGCACGCCTGTCGGAAATAATCGGACGCGAGACGATGCGGTCAAGTGACCGGATGATTGATGTTGTTGTGGGGCGGCTGCGCAAAAAGCTGGAGAAAGACCCTACAAATCCCGAGTGGATTCTTACAATGCATGGGCAGGGCTATCATTTTGTCGACCCTGCATCTGTCTGAAGCCCTGCAGAGCTTGCGGCTGTTGCAAGGGTGCGCGCGGCCTCGTCTGCGAGCTGTTGCATAGCCTTGAGAGCGTCGTCGTCCGCTGTTGCTTCAACAAGTGCCAAAGCGGTGCAAAAACTCTCTAGCCGGAAATTTGCAGCTGCGCCCTTGAGCTTGTGCGCCGCCTTTTGCTGAACAACTCCTGATGTGTTAATGACCGCGTTAACGGCTGCGGTCAGGTCCTTAAGAAACTCACCGACAATAAGCCCCGTCGTCTCTGCGCCAAGGTCTGACATATCTTCGCGCAAGCATTGAAGAACCAAGTCCAGCTCGGATGATTCTGCCGCCGCATTTGATGTGTTGCCGCCCAGAACTTTGGCCAGCACTGCGGCCAAGGCGCGCGCAGAAACAGGCTTGTGCAGGATGCGCGCCACACCAATTTTTGCGCGGTTGTCGACCGTATCTTCGATCATATACGCAGTCAGTGCCACAAGAAGGGGGGCATCTTGGTGTAGGCGAAGCTGGGCGGCAACCTCTTCGCCGCGCATATCGGGTAAATCCAGATCAATCAGTACAAGGTCATATTTCTGTTCAGCACCGGCTTTCAGCCCCTCTGTACCTGTCGCTGCGACGTGAACATGGCAGCCGAGCCGCTCCAGATAGCCCCGCGCGACCATCAGATTGACGGGATGATCGTCGATAACCAACACGTTCTGGCCATACTGGATGTCTGGCAATCGGGCAGGTTCGTCGCGGGCAAGAGCCGGATCACCCATTGCAAGCGGTAACGTCAGTGTAAACTGGCTGCCAACGCCAGGCTCGCTAGCAACACTAAGCCCTCCGCCAAGGGCTTCTGTCAGCTTGCGCGAGATGGCCAGCCCAAGCCCCATACCTTCAATGCCAGCCCGTTTTGCAGCATCGGTCCGCATATAAGCATCAAACGCATGTGTGACGGCGTTTTGTGTCATGCCGACACCGGTGTCAGTGACACTAAAGCTGATCACGGGCTGCCCGCTCTGCGCGTCAATCGCGTGATCGACAGATAGCGCGACACTGCCGCGTTTGGTGTATTTTACGGCGTTCGAGATAAGGTTGCCGACAATCTGGCGGATTTTGACCACGTCGCCCAACAATACCATCGGTGCAGGCTCGGCAAGGTGGATTGCGACGTCCAGTTTCTTTTGCGCGGCGAGTGATTGCAACTGCTGGCCCAGCTGCCCGACAAGCTCGCGCAGAAGGAAATGAACGGGACTGCTGCGGTTCGCGCTATCTTCGGCACCAGCATAGTTCAGGATGTCGTTGGTGATCTCAAGCAATTCGCGCGACGAGTTCAGCGCGGCAAGGGCGCGCTCTTTCCGTGCGGGGTCGCGCTCGTCAGCCTCCAGTAAATCTAGCATGCCGATGATGCCGTTCAGCGGCGTGCGGATTTCATGGCTCATGCGGGCAAGAAACTCGGTTTTGCTGCTGTTGGCGGCCTCAGCCTCGGCGCGGGCGGTGTCAGACGCCTTCATCTCGGCCACGACATCCCCGGTTCGCGCAATGACGGCCTCTTCGAGGTTGCCGCGCAAACGGTCGGCATCGGTTGCACGGCGACGCAGGATGTTCAGCGCCTTTTCCATGCGTCCAATCTCGTCATGCCCGCTGATTGCCATAGGCGCATCGTAATCGCCGCCCGCAACCGCGACGATGCGGCGCGACAGGTTGCCCATACGTGTGACCAGCTGTTTGCGCGCATAAAGCCACAAGATAGCACCAGCAATGACGGCAGCCGCGACCAAAGCAAGCAGCGCCGCCGTCATTTGAGACGACCGAGTTTGCGCCGCGGCGATCCTTTCAAGCCCCTGAGCTTGCACGGTATCGCGCGCGTGCCTTGCCCGCTCCGACAGCCGGGAAATGACTGTGCGTAAATTATCGCTATCGGCGGTGATTGCGCGTTGCACCGCAAGCCGCTTCCGCTGAAGGCCGATCAGACCCTCGTCTGCAAGAGCATCCTGATGCTGTTGCAAAAGGGTTGCAGCCTTTTCGCGTGCCGAGAGTGTCGGAAGATAGGTAAGGCGGCGCGTTATGAGGGCGAGTTGCCCGCCTAATTCGGCGTGCAGGTGCGCGATCTCTTCAATGCTTGTGGTATTTGGCACGCGCTGAAGCTCCAACCGCACCGCGTCAATCATGCGCGCGAGTTCGGTGATCCGCTCAAAGGCAAAGAAGTGCCGGTCTGCCAGCGTATCAAGTGCCGCGCGCGGATTGGCTTCGATGTCGGTGTAAATTCCGACAATTCCCGCCGTGATCCGAAGACGGGCAAGGTCTGTTTCAGCTTCAATCAGGCTGGCAAGCTGCGCACCTGCATCCGCGATGCCAAGCTCAACATGGGCAATTCGTACCTTCAGGCGCACGTCTTCATGACCGTTTTTCGCCATCCGCGCCGCGATTACTGCGGCCTGTGAGGGCGGTAGCTTGGCGGAAGAACCAAGGCTGATGCTTTCCAACTCGCGCGCGCCTGCTTCTATGTTGCTGACCGCAGCCCTAAGGGCCGTAGTGATCTGGTCAAAGTCCTCGGAGGTGTCGGCTTGCTCAAAAGCGACCGCGAGTGTGCCGACGACTTCGGTGGCAGCACCAATGCGGCTTGCCAGTTCCATCGCCGGGAGGCTCGTCTCGATCAACTCTTTATGGCTGCGCACCAGATAGCGGTTGACCGCGATTGCCGCCACACCCACCATAATGGCCAGCACAGCCATAGCCGAGAGAATCTGGATCAGTCGCGTGTCAAATCTTGTTTTGCGCATAAGCAAACTCTACGGGGCCGCCCTGCGCTGTTCAATCGCACTTGGTGCGATTTGTTTGATGATGTGGGGTGCGCCCGTTACGGCATCACCCACTCAGAAAGCGCGGCTGTTTTGTGTTTTGGTTCCCCATTTCAAGGATGAATACTGGCTTAGTGTCGGCTATGGGCTTGAACAAGAGGCCGCGCGCCAGAATGTCGAATTGCTGCTTTATGAGGCAGGCGGGTATCATGCGCGCACAGAGCAGATCAAATTGCTGAACGCCTGTGCCGCGCGGGGTGTTGATGCGATCTTGATCGGGGCGGTTACGTCAAACCACCCTGAACTTTCGCAGGCTATCGCGCGTATTGCGCAGGATGTACCTGTTTTCGGGCTGGTCAACGAGCTTCATTCAGATGCGCTGAGCGGGCGGGTCGGTGTCAACTGGCAAGACATGGGCTTTGCTATTGGCCACCATCTGCGCGAATTGCATCCGAAAGGCACACCGCCCAAAACTGCGGTGTTTATATCGGGGCCGCGTATTGCTGGCTGGACGGGTCCACTTGAGGCGGGTTTGCGTGATGGGCTTGCAGACAGTGCGGTTACGATCACCGGCGTTTTTGAGGATGATACAGGGCTGCGCCAGCAACTCGCAGCGGTCGAAACGGCCTTGGAACAGCATCCCGAGGCTGATTTTCTGATCGGGAGCGCACCTGCTGTTGAGGCCGCAATTGGCCTGCTCGCGGCACAGAAACGCCCACAAGCGCCCAAACTGCTTTCGACTTACATCAGCCACACGGTTTTGCGCGGTTTGATGAATGGCGATGTTCTAGCTGCATCCTATGATGATCCAATCGGACAGGGGATCCTGGCGATCCGGCAAGCTGTTAATGCCAATGCGTCAGATAACTCTGAGGCGTCGGTGGGGCCGGATGTTGTGCTTTTGGCAAAAGGGGCGCAAAGCGTGCAGCGTGTCAGGATTTCGTCGGCGGATTACTTTCCGGCTATTGATTAAAGCGTTTTGTGTTTGGTTAGCTTTAGGTTCCTGACCCATAAAATTGCCTGAGCCTTTCAAGCGGGCGCGATCCAAGTTCCCAAACTCAGAGGGGGCTTTGAGCAATCTTTACTGGCTGACGGATGAACAAATGTCTAGGCTTTGACCTTTTTTCGAAAAGTCATGGCAAGCCGCGCGTGAATGATCCGTTGAGGAAGATGCTCTGCCCCAAGAGGTTGTTGTCGTGCGCATGCTGAGTAACTACGCGGTGCTGCGTGATCAAATGCAGGCATGCCGTTTATAGACAGGCTGGAAGATTTGCCAGCAGGAAGCGCCAGACGCCTCACCCGCAAACTCACGCCCGGCCCACTTTACGGATACACATCTCCATGGCGCTGGGGTTTACCGTATACACAGTATGGCACACACCAACATCACCTGTCACGCGCGGTTTAGGGCGCTATTCTGAACATATTCCACAAAGCCGATGGGTTCGAGGCAAATCATCATGCGGTTGCTGCATCGCAATTAATCAACAAAGAACACGCGATAGTATTGTCAAGTTGGGTCGAAAATATGTCGAGGTGCCACAAACACTGCCCTAAGGACAGGCAAGATGCGAATGTGTGCGGGAATATTTTACGGTGCGATGGGTCTACGCAGCCTCATAGCGCGAAAAGAATTCAGTCGTGCCGTTGCGCCGGATCAGGAACACGTCATATGCCTCGCGTTCGCTTTCCGGCCCCATTCCCGGCGAGCCGTAGGGCATGCCAGGAACGGCCAAGCCGATGGCGTCCGGACGCTCGACCAGAAGACGTCTAATATCGGAAGGTGGCACGTGGCCTTCAAGCATATACTGATCAATCCGGCCGGTATGGCACGATATCATGTCCTGCGGGATGCCGTTGTCCGATTTGTAGCGCATCAGCAATGTTCCAAGGCTGTCCTCGGTGGTGACCGTAAAGCCTTCAGCCTGCAAAACATCGACCCAAGCCGTACAGCATCCGCAGTTTCGATCTTTGACGATATGGATGAAGGGCTCTGCAGCAAAGGCTGGGCGAGCAATAGCTGCGACTCCGGCAATCAGTATCAAGTGGCGGCGTGTCAATGTGGTGATGGGCATGGTTAGCTCCTTTTCAGGCCAGAATACGGCGTATTTTAGGTACAGCGAATCGCCGATCCTCATGGAAGTCAATGATGCTGGCAAATTGCCCGTTGGCATAGAACAGGAAAACGCCTGCAGTGTGGTTCATGGTGTAGTCGCCGTCCCCGGAAGGCTCCTTCTTAAAGCTGACGCGAAAGTCAGCGGCCGCGCGGGCGGTAGCACCCACGCTTCCAGTCAGGCCGATGATGCGCGGGTCGAAATGGGATATGTAATTTGCCAGCGCATCCGGCGTGTCTCGCTCCGGATCGACTGAGATCAGCGCGACCGTCAGCCTGTCCGCGTCCGGGCCGAGGGCCTCCAACCAGTCGGCGATATCAAGCAGCGTGGTTGGGCAGACGTCGGGGCAGTAGGTAAAGCCAAAAAACACCATTGCGGGGCGTCCCCGCCAATCTGCAGGTGTGACCTCCTGCCCGACGTGATTGGTCAGACGCCAGTCCATTGATGTCAGGGGCAATGGTAAAAGCGGGTTATGGACGGAACGGTTGCGAGTCCTCCACGCCCCCAGTCCCAGCGTGAAAGCCGCAGCCCCTGTCACCCCAGCAAGGAACAGCATTATCTGGCGTCGTCGCACGCCGCCCCCTTTGCCCGCATCGACAGAATATCAACGGTGACATCAAGGTTGCCTGCCTGCTCGAACGTCAGGGTGATGGGAAAGGTTTGGCCTTCGACCAGCGGATCGGTCAGGCCCATGAGCATCCCGTGAAATCCCCCTGGTAACAGGGCTACGGTTTCCCCTGCTGGAACTGGAATGGATGCGGCATGAGGCATCGCGGCAACACCATCTGTGACAGTGGTTTCATGCAGCATCGGCATGCTGGCCGCCGGTGTCGTGAGGCCAAGAAGGGCGTCATCGCTGGTGCCGTTATTGGTAATTTCCAGATACAGAACCGCTGGCCGCCCCGTTCCGATAGAGGCGCGGGACCATGCGTTCTGGGCGCTGATATCGCCAATTGTGAAAGTTTCACAAGCTTGCGCCATCGGGGCCGCAAACAAGAGTGACAGTGCAAGAACGGTGGTTTTCATTGGTCACAACCTCGTATTCAGATCGGAAAGTATTTCAGTGGCGGGTGTGCCGTAGTCGTATTGGCGCAACCAATCACCTTTCGGGCTGATAAGGTAAAGGGCTGAGCTATGCGACATGGTGTAGCCACCTGCGGCATTCGGCGCATCCTCGCGCTCAAAGAAAATCCTGAAACTTTCGGCGGCGGCCTGTGTGCCCCCGATGTCGCCTGCCAAACCCAGAATTGCAGGGTGAAAGGCTTGTGTAAAACCGTCGATGCCCAGCTTGCGATCACGCTCGGGGTCAATCGAGATAAAGATGGGTTGCACCATTTCCGCAGCATCCCCCAAATCGTCCATCACCTGCGCCACTTCGGACAGGGTGGTCAGGCAGACATCGGGGCAATTGGTGAAGCCAAAGAACACCAATTGAAACTTGCCTGCGAAATCGGCTGTTGTGCGAAGCTGGCCCGCGCCATCGGGCAAGGAAAATGCAGGCCGAAACGTGGCTTCTTGGGTTTGTGCGTTCATTTGTGGTCGCAGAATCAAGGCGCCATAGGCCAAGGCCGCAAGCCCGGCCATGATCCAAAGTCCGATCTGTATATGTCGAAGCCTCATAGTAGGCTGTCTCCTGTAACGATTGTCGTTGTAACCAGTCTTGCGCATCAGCTTTCATCACCTTCGGCAACGGTGGCCGGATCCAGATCCAGATCCAGATCCAGCGAGGTACGTTGTCGCAGTCATTGAGGTAAGCCTGCCCGAACAGCCAAACAGCGATATCACGTCAACCCTCCCGCTCAGGATCAAAGCGCAGCAGGCGCAGCGCGTTCAGGGTCACCAGCACTGTGGCCCCAGTATCGGCCAGAATGGCGATCCACAGCCCAGTAATTCCCAACACGGAAGTCACGAGAAAGACCGCCTTCAGCCCCAGCGCCAGTGTCACGTTCTGTCGGATGTTGGCCATAGCCGCCCGCGCCAGCCGAATTTGCGCTGGCACATCCGTCACCCGGTCGCGCAGAATGGCGGCATCTGCGGTTTCCAGCGCCACATCGGTGCCCGACCCCATCGCCACGCCAACAGACGCCTGTTTCAGCGCGGGCGCGTCATTGATGCCGTCACCAATCATCATCACATGGCCACTTGCGCCCATCTGCTTGATCGCCGCCAGCTTGTCCTCGGGCATCATTTCCGCCTGAAACTCGATGCCGAGGCCGCCCGCAATGGCCGCTGCGGTGCGTGGGTTGTCGCCTGTCAGAACCACTGGGGTGATCCCCATGGCGCGCAACTGGCGCACAGCATCGGCGGCGTCCTGGCGCGGCTCATCGCGCAACGCAAACAAGGCCAGCGGTTCGCGGGCGCGATAAAGCACAGCAACCGTTTTTCCCTCTTCCTCCAGCGCTGTCGCACGCCGCAACCCAATACCGTCCAATCCACCTTGTTCCATCGCATATTTGGGGTTGGTGACCCATACAGATGCGCCATCAATCACCGCCTCGACCCCTTTGCCGGGGATCGCGCGGGCGTTTTGCGCCGCCAATACAGGCGCATTTGCGTCCTTGGCCTTGCCAGAGATTGCCGTGGCAAGTGGATGGCTCGACCCGGCTTCAACCGCTGCCGAAAGCGACAACACGGCTTCCTCATTCAGCGCGCCCAGCGTCACCACATCCGTCACAACCGGGCGGCCATGCGTCAGGGTGCCTGTCTTGTCAAAAGCGACATGGGTGGTCTTGGCTGCCGCCTCAATCACCGCCCCGCCCTTCATCAACAGCCCCTTGCGCGCGCCCGCAGACATGGCCGACGCAATCGCCGCAGGCACCGATATCACCAGCGCACAGGGGCACCCGATCAGCAGAAGTGCCAATCCACGATAAACCCACGTGTCCCACGGTTGACCAAACATAAGGGGGGGCACGAGGATAACCAGCGCGGCCACACCAACGATTGCAGGCATATACCAACGGCTGAACCGGTCGATGAAGCGTTCGGTCGGCGCGCGGGCCTCCTCGGCCTCTTCCACAAGTTGGATGATGCGCGAAATAGTGTTGTCTTGCGCGGCCTTGGTCACCGTGACGCGCAATGCGGCTTCGGTATTGATCGAGCCTGCAAAGACAGCATCACCCTGACCTTTGGTGCGCGGCACGCTTTCGCCCGTCACCGGGCTTTCATCGATGCCACTGGTTCCAGATGCAATATCGCCATCTGCTGGGATACGATCACCGGGCCGCACCAGAACGATCTGACCTATGGTCAGCGTTTCAGCGGGCACCTCACGGGTAACGCCGTTTTCCTCCAGCAGCGCTGTCTTGGGCACAAGGTTTGCCAATGCGCGAATGCCGTCACGCGCTTTGTTGGCCGCAACCCCTTCCAGCACTTCGCCGACCGCAAACAGGAACACCACCAGCGCCGCCTCTTCTGCTGCGTTGATGAACAGCGCGCCAATGGCGGCGATGGTCATAAGGCTTTCGATGGTAAAAGGCTGGCCGACGCGCAGCGCGGCAAAGGCCCGTTTGGCCACGGGTGCTACACCGATGAGGCAGGCGATGAAAAACGCCCAATAGCCTATCTCGGACGAAGTCAAAAGTTCGATGCCCCAGGCGACCACCAAAAGAATACCGGTCACGATGACCAGTTGGCCCTTGGAAGTCTGATACCACCGCTTGCCGCTGTCGGCGGGGTCATCATGCACATGGCCTGCACCACCGTGACCCGCATCAGGGCTGGGTTTAGGGTCATGGTCATCGCCGTCGTGATTGGAATGATCCTGCGCACCCGCCTGCTCGGGCATTACAAACCCCTTGCGCGCGGCGGCCTCACCCTTTGGTGCAATGCCGTAGCCAAGCGATTTGACCATCGCCTCAACCCGCGCGCGTGGCGTTTGCGCCTCATCCAGTGTCAAGCGCAGGCGTTCGGTCATCAGCGCCACGCTGATACCAGACACCCCCGGCAGCCGCCCCACGGCATCCTTGATCTTGTTGGCACAAGATCCGCAATCCATGCCGGAAACGGTCCATTCACAACTGCTATCAGTTTGTTCAGGGGGTGATTTGGTCATATCTATCTCCGGCTTGGTCAAGGCATTGCCCTTATTGATTCCCATGTTTAATGTCTCTAGCAACTAGAGGTTCAAGAGGTTTTTCATGCTGACCATCGGAAAGTTGAGCAAGACTGCCGGCGTCAAGGTGCCGACGATCCGTTATTACGAAGAGATCGGTCTATTGCCAGAAGCGGAGCGAAGTGCCGGAAACCAGCGGCTTTATGGCACCGCCACAATGGACCGACTGTCCTTTATCCGTCACGCCCGTGATCTGGGCTTTACGCTGGAGGCCATCCGCGATCTGCTCAGCCTGTCCGACACCCCCGATCAATCCTGTGCGGCGGCTGACCAGATCGCAAAGGCACAACTTGTCGCTGTGCGGGATCGCCTTGTCCGCTTGCGGGCGCTGGAAGTAGAACTGGAACGTATGATCGCTCAATGCGCGCAGGGCACAATCGCAGATTGCCACGTAATCAAGGTGCTGGGGAACCATGACCTTTGCAGCCACGAGCATAACCAAAAGGACCAAGCTGTCCAATGACGCCATCGTTTAGAAACGTATCTCTGCTTCTGACCGATATTGGTTCTGCTTAGCAACACCCACTAGAATGCAGTTGTGGTGCCCCTTGAGGACCAGCGCGGCTGATCATGGCAAAACGCAAAAAACCCCCTGGATTTCAAAGGGACTTGCAAAACGTTGACTCAGCGTTGACTTGTTTTTGCGCGGGTCATACACAATTGTTTTTGTCGGATTCTAAGTCTTTGTTTTATTTATATTTTTTGGTTGCGGGGGTAGGATTTGAACCTACGACCTTCAGGTTATGAGCCTGACGAGCTACCGGGCTGCTCCACCCCGCGACGGTTGGGCGCTTTGTTGGGCCCTATAGTGCCCCTTGTGTAGGATTGGGGTCATTTTTGTCATCGTTATGAGAGATACGTTTCTTACTAGGTTTGGCGGTGACCTACTCTCCCACGTCTTAAGACGCAGTACCATTGGCGCGGCGGCACTTAACTGCCGAGTTCGGGAAGGGATCGGGTGTTTTGCTCGCGCTATGACCACCAAACCGAGAAAGAAACGTTTTCCTGAGGTATTCAGGAAGTAACAACATCAGTGATAAAGCTATGCGGCTTTATCATTGTTCCATGTTCTTACACTGCCGTCACTTTGTGACGTAGTGATGTTTGCTTTTGACTTTATTTCCGAATGCTTGGTTCATATGAACCTTGCTTTTTCTGGATCAAATCAAGCCTATCGAGCAATTAGTACCAGTCAACTGAATGCATTGCTGCACTTACATCTCTGGCCTATCGACGTGGTGGTCTTCCACGGCTCTCAAGGGAGATCTTGTTTTGAAGGGGGCTTCCCGCTTAGATGCCTTCAGCGGTTATCCTGTCCGTTCATAGCTACCCAGCACTACCATTGGCATGATAACTGGTCCACCAGTGGAACGTTCACCCCGGTCCTCTCGTACTAGGGGCAACTCTTCTCAAATCTCCTACACCCACGGCAGATAGGGACCGAACTGTCTCACGACGTTCTAAACCCAGCTCACGTACCTCTTTAAACGGCGAACAGCCGTACCCTTGGGACCTGCTCCAGCCCCAGGATGAGATGAGCCGACATCGAGGTGCCAAACGATGCCGTCGATATGGACTCTTGGGCATCATCAGCCTGTTATCCCCAGCGTACCTTTTATCCGTTGAGCGATGGCCCTTCCACTCGGGACCACCGGATCACTATGACCGACTTTCGTCTCTGCTCGACTTGTCAGTCTTGCAGTCAGGCTGGCTTCTGCCATTGCACTCAACGAGCGATTTCCGACCGCTCTGAGCCAACCTTCGCGCGCCTCCGTTACACTTTAGGAGGCGACCGCCCCAGTCAAACTACCCACCACGCAGGGTCCCGGATCCGGATAACGGACCGCGGTTAGACATCAAGAGTAAGAAGGGTGGTATCTCAAGGGAGGCTCCACGAGAACTAGCGTTCCCGCTTCAATGCCTACCACCTATCCTGCACATCTCAATCCTGATGCCAGTGCGAAGCTATAGTAAAGGTGCATGGGGTCTTTCCGTCTAACCGCGGGAAGTGTGCATCTTGACACACAGTTCAATTTCGCTGAGTCCACATCAGAGACAGCGGGGAGATCGTTACGCCATTCGTGCAGGTCGGAACTTACCCGACAAGGAATTTCGCTACCTTAGGACCGTTATAGTTACGGCCGCCGTTTACTGGGGCTTCAATTCAGAGCTTGCACCCCTCCTTTTAACCTTCCAGCACCGGGCAGGCGTCAGACCCTATACGTCGTCTTACGACTTCGCAGAGCCCTGTGTTTTAAGTAAACAGTCGCCACCCCCTAGTTTGTGCCCCCCACCTCTAGTTGCCTAAAAGTGGGGCCTCCTTCTCGCGAACTTACGGAGGCATTTTGCCGAGTTCCTTTGATGTGGTTCTCTCAAGCGCCTTGGTATTCTCTACCTGTCCACCTGTGTCGGTTTAGGGTACGGTCTTATAGAGGGGCTATTTCCAGGGACCACTCAGCAGCCTACCCAATCCGATAAGGGTAAACTACCTCTGCAATCCGTCACCACCTCACGGCCCAGGAATATTAACCTGGTTCCCATCGACTACGCCTTTCGGCCTCGCCTTAGGGGCCGGCTTACCCTGCTCAGATTAGCTTTAAGCAGGAACCCTTGGACTTTCGGCGAGAGGGTCTCTCACCCTCTTTGTCGCTACTCATGTCAACATTCTCGCTTCTGATCTCTCCACCGGATGCCTTACAGCCCGGCTTCACAGAAAGCACATTGTGTCCGTAATACCCGAAGGTACTAAAGACACAGCGTCCTATATCACAGAACGCTCCGCTACCACGTGTATTGCTACACATCCTGAGCTTCGGCTCGTAGTTTGAGCCCCGTTACATCTTCGCCGCAGGACAGCTTATCTAGACCAGTGAGCTGTTACGCTATCTTTAAAGGATGGCTGCTTCTAAGCCAACCTCCTGGTTGTTTTGGCCGTC